>NZ_QVLZ01000099.1:0-2757 GCF_003435205.1 Bacteroides sp. AF32-8BH | reverse complement strand
GGGGGGGGTTACATACCCATACCGAAACCTCTGCTTCTGGTGATTTGCTTGAGTAGGTCTTTCCCCTCTTCCATAGCTTTTGATATGTTTGGGAAATGATGCCTTAAAGCCTCCAGTTGTTCGGAATTGAACAAGTCTTTCATCTTACCAAGTTCTTTTTTCAATTCCTTGGTTTCGGTCTTTAGTTCTTGGTTCTCCGTCCTTAATCGGTTACTGGTTGTCCTTGCGTTGTCCATTTGTTGTCTATAATACTCCTTGTCATTCTCGGCTTTGAATGCCTTTGTGCCGTTTTGCTCTTTTTCAAGTATAGCCTTTCCCAGTCTATCGGATAGCTGTTCATTTTCCCCCTCTAAAGCCTTTACTTTGGCTTTTAAGGCATCCTTTTCCCTATCGTTGACTGTTTTTCCAATCAAGCCGTAAAACTTCTCTGAAGCCTTAGAAATGAGTTTTTGGACGTTCTTCTTTGTTTCAATGGAACGTAGTTCTTTCTGAAGCTGAAGAAGCTGGTTTTGTACGTCCTTGTGTTTGTCTAATGCACTGGATATATCGTTTGATAGTTCCTGAAGCTGTTCTTTCGCACATTCGGTCTTGTACTGCATAGCCGATAAGTGTTTGCGGTCAGAAGAAACGCCACGTTCCATGCCCAGTGTTTCAGATGCTATGGTTTGGAGTTCTGCCATGTCATCACGCGATAAACGCACACTTTTCCCATTCGGCTGCGTCCAATCGAAAACTACATGGGCATGAAGGTTAGGTGTCCATTGCTTTGCGTTCATGTATCCTTCGTCCTTGTGTATATGGATTTGAAATGCTTCGATACCGAAACGTTCTTTGCAGACCGTGGCAAACTGCTGGAGTTCCTGCATGGTGGTTTCTTGTTTGATTACTATTACTCCCTCTCGTATGGGTGCGGCTTTAGCCTGCATCTTCTGCCCAACCGTATCGAGATATCTTTGTTTCGCACTTTCCAGCCGATGGGAGATGCTATCTCCAACCCAGCTTTCATTCAAATGACTAAGTTCGGGACGAACATAGTCCAACTCTTTTTCCCTAAAGTTGTGAATCTCACTCCCCGGCTTCACTGCTTGTACATGAATACTTGTTGCTCCCATAAGTTAACATTTTTGTGACAATCGATAACAGCCGGTGACAGCCGGCTGACAGGGGGTTAAGGGGGCTTGTCCCCTTACACACGCACCCTTTAGGGTGCTAGTGTGCTATCACCATACTGCATAGGTGCGAAGTTAGCAAATGTTCTGTAAATGCACAAATAAAGGGGAAAACATTTGGATTTGCGACAATAAAGTACTACCTTTGTTGCTGACCAAACGGTAGCCGACCGATACGGGAGAGTTACCAAAATACAAGCCGCTGGAGTTAATTGACGGACATCCGACATCTCCAGCGGCTTTATTTTTGCCTATCTGCTTCGTCTAGGCATACCAGTACCTCTACTAAAAATGTACTTCAAAGATACTTATTTTCTACCGACTTGATAGTTTTTACCCCATATTCTTGGACATTTTTCCCCCATGAGGTTATCTTTGTAGGGTGAAAGAGAAACCCATAAACGGGGATAGATTGAATGCTGGGAAGCATAAACAATCGGGGTAAGGTTAGCGAACCTTGCCTTTCATCCCCCATTATAACTTTACATAGAGGAACTTTATCTATCCCCCCCCGCCCCCAAAGGGGGAGCGACCAAACGGCAGCTTCACTCAATGGAGTGTTACTGTTCATCAAAGCCAAGTGATAATTGTCGTTTCTCTGCTTCTTCTTTCTTTTGGGCAGCTAAAGTCTTTTTCCGAACGTATGTTTTAGCAAATGTCACTCGGTCACCATTGAATACTATCAGAGGATTAATAAACCAAAGATTATCGGCTGGTCCTCGGGCTATGATTTCAGCTTTTACAAGTTCTGCAAGTCCTTTATAAACGGCTTTGTCTGTTTTGTATTTGGTATATTCTAGGCATTTTTTTCTATTGAAGATGATTAAATCATTTTTGGGTTTCATGCAGGTCATAAAGTAACCAAAAACCCGAATAGCTGCTTGTGATAGGTCAAAGAATGCAGCAAAGTTAGAAAGATACAATTTAGTGAATTGTTCTTCATCTACTTCTATTTGACGGATAAACGAAGTCTTAAACACTTCTCCAGTTTCAGTGTCGGCTAAAGCTACTACGGCTCTCTTATCGCCACCACTATTACTCTTATACTTTTTAACAACATGATTTTCAATACCTTCTATAGCTTGTTTCATAAAAGGATTTTCTTCGTTCTTTTGAAAATCGGTTAACTTAACTGCTTTTTTATTTTCCATTTTGATGTGTTTTTGGGAAATATTATTCTCCACAAAGTAAACTATTATTTTCCATAAAAACAATATTAAGGGAAATATTATTTTCCTGTTTAGTATTATATTAGGAAATCAGTATTTTCTAGATTGGAAAATGAGAATTTCCAATATGGAAAATGCCCTATATTGTGTATCAAGTACTTAACTTATTCTATTTCTTCTATTCTTAATATACCCCCAAAACAGCACAAAATCAGTCACTTAAAAATCATCGGTCGGGGAGCGCCCAGCGGCAAGGGGCGGGACCACCCGTCCCGACGAGCGCCACACCATAAACTTTTTTTAGAATAAGCACACAACCGTTTTCCGAACCCTGCAAAATTTCTTCCGAATCCGAACGACGTAACACTCCATTGAGAGAGGCTGCCGTTTGGTCGCTCCCCCTTTGGGGGCGGGGGGGG
>NZ_QVLZ01000098.1:0-2777 GCF_003435205.1 Bacteroides sp. AF32-8BH | reverse complement strand
TTGGGAGGCATAACCGATATAGGATACTTCAAGTACATCACCTTTAGCTGCTTGTATTTTGAAATTTCCATCCATATCAGTGATAGTACCATTTGAAGTTCCTTTTACCAAAATACTAACTCCAATCAATGGTTCTCCTTTTGAATCAGTAACAGTACCACTTGCAGTAATTGGTGTTTTTTTCTGCTGCTCTTCTTTATTACTCTTCGCAGAAAGTACAATATGATTATCTACTATTGAAAAACTGACATTTACTCCTCTGAATAACTGATTCATTACATTATTCAAAGATTCTTTTGTTACCTTGATAGATATGACACGATTTATATCGACATCATTTGTGTTATAGACTACTGACATTGAAGTTTGTTTCTCAATTTCTTTCAAAGCAGTGTTCAAGGGTACTTTCGATAGATTAAGAGTGATCGTTCGTTCTTGCCCATAAGCTGAAGCAAAACACGAAACCAACAAAAGGAAGAATAACAAGTATGAAAACTTGTGTTTTATAATTTCTTTCATCTTATTCTTTTTAATTAGAAATAGTTTTTAGAGAATTTGTAATTAGAGGCGGTAAATGAGATTACCGTTTTCACACAAAGGTTTCATGTATCTCTGTTTCTCATAATTAATAAATTTAAAGGTTATACTTAAAATAAATTCCATAAGCGCTTATTCAATAGTAATACATTTTATGTTGTAACCTTACTAAACGAAGATAAGATTTTTTTCGAAAAAAATAGAATAGAAAGATTCCTAATTGAAAAATAAATACTCAAATATTTGATAAATAGAATCTTATGTACTTATTAAAATCAGGCTGATTTATTACATTTGCATACATTTTGCATACAATATATGTATGCTTTACCTATTGTATAGATATAAATATTCATTTTATGTTCAAATATTCAAAAGATGGAATTTCGGTTTTAACCATATTAGATACCAGAAGAGCAAAAAAGAGTGGACAGTTTCCTGTTAAAGTTCAAGTGGTATATAGAAGAAAGCAAAAATATTACTCAACTGGGAAGGAAGTGTCAAAAGAAGATTGGGCAAGGTTATTAAAAGTAAAAAGCCGGTTATTGGCAGAAATTCGATCAGATATAGAGAGTAGTTTTTCAACTATTAAGCAACAAGTTAACGAACTGATACAAAAAGGAGAATTTAGTATTGAAACATTAAGCGCCAGGTTAGGAAGGCAGATGAATGATATGACTTTGCGCAGTGCTTTTCGCTTAAAAATGAAAGAACTGGAAGCCAATGAACAAGCAAACACTTACTTAAATTATCAAAGTGCTTTAAAAAGTTTAGAAGATTTCGGAGGTTCCACTATACCTTTGGAAAACATTACAATTGATTGGCTTAAACGTTGTGAAAAATTTTGGATATCAGAAGGTAAAAGCTATTCAAGCATAAGTATTTATTTCCGAGCTTTAAAGTGTGTCTTAAATCGTGCTGTACATGATGGTATCATAAAAGAATCATCTTTTCCTTTTGGAAAGAATAAATATGAAATTCCTGAAGGGTGTGGACGTAAATTAGCACTTACTCTTTCTGAAATAAAAAAAGTAATGTCTTATCAATGTGAAACAAAAGATATAGAAGAATTTAGGGATCTCTGGGTGTTTTCTTATTTATGTAATGGCATTAATTTTATGGATTTATTATTTCTTCAGTATTCAAATATTATGGATGGAGAAATATGCTTTGTACGCTCTAAGACATCTCGAACTACCAAACATAACAAAGAGATACATGCAATCATTACTCCTGAAATGTGGAATATTATTCAAAAATGGGGTAATCCAAGATTAAGCCCGCAAACGTATATTTTTAAATATGCTAGAGGAACTGAAGATGCCTTTGAAAAGATTAGATTGGTACGGCGTATTATAACCAAATGTAACAGAAGACTTAAAAAAATAGCCCAAGACATTGGAATTTTTCAGTTGACGACTTACACGGCAAGGCATTCTTTTGCTACAGTATTAAAACGTGGAGGTGCAAAAACCTCATATATTTCTGAAAGCTTGGGACACTCTAACTTATCTGTAACCGAGCACTATTTAGCATACTTTGAAAAAGAGGAAAGAATAAGGAATGCTCAATTATTGACTAACTTTAATCTCTAGATTAATACATTTGCATGCAAATTGTATGTACAATGAAAAATGGACCAATAATTGATATAGGATAAAAGTGAGTATAATATTAAAAAACGCATATTCAGATTACCTATAATTTAGAATATGCATCTTGTTATCAGGAGTGTTTTGAAAACCGCAGGGATTTCCACTTTAGCCAAACGTAATTCAAATAAAAAAGGATAATATTATTGCAAATTATTCTTTTTATCGCCCGCGTAGTGATAGAATAGTATCTAATATTGACAATATTAATCAAATGAAAAGATTCCGTTCTTTGTATTATCGGCACTAACTAGAAGAAAACAACTACTATAAAACAAGTTATTATTATTCTTTAAATGATTTGTTAGGTTCCATTTAAAGAATCAAAATGTTCCACACCGAGAAACGAAGTGATTCTCGGTGTGGAACATTCCTGAGAAAACGTCTTTTATCGAATATTCATACCGCATATATGAATAAAAACAATTTAATTACTGCATATTCATGTGCAATCTTACTAACTTTTTCTTTCATTCATTGATTTTGCTCAATTGTATTTAGCCTGATATCTTAAAAATAGAACATCTAATCTATTTATCTAACAAGAATTGGATCTAGAAAAAGTATATGAAACTGATTTTCTCCCAA
>NZ_QVLZ01000097.1:0-2863 GCF_003435205.1 Bacteroides sp. AF32-8BH | reverse complement strand
GCTTATGAACATGGTGTTGTCAGACAAAATATAAGTTGATAACAAACAGCAGACCGACTGAATAAGCGGAACGCTGCCGAACATTAGTCGCTTGAAAAATAAAAAAAGAAAATGAGCAAGATAATGATATGGGTCGGTCAATTCGATTCCGAAGCTGACTTTGAGAAATATATGGATCAATCGGCTTTCCGTCAATGGTGGAAAGAATACGATGAAGACAATAAGGAACTTCGTTGCCAGTTCTGTAAAGAGCTTGGTGTAATGGACTATGACGAAGATTCTCTTATTATGAAATATTCTTCTGAAGGACTTGAGAATCTGTTGAATGTTATTCCGGCAGACACAGATAAAATCAAGGAAATACTAAGAGCGAAAAAAATAACTGTCGCAAATGCGGCAATCATGTATAATAGCCATGAGGGTATATCATTGCAGAAAGCGACGAATACCGTATCGGTATCCTTCTTGGGCTCTTTTATTTTTGAACTTAATCCGACTGGTACAACAGCCTCGACTGCCGGTTTGAAATATATGACATGGATTGGGCATACCGATAAAAATGAAACCGAATTTATGGAGTATTTTAATCAAGAGCAATACCTCAAGGAGTTGGAAGCGTATGAATCCGGTCAGAGCAAAAAGCGTCCCAATCCCGAACATCGTTGTCAGTTCTGTAAAGACTTAGGTATAAAATTCTATTATCCAGAGTTTTTAAGAATTAAAATTGACAAAACATGTACAATGAATTCTGTTCAATTAATTCAATCAGTTATAATAGACAATAATGTACTTGATTGTTGGGTTGAAAAATCATTAAATAGAAATGGCCTTAATAATGCCTCAAATAATTGTACTTTCTGCTATATCCCGAATGGTTTTAGAGATAAAAAGAAAAACCAAAAAGTTTTTATTCTTAAAGAAAACATGAAAGGTCATCTTGGCATACCTAAAAAATATGTTGAAGAGATTGCGGACTATAATGGTCTTCGTTACTTATCAACATTTGAATGGGAATAAGCGACTAACAAACAGCAAACCGACTAAAAAGCGGAACGCTGCCAAACATTAGCGTTGATATATGAGAAAAGAAATAATACAAGCAATCATTAAACCATATATGAAAAGCAAGGCATTCCAAAATAAAGGAATGCGTTTTATTAAAGATATGGGATTGTTTCAGATAGAAGTCGAAATTCAAAGCCAACGATATTACAAAGAGGAACATACTGAAAATTTCAGAATAAATTACTTTTTGTTTTGCCGTGAATTTACAGAACTATCGGGTAGGAAATTAAGCTTTGCTGGCGGGAGTATTGCAGAAGAAAAAAGTTCATGGATAAAAATAAATCCTCAAACTGATATAGAGCGATTAAAAAGTTGGCTTTTATGTGAACTTGATTCTATGCTGAATAAGTTGGAAAACAAATATTCCATTGAATATTTGTTAGATATTTGGTCAAAAGATGATACAGACCTTCAATATCCGTTCTTGTTGGCAAAAAATAATCCTAAACGGCTTGATGAATGGACGGACAAAATGAAGTTTGAAATACAAAAATTGGATGCTAAACTTTTGGAGTTATCTTCCGAAAAGTCAGAACAAGAAAAGAGAGATGATTGCTTGGATAAAGAAATGAGATTAGATGGCATTCGTATGAAAATAAACAGATTGGTTTCAAGTAGAAAGAATATATTAGGAACTCTTGATTTTATCCAATCAAACGCTAACAAGGTCGAGAAAACAACTTAACGTTGTCTCTCACCAAACCATTAGCAACTTTACAAACTAAAAAGAATATGAGTAACCAAATAATTTTTGATGTTGACGGACTTATAGAAGCTCAAATCCGTCAGAGAGATAAAGACTATGCGAAAGTCTGTTGTCAGAACTTATTAAACTACGCATACGGAAAGGGGCTTTTGTGTGATAATCCATGTGATAATGAAGGAAACCTAATCATGCCTTCAATTATTAAGGAAAGTTCTTTAACAGAAATTGGTAAACATATTTTTGTTGAATTGCTATTTAAGTGGTTTGCATACACAGATAATGAAAGTGGAAAAATTGACAGAAAAAATAACATCAAAATGTTAGAGAAGTATTACAATCAACTTTTACAAAAGATTGATAGAAAATAGGTTGCTAACAAACAGATGAAACATTGAAGGCGGTTTATCTGCCGGACATTATCCAACAAATAAAATAATAGTAAATATGGAACTAACATTGAATTTGAACTCACGTTTGCAACCCATGCACAGACATGATTTGGAAGATGCTCTTCAAGAAATTCTTGAAAAAATAAATCTGGGAGAAGTAATGGGTGGAGGAACACTACAAAATCCACAAACCGGAGAAATTGAATCTTGTGATATAGAAATTCACTTAAATGATGATAAACAAGATAGTATAAATCGTTTGGTGGAACTTGTTAATAAAATAGGTATTCCCAAAGGTTCAGCATTATTATGTATGGTACCTGAATTTAAGATAGAAGTAGGAACTTTAGAGGGATTGGCTTATTATGGCAATGGAACGGAATTGCCGGATGAAGTTTATGAGAGTTGTGACATCAATCACGTCATTGAGCAGATGACATCAGCTATGGAGAACATAGGTAGCTTTTATAGTTATTGGGAAGGGAATGAATGGACAGCTTTGTATTTTTATGGGACTTCATTTGTTGAAATGAAACAAAAAATAGAACCATTCATTGCTTCTTATCCCTTATGTCAGAAATGCCGAATAGAACAAATTGCGTAATTGGATAACATGCACCTATGCTACCTAACAGTGGAAAGCTGCATCCCATTACAGCTATGGATATAACGAATAGAATTATTGTCGCCTTACTGGAACGAA
>NZ_QVLZ01000096.1:0-3310 GCF_003435205.1 Bacteroides sp. AF32-8BH | reverse complement strand
GCTAATTCGCTACGCTTTGCCCAAATTTACTTTTTCGCTATGTGTTTATTTTAATGAATGAAAAATATGAGAACACAAAAAATTATGAAATGGAGTTTTCTGGCAGTAATGTTGCTGGGGAATATATCGATATCGTGTACAAAATACGATACGCCCGATTTTGTAGAAGAGACCGGGGGAGTGTCGGGCAATTTGTCAGTCAAGAAAAATGTTCTTTGGATAAATCTGGAAGGAGCAGGGGGAGGCGACTTGGTTAAGAATGCTTTTCCGGACGATGGAGTGGTAAAAGGATTATTACCCCGCAGCCGCTATGCATGGAATGGCTTGGAATCGGAGCATATAGACGATACCTATACTCCTACTGCTGAAAACGCAATAGCCTGTGCCTCGATGCTAACAGGGAATATACCAATGCGTCACGGCATAGCGGATGAAACATATTTGTCGGAGGTTTACTTCGATCCAGATTATGATGAAAGTATGAAAGCATATCCCGGTTTTTTCCAATATATTGTAGATTATGACAAATCGATGAAGACGTTGGCTGTGACTCCCTGGAAGACACAGAATCAGGAACTGTTGGAGAAAGCCGGTACTACTGTAACCACGACATCCGACGAAGAAACTCTGAATACGGTTTTGCAGCAGATTGATAATGAAAATAATCGCGTTATCTATCTATCCTTTCGCGATGTGTTGGATGCAGCGAAGAGTGGAGGAGGCTGGAAGGATTCCAATACTCAATATATAAATGCTATGCATAAGATGGATGGCTATATTGGTCAGCTTCTCGAAGCTATCCGGGCACGACCTGAATATTATTATGAAGACTGGCTGATAATGATTACTTCCAATCATGGTGGCACTGCTGACGGACGATATGGAGGAATGTCTCTTGAGGAGAGGAACATGTTCGGGATCTTTTATTATGAACATTTCTCCAAAGGGAAAGAGATGAATCCCGGATTAGTAGAAGATGTCCTATGTTTCGATCAGTCTTTTCAGGGGGTTGTAATAGATTCCATCGAACCGACACCGGATAAGAAAGGTATTGAAACAATGCGGCAGATTTATTCACTGGATTCATTGGACAGCGGAATGACGGTGGAGATCATTATGGCAGCCCGGCCTTCAATCGGCCGGAGTTATGTGCCTGGAGATCAAAATGGAAAAAATCTTTTTGGAAAGCGTAGGTGGAACATGTCACTTACCCATACTTATGCATCTGCTTTGGGAAGTTTCTATGGTAAAAATGATGGGACGGACGGACAAAGAACCGCTGCTTTTCTTAATCCGATGATTCATACCTATACTTCAACTGTGAAATTGTATGATACGGAAGCACATATACAGAAGGACTGGGTAGATGAGGTTATAGATCAATGGGGGAATGTAACCGAAGGATATAACAAAATGACACCTAAACGGAAAGGAAAGGTTGCTGTTTATAGTTATTATGATGGCCTGAAGAAAACAACCAAGAGTACGGATGCTGATTTAGACTGGAGTATTGCCGATTACGTAGACAATACTAACCTGACTCTTTATGGTGGTATGAGTAATTTATGCCGCTATATTCTCGAACTCCGAATTTGGAACAAAGAATTATCACCGGCTGAAGTGAAGCAATACAGTAATAAGTTGAAATTATCTCCGAGTGATCCTATGTATGGAAACCTAATAGGTTATTGGCAATTTTATAAAGGAGAAGACGGGCAATACTTGAAAGATGACTCGATAGTAGTGAATCAAATCAAACAGGTCAAGAAGAGAGTAAAAGTTGGTGATCGGGAAGAAGAACAGTTCTTAGATACAGAGGGACTCCGATTACGTAAGAAATTTACGGCTTCTAACAATAAGTCTTATTATACTTATGTTGAGAAAGAAGATCTAAAATATCAGACTCTGACAAATACGTTATACCAAACGATAGAATCTGAAGGCAGAATGATGGAAAGTGTGTTGCCGGTACCGACAGTTTTGCAATGGCTGGATATCAGTTTTCCTTTGGAAACCACTCGCGAAACAGGGGCTAACGCCTTCAAAACGTCCAAATTGGATGGTGTAGCATATCCTTGGGATGGGGAAAATAATAGAGCTGTATGGCGTGGTATGTTTTTGGGTGATTATACAGTTGATCTGGAATGGCGGGAATACGAAAAATAAAGTGGTAGCTCACAAGAGAAATCACTCTTGAGTTTTAATTAAAATCATTCAACCCTCGATTTTCTTTTTATATCTTCTTATAGGGATTTATATAAAGAAAACCGAGTGTTGTTGCTTTTGGCAGAATAAAATCTAGTAGAAGATATGAAGACAAAAATTAAAATGCTTTTAGGTATGTTTGTTGGCATGTTCGGATATTGCATGCTAACATTTGCTCAACCCTCTTTAGAAGAACAAAAAGTGAAAATTGAGCGTTGGAAAAGAGAGTTTAAATCTCTGGATAGACAGTATGTGCAAAATCATGTTTTGCATAATGGGGGCGGGCTTGTTGCTAAGCTCTCTAAAAAAAATCATTCCCGTGAACTTGCCCGATGGAGAACTTTGTATGAAAAAACGGCGGCAGATAGGAAATTGGCGAAAGCGGAGTGGTTAAGATTGAAAGCTATTATTGTGACCACTACAGATAGTGTGGAAAAGGAGAGATTGATGAGTTTAGAGCATGATTGGCTCTGCGTATACCAAACATTCAATGGTAATTGCCGTACTGCTCTAACTTTTATGGCAAGGTTAGATACTGATCGGATTTTAGCGGCAGATGAACAAACTCTCCGAATAGCCAAACGACTGAAAGCACAGGAAAAGATATTTCCTAAGGGGCAAGAGAAAAAGATGAAGGCTGTACAGCGTGAGATAAGAGATAAATATATGAAACCTTTATATCAGAAAATGGCTCTTGTACCGAATTCAGTTTCCGAAAGGGATGTACAAATAGATTCCTTACACCTGATCCATAGAGCTTTGATATATTATAAGAAAGCTTCTTTGCTTGATGACTAAAGTTAATCCATAGAGATACAGTAAAAAAAGCTGCCCTTCACCTTTTCTCTGCTACTCCTTATGGATGGGGGAGAACGGGTGAAGGGAAGAGAGGTTCACCCGTTCTTTCATTCAAATAACTTAGCAGGATTGATACTTAGAAAATCTTCTACTTTCATACTTCCCTCTCCAATCACTATTTTATAATCGCTTGATATTGAGTTCTTTTATACATTTTGTTCTGATTTACTCAATGCATTGAGTTATTTTACTCAAGTAAGCGTCTCCGCGATTCTATCTTGTCGCCCTTTTTTCATTCTTATATTTT
>NZ_QVLZ01000095.1:0-3489 GCF_003435205.1 Bacteroides sp. AF32-8BH | reverse complement strand
GCACTATTATCCCCACTCCAAGATTATCCCAAGCCAATAACAACAAGCGTTGAGTATTAAGCATATACCGTCATTACTTGCTGCAATGGCTTGGGATAATATTACTTCCGTGTAAACTGCTTTAACCAGTTTTTTATGTGAGGCTTAGTTTCCCACTCTCCCTTCTCGGGGCGTTCAGGGGTGATGTTTGCATAAGCCTTCTCAAGTGCATCCCTCTTTTGCTTAGAGTCTGCACGAGCATATATTTCAGTAGTTTTGATGGACGCATGACCTAATATGTCCCGTATGTAGACAAGATTTACACCGGCCTGCAACAGGTGCATAGCTTTCGAGTGCCTGAAAGAGTGTGGGGATATTTTATCTGGGAGAAGTCCGGGGTGCTTAACCCTTACATCGTTTGCATACAATGTAATGATATGCGCTATTCCAGAGTTTGAGAGTTTCGCTCCACGGTTATTGTAGAAGAGATGCCTTTTCTCTCTTCCCGGTAAATCGAGTTTATGTTCGGCCAGATACAGTTTCATTATGGATACCAGCCGCTTTTGTAATGGCACAACCCTCTTCTTACGGCCTTTTCCGAACAAAGTTACATGTGCGGGCAGTTCCAGCGACAAGTCGTTTGGAGTAAGGTTGATGAGTTCCTGCACCCTGGCACCACTTTCGTAAAGTAATGATAATATGGCAAGATGCCGTCTTCCCTGCATTGAGTCAGTCGGTATCTCTGCAAGGAGAGTTTTCATCGCTTCGATGCTCAATGAGGATATGGTGCCTGAGACTTTATGCTTGGCTTTTATTGTCATTATTTGTTGCCAGCAACCGATTCTTTTAATATCCTCGTATTGTAGATATTTGCAAAACGCATGTATCGCAGCAAGGCGTGCATTGCGTGTATTGTCGGTGCATTTCCTTTCAGTCTGTAGCCAGTCTAAGAACCCTGTCGTGCAATCACGTGTAAGGTGTTTCAGCTCGATTCGTTCTGCTGGTATTTTCTTCACCTCCAACATATAGTCCAGCATCAGGTCAAACGTGTAGGCATAACTCCTAAGAGTGTGGTGGCTAACGCCCCGCTCTGTCATCAGATAGTCCGACAAGAAAATTGTGAGGTGCCGGGCAAAGTCAGTTTCCTTTTCCATAATACATATTGTTTTTGTCAACATCCGGGAAGATGCCTCCAGTTGTAGAAGATATTATATCAATCACTTCGGGATAGAACTCACGCGTAAGCCTCAGATACCACTCCGTTTCCCTGACACTCGCATGGCCGAGGAGAACTGACAGGACTGGTAATCCGGCATACAGATCCACGCCTTCGGTTGCCATCTTTTGTAAGGTATGGACTGCGAACGTATGACGGAGGTCGTGAACCCGGGGGCCTTGGTTTTTGCCTTTGTGGGCTATCCCGCATTGCCGAAGTATCTTTTTGAAGAAAGTGTATGGTGTGGTTGCCGTGAACGGCTTGCCTATTCCTGACACAAACAGGTGGCGTTCCGGCTTGCAGATTCCTTCCACCGGCATCATGTCACGATATTTCAAGTATTGTGACAACACCACTTTCAATTCCGGATTCATGGGGATTATCCTCTCCTTGCCGTTCTTAGTCTTTGTCAAGAAAATTAAATCTGACTGAAAGTTGACGTCTCCATTCTTAATGTTGAGAGCCTCTGAGATTCGCATTCCAGTCGAATACAATAGCCGGAATAGGCATGGCATGCAGATAAGGCAACTTTTGGGACGGAAGCCTTTCTGTTCCGATTTGTCAATGGCTTCCATGATTCGGGACATTTCTTCATGTGTGAACACATAGGGAGTGTACATGCTTGATGGACGTTTTGGAATCCTTGGCACAAAGCACTCTATGCCGAGTCGGCACATGTATTTGAGGAACTGGATGAGTTGGGTATGTTTGGTATAGGATGTCCTGTCGCAGATATTCCTTAGAGAGTTTTCCCACGCCGACACCATTTCTCTTGTAACATACAGCTCATTGAACCCGTTTTCCAGCATGGCTTCATCCCATTGCTGCAATGTGTGGCGGTAAACATCCGAATTGACGACAAGATTGCCTTTCATTTTCAAGAACTCCAGTATGTACGGGGCAAAAGCGCTACGGAATACATATCCTTTACTCATAGAATATACCTCCTTTCTGCGTATAAAATCTTTCTGGAACCAACGAGGGCGAAAGCAATATGGATCTCAATTTCGCCAAGTCCACCCTCAAATAATTGGAGGTCGTTGTCGTGGACATATGCCCCAACGTACTGCTGATTATGGGCAATGGAGTTTCTTTGGACAGGAGCTGAGATGCAAGGGAATGTCTGAAGGCATGGATACCGTGCCGACGATGCTGTATATTTACACCAGACTGTTGGATAGCCTTCTGCAATCCAAGCCATACGGTATCACGCGACACTCCTTTGTATGGCGGACGCGTTGAGATAAATACATGTTCATCATCCGAGGACGGTCTTTCTGCCTGAAGATAATCTATGATTGCATTCCCAACATCTGTCAGCAACGGAAGCACAACCTCGTGCTTTGTCTTGTATTGAACGATGGAGATGGTGCATTTGTCCCAGTCTAGATTTGCAAAGCGAAGCCGGATTATATCCGACACTCTCAGACCAAGCCTTGATGCCAGCAGAAACATCGCATACAGACGTCTGCCTCCGAAATTGCTCCTGTCAATGGAGTTTTCTATGAGGGCAATTTCGTCCTGATTGTAAACTGAGGGTACCTTCTCCCGTTGTGGAGTCTTTACAGAATCAAGTAATGCCCCAAGGCTATACTTGACATACCCTTCCGTCAAAAGATATTTGCAGAACATCTTCATTACATACAGTCGCTGTCCCCTGCTGTTTGTACTTGTGGAGATGAAATTGACGATGTGTGACTCTGTGATCTCAGCCACTTGCTTGACTCCTTTAATTTGAACCACTGCGATAAACTGGGATATTACGCGTTGGTAAACCTCTATCGTTTTCGGGGAAGCACGTTCCGAACGCTTTAGTTCAATAAGCCGTTTTGCCACTGCTCCTATTTCTCCAGGAAGTTCATGCCTTTGGCTTGGAGGACGATTTACCATTATATGCCCATACCTTAACACCGAGTTCAACATGCCGATGCAACGATAGTGCTTTTCCCATTGGGTGTTTCTAGTAAGACTTTCAAGAAAAGAGTCTCCAATGTCGGGATTATAGATCTCTTCTCCTCGCTCTGACATGTAGGTGAATATACCCCGTTCAAGATTCGACATGTGCGTGGCAATTGTGCTCTCACTATAGCCATCGCCTATCATCTTCTCGTGACAGGTAGCGATTAGTGATTTGATGTTTGTTTGTTCCATATTGAAAAATTTGTTGGTACTCTTCCAATATGGCATAATATTCTTATCCTTCAAACATTATCACCAGTAAATCTGAGATACAGCTAAATACATAGTATGCGAAAGCATTTCTCTTGATAATATTTTACTTTGGATAATAGTGT
>NZ_QVLZ01000094.1:0-4085 GCF_003435205.1 Bacteroides sp. AF32-8BH | reverse complement strand
TCTGGGCTTTGCGCATAAAAAAGGCTGTGTCAGCGTTTTGACACAACCTCATTATTTTATAGATTATCTTACTTGTCTTTTATTTCGATTTTGTTCCGAAGTTTGTAGAGACAACTTCAAGTTTGAGTAAATACTCTGGATATAAAGGGTTGCCTTGAGCATCTTGTATGCTTCCTTTGCTACCCCCTTTCAAACGTGCATAGCCAGGTTTCAGGTCATGTTGTATGCTAATAACATTGCTCGAAGAACCATAATAGCTATTACTTGAGGAAGCATCTGTGGTTACAAGTACTGGAATAAGTATGAATTTGTTCCAATCACTATATTTTTCCCATTCTTCAATATTATGAACCTCTTTAGATTCTGTTTTGCCTTCGGAGTTAGTTATTTGGAGAGTTATCGTACCATTCTTGAGTTTCTTTTCTGCTTCTTCTCTTTCTCCATCCTCTAAACAATTATTTATCATTTGAGTGATATTGTTGAATGTATATTGGGTAAAGTTAGTTGTAGTAGGATTAAATAGAGATGAAGTTATACCATCGCTAAGTTGATTACCTTTGAAGAAACTATCTTTATATTTTTTACGTATTAATAAAACGTTATTAGGAGTAGACATGCCAAACTTCTTATCACTGGTTTCATTATAGATAGGAATCCCTAATTTTACCGCATTCAAAGTATCTCCTTGAAGCTTTTCTGCTATTTGACTAACAGGGAGAGTTAACTGAGTAAAGATTCCAGCTGGACTTTTTAAATAAGTCCATTCAGATTTATTGATGCAATTTTGAATAGCTACTTTATCATTCTCTAACTGGTTTGCTTGAATAACTTCACGAGTGGTAGCAAAGGTACGATATCCATAGTAAGTAGAGTCTTTATACTCTCCATTTTCTTCTGCTACTTTCTTTTGCAATTTAAGACCAGTAATTGTATCGACAGCATAGCATTTATACACTACGTTCATTTGAGCTTGATTTATGTAAAGTACCGTACCATCACCGTAATCACTTTTCACATAAATTCCCTTAAAAATCTTCCTAAACTCTTTATTGTCAAGATTGACACCTAACTCATTGGCTTTTTTTATAATCTCTTTACCAATTTCCTTGGCAGCTTCGTCTCTGAAAGAAACATGAACACTAGGGACATACGTACTAAGATTACGAATAGAGTCTTTTACTGAAAGATCGACTGCTGTATAAGCTTTCGTGCCTAATAAGCTATTAGGATCTGCGTGATCGTAGTAGTTTTCCGGATTAATATTTGTATAGTAGGCATGTTCAGTATCTAAGTTCTCGCTCAATTCATAGACACTCAAACGACAAGCTGTTAATGAATCTCCAAAGTAACTGCTATACCATAAATAAAGTTCGATAGTGTGGATGTTACCAATGATTTTATTGTTGTCATCACGTATGAATGTGACATCTTTATTATCTTCATTATCATCCCCTACCATTACGCGGGTAGCTTTCTTCTCTTCGTCCAAAGCAGTACCATCATATACTCCAGGGAATGTCATTCCTGACGGACAGTTGAGTTCTGCCAAGAAGCCTGCCTGATAAGTTCCAAATATTTCATCAGTGAACTTACCTACATACCCTATATTAGTCATTGCATAAATCTCACCGGCATGAACGGATTCGGTAGTTACATCAAATGTAGATAGCTTTCCATTGATATTTTGGTCGCTTCCCGGAAACATTCCCAATCCCAGTCCGGCAGTGTTGTCATCACAACCCCAAAAGGTGATTGCCAGTAAAACTATTAAGGCGTATTTTGTTTTCATGATCGTCGTATCTTGATTTTTTTTATTCTTCTTCGTTTGCAGTCGCATCCCATACCTGATCGTAGAACTCGTTGCAGGCATCTGCATAGTTTTCCGGGTTCTGGTAGTCAAGCACCAGTTTGCCAGATTGGCGGGCGTATTCAATAATAGACTCGTCTACTTTTTCGCTGTTTTGTATGACTCCATCCGAATAATCAACGGCGAGTTTGCACAGAGCAGCATAGTCTACCGGCTCTTTCAAATCACCTAAATCTTTTTTGGAAATACCTTTCAGCATCAATTTGGCTGCGAAATCGTCGCTAAGTGTACTCTTGAAATCATCTTCATAAACAGAGAATACCACTTTAGCGTCGCGAAAAGAAGGTTCGTCTTTATAGGCTTTCTTAATATAAAGAGGAGCTAAAGCTGTCATCCAGCCATGACAGTGAATGACATCAGGACACCAGCGAAGTTTTTTCACTGTTTCCAATACACCGCGTGCATAGAAAACGGCACGGCTATCGTTATCATCATATTCTATACCATTTTCATCCGTTGTCTGCATACGATTCTGGAAATAATCATCGTTATCGATGAAATATACCTGCATACGTGCGGATTGGATAGAAGCAACTTTTATAATCAAGGGGTGGTCAGTATCGTCGATAATCAGGTTCATACCAGAGAGGCGGATCACTTCGTGCAGTTGATTTCTGCGCTCATTGATATTTCCCCATTTAGGCATAAAGGTTCTGATTTCACGGCCTTTTTCTTGTATCGCCTGTGGAAGGTTTCTACCTATATTGGCCATTTCGGATTCTGAAACGTAAGGTGTAATCTCTTGAGTAATAAATAAAACTTTATTCGCCTTTGTCATAATAACAATAGTTCACTATAATATTCTGCAAAGATACGAAAAAAAAGACACATTAAATAAGATATTCTTTCTTTATGTGGCAAATATTAGTTTATTTTGCAGAGTTTTTGCAAACGAGTAAAACATAAACCAATTGACGAAAATGAAAGTAGTGCACACTATCAAGGACTTACAGGCAGAATTGACTGCCCTAAGAGCCCAAGGTAAAAAGGTGGGACTGG
Organism: Bacteroides sp. AF32-8BH; assembly: GCF_003435205.1. Classification (NCBI taxonomy): domain Bacteria; kingdom Pseudomonadati; phylum Bacteroidota; class Bacteroidia; order Bacteroidales; family Bacteroidaceae; genus Bacteroides; species Bacteroides sp. AF32-8BH. The sequence goes on along the minus strand of NZ_QVLZ01000094.1, from coordinate 1,219 downwards.
TTCCTACAATGGGTGCTTTACATGCGGGACATGCATCTCTGGTAAAGCGCAGCGTAAGTGAGAATGGTGTAACTGTTGTGAGTGTTTTTGTGAATCCCACACAGTTTAACGATAAAAATGACTTGGAGAAATATCCGCGTACATTGGATGCAGATTGCCGTTTGTTGGAAGAATGCGGGGCGGATTTCGCTTTTTCTCCTTCAGTTAGCGAAATGTATCCGGAACCGGATACCCGTCAATTTAGCTATGCACCATTGGATACGGTGATGGAAGGAGCTTTCCGTCCGGGACATTTTAACGGTGTTTGCCAAATTGTCAGCAAGCTGTTTGATGCTGTACAGCCGGATCGTGCATATTTCGGAGAGAAAGACTTCCAGCAGTTAGCGATTATTCGTGAGATGGTTCGACAATTGAAATATAACCTTGAAATTGTAGGTTGTTCAATTGTACGTGAGGAAGATGGACTGGCATTGAGTAGCCGGAACAAACGTTTATCTGCAGAAGAACGTGAAAATGCTTTAAATATTTCTCGCACCTTATTTAAAAGTCGTAACTTTGCAGCCACTCATACAGTGAGCGAGACGCAAAAGATGGTTGAAGATGCGATTGAAGCCGCTCCGGGTTTGCGTATGGAGTATTTTGAGATCGTAGACGGAAACACATTGCAGAAAATTAGCAATTGGGAAGATACTTCCTACGCAGTAGGATGCATCACAGTGTTCTGTGGAGAGGTCCGGCTGATCGATAACATTAAATATAAAGAATAACTAAAAAGACGAAACCTTATGATGATTGAAGTGTTGAAGTCGAAAATTCATTGTGCACGTGTCACGGAGGCAAATCTGAACTACATGGGTAGTATCACGATTGATGAAGACCTGTTGGATGCTGCAAACATGATTCCGGGAGAGAAAGTGTATATCGCTGATAATAACAACGGTGAACGCTTTGAAACCTACATTATCAAAGGTGAACGCGGTTCGGGCAAAATTTGTCTGAATGGTGCTGCTGCCCGCAAGGTGCAACCCGATGATATTGTGATAATCATGTCCTATGCATTGATGGATTTTGAGGAAGCCAAGTCGTTTAAACCGGCTGTAATTTTCCCTGATCCTGCTACGAATAAAGTGGTAAAGTAGAAAGTATCTTTAGATATTTGAAATGAGAAAAGAGGTTGTGTCAAAACGTTGGCACAACCTCTTTTATATTTTACAGTTCT
>NZ_QVLZ01000093.1:0-4133 GCF_003435205.1 Bacteroides sp. AF32-8BH | reverse complement strand
GGGCTTTGCGCATAAAAAAAGGCTGTGTCAGCGTTTTGACACAACCTCTTTTCTTATTCTACTTTTTTATGCCGGGGGTGATCGATGTTCTACCCACGTGTGAGTTGGTTTTAGCCCGGGTGTTAATAAGCGGCAGTTAGTTGCCGGCGTTTGTTTTCAGTTGCTCATTCATAGCAGCGGCAGCTTTACGGCCATCACCCATCGCCAGAATTACGGTAGCTCCACCGCGAACGATGTCACCACCTGCGTAAATCATTGGGATAGAAGATTCCATGTTGTCATTTACTGCGATAGTTCCTTTTCGTCCTAATTCCAGTCCTTTGATAGAGCTTGGAACAATCGGGTTGGGAGATACCCCAACGCTGACAATGGCCAGGTCTATATCGATTGTTTCTGTCGCTCCCGGGATGGCTACAGGACTACGACGTCCGGAAGCATCCGGTTCGCCTAATTCCATCTTTTGCAGAATAACTTGTTTTACGCAACCTTGTTCATCAGCAATATATTCGATAGGATTATGCAGAGTGAGGAATTCAACTCCTTCTTCTTTGGCGTGTTTTACTTCTTCGATACGTGCAGGCATTTCTTCTTCCGAGCGACGATAGATAATAATAGCACGTTCAGCGCCAAGACGTTTTGCTGTACGGACAGAGTCCATAGCTGTGTTACCACCACCGATTACTGCCACATTCTTACCGAATGCTACCGGAGTGTCTGAATCTTCGCTGGCGGCATCCATCAAATTGACACGGGTGAGGTATTCATTTGAAGACATGATATTGATAGAGTTTTCTCCCGGGATATTCATAAAGTTTGGCAGTCCGGCACCGGAAGCCACGAATATTCCTTTGAAACCTTCCGCTTTCAAGTCTTCTACACCGATAGTTTTTCCTACAATACAGTCTTTGATGAAGTTAACGCCCATCTTACCGAGATTGTCGATTTCTACGTCTACAATCTTGTTTGGCAAACGGAATTCGGGGATACCGTATTTCAATACACCGCCAATTTCATGCAGCGCTTCAAATACAGTTACATCATATCCATATTTAGCCATATCTCCGGCAAATGCCAATCCTGCAGGTCCTGAACCGATAACAGCTATTTTGATGCCGTTTTTCTCTGCAATGACAGGTACGGAGATTTGTCCGCTTTCACGTTCGTAATCAGCTGCAAAACGTTCCAAATAACCGATAGCTACCGGCTTTTCATTCATTTTCAGATGAATACATTTTGATTCGCACTGTTTTTCTTGCGGACACACACGACCGCAAACTGCAGGGAGCGCACTTGTTTCTTTCAATGTTTTAGCAGCTTCGAGGAACTCACCGCGTTCGATATTCTTAATGAAGCGGGGAATATCAATACCTACCGGACAGCCTTCCATACATCCAGGATTAGCACAGTCGAGACAGCGTTTGGCTTCTGTAACAGCCTGTTCTGCTGTTAATCCTTGATTAACTTCCTCTTTACGGCTGTGTGAACGGTATTCAGCATCGAGTTCATTCATCTCTACACGAGGAATAGCCGTACGTTCTTTTGGCTTCATGGATTTGCGTAACTCCTGTCTCCAAGTAGCATTACGACTTTTTTCATCGATTTCTTTGGTTGCTTCACATTCCGATTCCAGCTTATGCATTTCTTCGCGTTCGATATTCTTGAACGCACCCATACGTTTCAGCATTTCGTCGAAATTCACTTGGTGACCGTCGAATTCCGGACCATCTACACAAACGAATTTAGTCTTTCCTCCTACAGTGATACGGCAAGCACCGCACATACCTGTTCCGTCCACCATGATAGTATTTAGCGAAACATCTGTCGGAATTTCATATTTTTTAGTCAGCAAGCAAACGAATTTCATCATGATGGCAGGGCCAATAGCGAAACATTTGTCTACTTTCTCACGTTTGATAACTTCTTCTACACCTGCTGTCACCAGACCTTTACGGCCGTAAGAACCGTCATCCGTCATGATAATTACTTCGTCAGAGCTTTCACGCATTTCTTTTTCCAGGATGATGAGATCTTTATTGCGTCCAGCCAATACAGTGATAACACGGTTACCGGCAGCCTTCAAAGCCTGTACGATAGGAAGCATCGGAGCCACACCTACACCACCACCAGCGCAGATTACTGTTCCGAATTTTTCTATATGGGTAGCTTGTCCGAGTGGGCCTACTACGTCAGTGATAGATTCGCCTTCATTCAGCTCGCAGAGACGGGTAGAAGAAAGCCCGACTTCCTGCACTACCAGAGTAATGGTACCCTTTTTCAGGTCGGAACCTGCGATAGTCAATGGCATACGTTCTCCTTTTTCGCCTACACGTACGATGACGAAGTGTCCGGCCTTACGAGATTTAGCAATTAAAGGAGCTTCAATTTCAAATTTGAATACTTTTTCAGAAAAGCGTTCCTTGCTAATGATTTTGTTCATTATCTAATTAATTTGTTGTTTTTATTACGTAACTGCTATCAGAATGATATAAATTTTGGCAAAGATACAGCTTATTTGCGAAATATAAAAGAAAAGCCACTCTTTTGATGAGTGGCTCTCTATATAAGGGTGCTTTTATTAGTCTGTCAGATCAAGTCTTAGTCTATCTTGTCGAAGCCGCAGTACGGAACCAACGCTTTCGGAATTCTAATGCCTTCCGGAGTCTGGTTGTTTTCGAGTAGGGCAGCAACGATACGTGGCAGTGCTAATGCTGAACCGTTTAGTGTGTGGCAGAGTTCGGTTTTCTTTTCTGCATTACGGTAACGGCATTTCAGACGATTGGCCTGATAGGTATCGAAATTGGATACGGAACTTACTTCCAACCAGCGTTTCTGTGCCTCTGAATATACTTCGAAGTCGAAACAAAGGGCAGCAGTGAAACTCATATCACCACCACAGAGGCGGAGGATACGATATGGAAGTTCCAGTTTTTGCAACAGACCTTCTACGTGGTCTAGCATTTCCTGATGAGATTGTTTGGAGTGTTCCGGTTTGTCAATGCGAACCAATTCTACTTTGGAGAATTCGTGCAGACGATTCAGTCCGCGCACATCTTTACCATAGGAACCAGCTTCACGACGGAAACATTGTGTATAGGCGCAATTCATTATTGGCAACTGTTTTTCTTCCAAAATTACATCACGGTAGATGTTGGTTACAGGCACTTCTGCTGTTGGAATCAGATATAAATCATCTACTTCACAATGATACATTTGTCCTTCTTTGTCAGGAAGCTGTCCTGTGCCATAGCCGGAAGCAGCGTTAACTACTGTCGGTGGCATGATTTCAGTATATCCGGATTTGCGTGCTTCGTCCAGGAAGAAGTTGATAAGAGCGCGTTGAAGTTGTGCGCCTTTACCTTTATATACAGGGAAACCTGCACCTGTGATTTTTACACCCAGATCGAAGTCTATTAAATCATATTTCTTAGCCAGTTCCCAGTGGGGGAGTGCATCTTTAGGAAGTTCAGTTTCCATACCTCCCATTTTTTCCACTACGTTATCTTCAGCACCTACACCTTCGGGTACGCTGTCGTAAGGAATGTTGGGGATGGTGTAAAGTACATTCTGCATATCTGTTGCAGCCTGTGTCATAGCGGCGTCTAATTCTTTGTTACCTTCTTTTAGTTCGGCAACGCGTGCGCGTGCAGTCTCAGCTTCCTCTTTCTTGCCTTCTTTCATCAGTTGACCGATGGTGCGTGAAAGCGAGTTAACCTCTGCCAGATTCTTATCTAATTCATTTTGTGTGCTACGTCTCTTGTCGTTAAGAGCGATCACTTGATCGATCGTTTCCTTTGCATTTTTGAAATGCTTCTTTTCCAGTCCGCGGAGTACCGCCTCTGTGTTTTCTGTAATTTGTTTAATGGTAAGCATATCTATACTTTTTATGAACTTTCTTATTTAAGGCTACAAAGATAAAGAAAAAACGAATAATCAAGCAAATATATGTGTTATATATAATATATATGATGTGTCTATGATATATATAATACATGTATTGAGCTGTATAATAAACATATATGCAGTGAATGATACATACATGTCTCTTTTAGAGTGATATATAAAACTCTGGTTGTTAAAAAGAAAGAGGTTGTGTCAAAACGCTGACACAGCCTTTTTTTATGCGCAAAGCCCAG
>NZ_QVLZ01000092.1:0-4325 GCF_003435205.1 Bacteroides sp. AF32-8BH | reverse complement strand
TTTTTTTTTAACTAAAAATCACGCTGAAATCCAACCGCTTACACAATTCATTTAACACATTACTACGACTTTTTGAATGCTATTTAACACATTACTACGACTTTTTGAATGTTATTTTCTCTTCCAAATACGACTTTTTGAATGTTATTTTGCATCATCTACGATTTCCATTTGCACAAGTCGTAATTACTTATTATATTTGCGCAACATACTAATAATCAATAAAGGATGAAGAAAATCATAGTTCATTTTAAGAAAGAAGAATTTGAAAGGGTAAAAAACGCAATTTCTATCCTCGCAAAATTTTCTGAAATATACGCTCCTCACATAGATAAAGCCAACAGTATTTTATCCTTTCGTGTAGATGATGAAAACGAAACAACAGAAGAACAACAGTGTAACAGTCGTCAATAAAGACCAAATACAAAGCTATATTATGACGACAGCCAAGTATGACTTTTCCGTTTATGAGAAGCGCATACTTTATAGAATTGTAGAAATGGCTCAAGGTGAACTCCAAGGAGTTAGGTTTGCAACTGATTGTAAAAAAATAGAACACACACTTTTTGATACCGTTCACATCACAATGCCTATTGCTTCATTGCTAAATGGAGAAAGTGATGAAAACTACACACGTGTAAAACAAGCACTGTTATCTCTACAAAAGAAAATCTTTACCTATGAGGATGAAAAAGAATGGATAAGCATTTCTATTATTGCATTGCCAAAGATAAAGAAGCGTTCATCTGTTGTATCATTCCAAATAGACTCACACATATGGGACTGCTGCTTAGATTTTTCAAAAGGGTTTCGCAAATACGAATTAGCCACTGCGATGAAGTTTAAGAGTGTATATTCTATGCGGTTCTACGAACTTTTAAGCGGTCAGAAAACAAAACTAATCTATCCACTTGAACAGCTCAAAGAAATGTTTAAAGTACAAGATAAATACGCAAAGACAAACGATTTTGTCCGGAAAGTAATTGAACCTGCAAAAAATGAGCTGGACGAACTAAGTCCTTATACATTCGAATGGTCCGCAAACAAGGAGGGGAAAAAAATTGTAAGTTTCAACTTCTATCCAATATTCAAGCCAGAGCATCGTGATGCAGAGCTATACAAAAAAGAGCTACAAAAGCAAACCGGGCTTTCATGGGATTTAGGTAGGCAAGTGATAAGTTACTTAAAAACATCTTTGGAGTTCTCCGATAAAGAAATCAAAAACAACCGGGATTTATTTGTAACAGCACAAATGGAACTTCCAGACATCATGACAGAACTCGCCATACTTAGAGGAAAATCAAGGACAAAAACAAATCCAAAAGGGTGGATTATAAACGCCCTTAAAGGGAAAATCAAGGATAAGTGACAAGATTACCCCGGTATATTTCAGCCGGGGTAATCTTGTCAAATCAGAGGAACGATTTCCATTTCTACACCAAGCTCTTTCATCTGCCGCTGTATTTCCTCGCTGCTTAGTTTCTCTTTCGCCAGTACAAGCCCATGAAAGGCGTCCCAGCCTGCCGGCTTCGAAACGATACTACCGTTTAGGACAGCATGGGTGATTTCGCCGCCGGACTTCGCACCCTTGTTCAGTATGAAGAAGAACCGGGGTTCTTCGTGTTCCGTTGTTCCCATAATTCGTAAAGTTAGAGTTTATTTGTTTCCCTTTTGTTCCCTTGCCTGCTCTTGGAAGTATTCATAATACTGCTTGTAGTTGTCCCGGTCTTTGGCTGCATCCGTCCAAAGATAGCACATGAAACAAGCGAACAATAGGGAGATAACAGCACAAAGGATTGAGTAGAACGAAATCCGTTTGTCCACATAACCGCCGTTTTTCATTCTGTACCCCTGCCGTTCAAAGTCCGACAATACGTTTTTTAGGCGATTTTCGGCACTTTCGAGGCTTTTCCCGTCTATTTGTACCTTTCGGGATGTTGCATCCTCTATGCGCTTTGTATAGGCTTCAATACGTCCCATTTCTTGAAAAAACAGTTCTATCGCAAGCTGCGGGTTAACCTTTGGTGCTGTGTCTTTTCTTTTCCGGGGGCTGTACTGTCCCTGCTTAACGGTGGAAGCTACCGCTTCCGGATGTGAGTTTGTTTCCATGAGATATGTTCATTGAGTTATATTTCAGTTTGCTTTGTGTCCGCTCGATATGGGCGAGAGTGTAGCCTTTCCCTATCTCGCTCGCCTTATACTCCGTACCGCTTCGGGCTGTGACGTAGTAGCCGTTAAGTTTTCCGGTGCTTGCCCTGGCTTCCCGAACTTTAAAACCTCTCCTACCAAGTTCTTCCTTGAATTTAGTCAAGTCAAAGCCCTGCATCTTCTTCAATACGTCGTCCATGGCTTCCTTGATTTCCGCTTTGTTGGCTTTGCCGATGTCCTGCGACTGTACAAAGTTCCGTTCCTTGGCTATGGCGTTGGCGGCTTCCGTTGCCTTTTTCCCTATCCAGTTATCCCGGTACAGTTCCCCGGAAAGGGAAACCCGGTTTGCCAGTATATGCAGGTGGGCTTGTTCTTTTTTGCTCTCCGTACCGCTGTGCCGGATGATGATGTACTGGTGGTTCGCCAGCCCCATGCGCTGCATGAAGTCGTTACCAAGTTCCGCCCAGTCCGCATCCGTAAAGGTGGCGCTTTCCTCTATCGAAGGACTGACCTCGAAACGTAGGCAATTGTTTTTTACGTTCGGAAAATCAGCGTGGTATGGTTTCATTTCCTGTACCATTTCCGCACCCGTACACCCGTAAAGTTCATGCCGGGCTATCTCGATGGCTGCTGTCTGTCCGTCTATCTCTTTGGCAAGGTCATACTCCAGTGCAGCCGTACCATGCGATATGCTCTTTCCTTTCCCTATCATCGTGAAAGTATTTTTTTAAGTTCGGTGATTAGTGCCTGATTCTCTTCAAATACCTCCCGGTACTGGCGACCACCGAAGTAGTTGTTCAGCCGTTGGAGCGTTCCTTTCAACTGGGCTATGTCCCGGAGAAGCTGCCGTTCCTCCTCGGTGTACCTTTCCCTTGGGCGACCTCCAAGGGACAAACTCCGGCAATACTCCGATGTGCTCATGCTACATCGGGCTGCCTGCTCCGCAAGTGCCAGCTTTTCATACCGGGTACAGCGGAATGTAATCTTTTCGTTCCGTCTTACTTCCATGTCACAAAGGTAATCTTAAAATCTTTTTGAGCAAAGCGAGAAAAGCAAGAATTGTCCGACAAGGACACTTCTTGCTATATATACACATACCGCATTGGAATACATCCACACTAACCGCCCGGCAAAAAAGCCCCGGCGTGTTAGAAAATCCCCCACAGCCTAACAAAATCTACCCCATTTCTACCCAAGGGGATTACACGCCGCAGAAGTCATCCGGGAACATGTCTTCCAGTTCGTCCAAATCAATGGCTTCTTCTTCGGACACCTCCACCCATTCAACGTTTTCTTTCCCTCTTATCGCACATGAGTACATCTCGGCGGCGGCAAGGTTAGAGAACACCTCGTGCATAGGCTCGCCGTTCTCTAACCAGTAAACACAATATTCGACCATAACAGTTTTATCATTTATCGTTGTAATGCCCCTCTACCTCCAAAATGTAGACCTCTACCACTTCCTCGTAAATGTCATAGATTATCCGGTCATGGGCGGTAATGTGTCGAGACCATGTAATATCCCCACCGCCCCTTAACGCTTCGGGATGCCCAAGCCCAGTCTTAGGGTGCTCTAACAATTCTTTGTAGATTTTCTTATACTTCTTGAACAAATTGGGGTTTGATTTCTTCCATTTGGCAATCACCTTATCCACCCCGTCGGAAACCCTAATTGTGTACATCATAGACTGTCGAAATAAGCATCAATATCCTCACTGCTTTTGAGGGTAACACACTTTCCGGATTTGATTTCTTCCCTTGCCTTGTCAATCCTTGCTTGCAGTTCCGGGGTTATCATCAAATCTTCACGACCAACTTTTACCAAAGCGTAAATCTCGTTTTTCCTGCGAATTAGTACCTGCTCGCCATTGTCAGCTTTGGTGAAAGACGCTGCGAGGTTGTTACGGTATTCTCTTACTGATAATGCTTCCATATCTGTTTGCTTTTAAATTCAGTACAAAGATAGCTATATTTCAATAAAATACAAACTTTTTGTACACAAATGCGTACACGCCATAAAAAGCCGTTCACAGTCCTACCGCCCGTTGGTTGGTTTTGCTTTGCTTTTTTTCCCTATTGTTTTTCTTTTTCCGACAGTAAATCAACCACTTATCCGTAAAAAATCAATGACTTGTTATAAAGCATAACTTGTTTATATGCTTATCAGCTTTTTTTTT
>NZ_QVLZ01000091.1:0-4552 GCF_003435205.1 Bacteroides sp. AF32-8BH | reverse complement strand
CCCAATGTCCGGCGAAGTCATCTGTGCAAAGTTGGTTTTCCGGGTCCTGTCCATACTCTACTAAATAATTAGTCCATGTCGTTAGAATGTCCCAATATTTCTTAGCATAATCTGCATTACCTTCAATTTTCGAAATAGCTGCAGTTAGAATCACCATATTACCACTTTCTTCAATCGGCATGTCACCACCATAAACTTGTCCATTAGCTATTGGATAAGTGCCAAGGTCATGTGCTGCGAAAGGTTTATCCCAGCGACCGCTAGCACTATATTCAAAGATACTAGTCATCATTGCCTTTTGTAAATCAGGATTATAGACCAAAAACAGGGGAGCAGACGGATAGGTCAGGTCGACTGTATTGATACAACCATTACTGTTATTCTCTTTAGAGAACCACATCAGATTGCCTTCTTTGTCTGTAAATAGTTTGTGAGCAGAAATAACTTGACGATAGGCTGCAGAACAGATTTCTGCATATTTTTTACCACCAGCTTTTTCTGCATCGCTATAAATAAGCTCATCAAGTGCACGACAACGCTCCATGATGGATTGATAGTTATCTCTTAGTTTTTCGAAAGCATCAAAAATCGTTACTTTACCATCATGCTTCCAATATCCCATACGTTTCTCATACATATATTCAATGGAATAAATGTCATCATAACCGATCATCAAGAAACCATCTTTACCATCTTTGGTAACAGTTCCAAAATTATGTACATAAGCCATTGCAGGAGTATTTTCTTCCCGACGAGTAATCCATTTGCTTTTACTTGAAGCTAAAGTTCCATTTTTAACAAAAGCTTCCTTCATTCCGCTATAGTCACCCAAACTTATAGATTTTCCTGCTCCATTTACACTACCAAGATATACATATCCCCAGTCAGCACAAATCAAATCACCTTTACGATCACATATCGGCTGGTTGATGGTGCCAGCTTCTACATAACTAATACCATTTTTCGATAATGTACGTGCAATAGTAGGTTGAGTAGTCTCATTCACTGCTAATACCGGAGTCGTTTCTATATAGAATTGTACATCATGCTCTTTTTTATCAAGAGGACGCACACGATAGGAGATGTAGTTAATCGGAGTTGACAACAAATCCAAGTCATCTATCAATTGAGGTGCTGTAAATACGACATCTAATTCGACTGGTCCGCAAGTGAATGTATAGTAACTGGAAGTGGCTAGTACATCTACCGATTTCTGTACAGCCTCATTTTCAAATGTTACTGCATTTTTCTTTTCACGATATAAACCAAAATCCACATAAGATCCTCCTGTCGTGTTATGACAATGTGCTGCAATCACATTTTTACCATTACGAAGCTTCTTCTTGGCTTCGTCTGAAAGTTTTAGATTTACATTATTCTTCCATACGAGATCTGTAGCAACCAGTTTTTCTCCATTTAAATATAATTCGAATACATCGTCATGAGAATAAATAAGAAAAATATTCTCTGTTAAATCCAAATCATTTATTTCAAATGTACGTCGGATATAAATATCTGTATTATCTCCTTTCCATTCTGTGCGAACACGTGGCATATCACGGCTACCGAAAGCTGCTTTACCTTTTTTCCAACTACTATCATCAAACTGGAATTCTTGCCATCCATTTGCTGGTTGACTATTAGTATATGCAGCCTCCCAACGTTCCACATTTGTCATGGGAGCAATAGGTATTAGAGCTACTTGATCTTTACCCAGGAAACGATACACTTTACCATCTACGCGTAAAGCCCCTACTAATGGCTTCTTAGCTGTAGTCCAGTGTTCTGTACTTCCTTCCATTAATTTATCATAAGGAGACTAGATAGAGAAGTGAGGATCTGAAACAACGATAGGTACCGATGGAGTACGTAGCGCTACCTCTTTTACTGGTTTAAATAAGTTGCCGGTTTGAGCATTTGCGAATAAACCGACCGAAAAGGCCATTACTGTTAGTAGTTTCTTCATAAATATTTTCTAATTAATCTACAATTTTAAGGTTACCCATCTACAATCTTGTTTACCTATAAAGAAAAACAAACCCTACGTTTTCTTTTATTTCTCTTTTTACCTTCTTACTATTACCTTTTAAATGCAATCTTACCTTTCTTATCGCTATACCTAAATAATATATTAAAATCAGTACTGTCGAATATTTATAAATGCTAGAGGAAAAGTTTATATAGAATTGTGTGTTTCAGGTAGGACCCAGGATTCATACAAATCCATTTGTTTTTCCATAGCATTTTATTTGTAACGCTACAAAATAATGGAATTAATGCTAAATATTAGGAAAATCTGTGTTCAAGAAAGGACAAAATCTATTCTTTTTTCATATTTTGAGTGTTTTTAAAGTGCAAAATAAGTCTCTTAGAGTGTGCTTTGAGTAGTTTTTTTCCTTTTTGAGCAATATTTATCCACTTTTATTAAGATAGTACAATGTTTTTGGAGGTTCTAGCTTTTAACGATGAGATATTGCTCATATCGAATAGCTTTTGTAATTTTGCAATACGAAAGCAATACAGATTTACTATCGCAAAATATACTCCATATATTAAACCAAAGTACGTCACTCGAGAGGGGACTACTGTCCTCTATGTTCGATATAACTACAATCGAACTAAGCGTACGCTCATCTCTACTGGATACAGTATTAAACCGGAACACTGGGATTCTAAAAAGAGATGGATTAAGCGCGCTTGTCCAAACTATGATGAAATTGATGCCTGCCTGATTAGAATAACGTCCAAGCTTGGAGAAATTCTTACATATGCTAAGATAAACGGAATAAGTCCAACCGTAGATTTTGTTTTACTTGAATTAAAAAAAAATAGAGAATATGAATTACGTCCTAATCGGGTAGATATATTTGACGCATTAGAAAGATATATTACAGAAAAAGCTCTTGTTGTTTCTGCAGACCAAATAAAAGACTACCGAACACTTCGTAAACATCTGATCGCTTTCAAAGAACATTCATCGCAGCCAATTACTTTTCATAACCTGAATCTTATATTTTACAATGAATTCATGGACTATTTATTTTATAAGGTTATAAAGCCCGATGGGAGTGTTGGCTTGCTCACTAATTCTGCAGGAAAAATTATACGTTTGTTAAAGGGATTTGTTAATTATCAAATAGATAAAGGAGTTATTCCTCCAATTGACTTGAAGCATTTTAAGGTCGTAGAAGAAGAAACTGATGCTATTTATTTAAGTGAAAAGGAACTTTCAACAATACACGAGTTAGACTTGTCAGATGATAAGCAATTGGAAGAGATTAGAGATGTTTTTATTACTGGGTGTTTTACAGGACTACGATATAGTGATCTCTCAACATTAAGTCCCGAACATATTGACTTAGATAATGAGATTATAAATCTCAAACAGAGAAAAGTGCATAAAGCTGTCATAATCCCTATGATCGATTATGTACCGGAAATACTCAAGAAGTACAACTATGATTTACCTAAAATTCCTAGATATATATTCAACGAAAGGGTTAAAGAATTAGGGCGAAGAGCAAAACTAAAACAGAAGATCGAAGTCGTTCGCAAGAAAGGGAAAGAACGGGAAAAGAGAGTCTATGAAAAATGGGAGATGATCTCTTCTCATACTTGCCGACGATCGTTTTGCACAAATATGTATTTATCCGGCTTTCCTGCCGGAGAACTTATGCGCATATCCGGGCATAAGAGTCCATCTGCATTCATGAGATATATAAAGGTTGATAATCTACAGGCTGCAAAAAGACTAAAAGAACTTCGAGCTAAACTTGCCAGGTAAAGATTGAAATATTTCATCTTAGTTATTTCAAATCATGTTCTATTTTTCATATATGCAGAAGAATTAAGATTCTATTGAATTGCTAAATAGAAAAAAGAAAGTCACATTTACATTATATATATTCCTTTTATTGAATATATATAGCATAATTCTTTATAAACATGTATTTTTTCCTACTATCGAAAACAAGTTTTGATATAATGAAACAAGTCGTTGGTTTAAAAGGAACATTTCCTACCTTTAAAAGAAACTACTTATTGGTTTAAAATAAACCACACTATGGACTCCTGAATGGGGTTCTAACATCTACTTTCCTTATTACCTTAAGCTATCACACAATAACATTTCTCTGCAAAATAGCATAAAAAGATAGATAAATCATTCCAGAAAGTTTTATTTACGTCGAATTCATTCAACAAGAGTAATTATTCAATCTATTTGATTTTTAATATCTTAAAATGTTGCTAGTTTTTATGTCATAAAAGAAATTACATGGATAAATGAAAAGAGAGAGAGGAAAAATATTCATTTTTTCAGATTAGTCCATTTCTCATCTTAGACTACCACTACATTTATCCATTAACTTTTTATTTATTAAAAGTCTGCTCATAAGTTAGAATTTTGTACTTTATTTAATAGCCATAACAACACAAAGACAATACAGAGCAAAGATAATCATCTGTATTTCAAATAATTGATAAATGGCAGTTTAGTCTGGACAGGACCCGGAAAACCAACTTTGCACAGATGACTTCGCCGGACATTGGG
>NZ_QVLZ01000090.1:0-4598 GCF_003435205.1 Bacteroides sp. AF32-8BH | reverse complement strand
GAAGATTATTTATTCACAATAGAAGAAGTACCACCAAATTTGACGAAGAACCATTTTTCTTATTCTGGAGAAGCGATTGCACGAGAGAAAAAGACAAACTTACAGGCTTTTACTATGATGTCCGGCGAAACGCATAAACACCTGTGACAATCCTCCCTCCTGCCCTTGCAGCTGTACAAAGTTAAATTCGCGCAGCATCGGCATTCCTTTTATTTCGACTACACGGAGATTGCCAGCTACAAGCTCTTTATGCACCGAACGGATAGAAACAATTCCCATACAGTCCGTATGTTCCAAAAAAAGCTTGATACTCTCTGTACTACCGAGATACATCAATACATTTAAAGAAGAAAGTTTGAGATTATGTTGCAATAAGGCACGTTCAAACACATCTAATGTACCGGAGCCCCTCTCCCGCAAAACCAAAGGAATATTCAGCAAATCTTCCGGAGTAATCTCATCCGTGACAGCTAATTTACTCTGTGTATGCACCACGGCAACCAGTTCGTCTTGCAAAAATGGAGTATATTTCAGATTAGGTAAGCGGAAGATCCCTTCGACCAGTCCCAAATCAATCCGATGCTCTTGCAAGGCAGCTTCCACTCCCCGGGAATTTCCATTAATCAAAGAAAGATTGATTTGCGGAAACTTGGCTATAAAGTTCGCTAACAGAGGAGGAAGTACATATTGCGCAATCGTAGTACTGGCCCCCAATTTCAGTTCGCCGATATATTCATTATGCAACAGATGCATCTCATATTCTAATTGTTTATAATCGTCCAAGATTTTCTCGCTATGTTTCAACAGCAATTCTCCGGCCTTAGTCAGTGAGATTTTGCTCCCTTGACGGTCGAACAAACGAGCTTGATAATAAGTCTCCAGCTCCTGAATATGTTTGGTGATAGCAGGTTGACTGACAAACAATTCTTGCGAAGCCTTCGTAAAGCTTAGATTCTTCGCTACGCTCTGAAATACTTTTAAACGAAAATCGGACACGGCAATTATGATTAACAGTTAAGAAATCAATGACGAATAATGAATTACAGAAAGAATAAAAGCACAATAGTTATTGCAATTCTTCCGCTTTTATCCCCAACGCCTGCATGACAGGGAAAGCCAGCATATCCCATTTATAATCCACCGGAAGTTCGGGCTCATTCATACGGAATTGAATGACCTCTTTGCCTTTCACTTCATGCAAAGCATCAGTCACTTTCTTTCCATACTCCTCATTGAAAGAAATAACGATCATCATTTTCACGTCTGCCGAATCGGAAACGATAGAGAGTAAATCCAAAAACAAATCTTCTCTTGACACCATTCCTTCCGATGGAACGCTGGCAAAAGAATATTCACCATAAGGGCTCTGAAACGCAACTCCATTCAATTCTTCCTGCAAACCGGAAGGTTGGCAATATTGCAATCGACTGGATTCTTTATCATACACAAAAAGAAATTGCACCTCGTTCTTCCCTTCTGTAATCCCTGCATCCAAGGTTATATAGGTGGTCAACATCGAAAGGTCTATCTCTTGTAAAGAACGATGCAAAGTTTCTTCAAAATATCCTTTTATATCCGTTATTACAAAATTCAAAAAAGCAGCGTCAATCAACACCACTGTTTCAGCAAGTTTTATTTGGGGCTTATCACTCATATACCATCTATATTATTACAGCGGATAAAGATACTACAATACTTTTATTTATCCACTTTTCAATATTTATTTTCTTTCATCACAGGCTAAGATTACACAAACAAGCGTATCAGGTAACAAATGATATTTTATAGCAAATTCGTCAGTTACTCCCAGATAAAAAGGTCATTTTGTCCTTTAACTCCTTAATACTCATGCTATTTTGTCATATTTTTATACTTGGCAAATCTTTTGCGCCCTCTTAGGTGTTATTAAAAACGTGAAATAAGAAAGGAGAACAAAGATATGAACTTTAACAATTTTACCATCAAATCTCAAGAAGCGGTACAGGAGGCCGTGAACCTGGTACAAAGCCGGGGACAACAAGCCATTGAACCTGTCCACATCATGCAGGGAGTAATGAAGGTGGGTGAAAATGTCACTAACTTCATCTTCCAGAAACTTGGCATGAACGGACAGCAGGTAGCTCTTGTTGTCGACAAACAGATCGACTCCCTGCCAAAAGTATCCGGCGGAGAACCGTATCTGAGTCGTGAATCTAACGAAGTATTGCAGAAAGCAACACAGTATTCTAAAGAAATGGGCGATGAGTTTGTTTCATTAGAGCATATCATACTAGCATTGCTGACTGTGAAAAGTACCGTCTCCACTATCTTGAAAGATGCCGGTATGACGGAAAAAGAATTACGCAATGCCATCAGCGAGTTGAGGAAAGGAGAAAAAGTAACGTCACAATCTAGTGAAGATACTTATCAATCATTGGAAAAGTACGCTATCAACCTGAACGAAGCTGCCCGTAGCGGAAAACTGGATCCTGTAATTGGACGTGATGAAGAAATCCGCCGGGTACTCCAGATATTGAGCCGCCGTACAAAGAATAATCCGATTCTAATCGGTGAACCGGGAACTGGTAAGACAGCAATCGTAGAAGGCTTGGCACATCGTATCCTTCGAGGAGATGTACCTGAAAACCTGAAAAACAAACAGGTCTATTCATTGGATATGGGAGCACTGGTTGCCGGTGCAAAGTATAAAGGTGAGTTTGAAGAACGACTGAAATCAGTTGTCAATGAAGTGAAGAAATCAGAAGGTGATATAATTCTGTTCATTGATGAGATTCATACACTGGTAGGAGCCGGAAAGGGTGAAGGCGCCATGGATGCTGCAAACATTCTAAAACCTGCTTTAGCTCGTGGAGAATTACGTTCTATCGGAGCAACAACCCTCGACGAATATCAAAAGTACTTCGAAAAGGACAAAGCTTTGGAGCGTCGTTTCCAAATCGTACAAGTGGATGAACCGGACAACTTGAGTACCATTTCTATCCTTCGTGGACTGAAAGAGCGTTACGAGAACCATCACCATGTGCGTATCAAAGATGATGCCATCATTGCAGCCGTCGAATTGAGTAGCCGTTACATCACCGACCGTTTCCTGCCGGATAAAGCCATTGACCTGATGGATGAAGCTGCAGCCAAACTGCGTATGGAGGTAGATTCTGTTCCTGAAGAACTGGATGAAATCTCCCGCAAAATCAAGCAGCTGGAAATTGAACGAGAAGCTATTAAACGTGAAAACGATAAACCGAAACTGGAAATCATCGGTAAGGAGCTTGCCGAACTTAAAGAACAGGAAAAGTCCTTTAAAGCCAAATGGCAGAGTGAAAAAACGCTGATGGATAAAATCCAGCAGAATAAGGTTGAGATAGAGAATCTTAAATTTGAAGCAGAAAAAGCTGAACGTGAAGGTGACTATGGTAAAGTAGCCGAAATCCGTTACGGTAAACTTCAGGCTTTGGACAAAGAGATAGAAGATACTCAAAAGCAGCTACGTGATATGCAAGGCGATAAAGCCATGATTAAGGAAGAGGTAGATGCTGAGGACATTGCGGATGTTGTTTCCCGTTGGACAGGTATTCCTGTCAGCAAGATGCTGCAAAGTGAAAAGGATAAACTATTGCACTTGGAAGAGGAACTTCATCAACGTGTAATCGGTCAGGATGAAGCGATTGAAGCCGTGGCAGATGCCGTGCGCCGTAGTCGTGCCGGATTACAGGATCCGAAACGTCCGATTGGCTCGTTCATTTTCCTCGGAACCACCGGTGTAGGTAAGACCGAACTGGCGAAGGCATTGGCAGAATTCCTGTTCGATGACGAAACGATGATGACTCGTATCGACATGAGCGAGTATCAGGAAAAGCACAGTGTTTCCCGTTTAGTCGGAGCGCCTCCGGGATACGTAGGATATGATGAAGGCGGTCAGCTGACAGAAGCTATACGTCGGAAACCTTACTCTGTTGTCCTGTTTGACGAGATAGAAAAAGCTCATCCGGATGTTTTCAATATCCTGTTACAGGTATTGGATGACGGACGACTGACTGACAATAAAGGAAGGGTGGTCAACTTCAAAAATACAATCATCATCATGACTTCGAATATGGGTAGTTCTTATATACAAAGTCAGATGGAGAAGTTGCACGGTTCCAATAAAGAAGAAGTGATTGAAGAAACGAAGAAGGAAGTCATGAATATGTTGAAAAAGACGATTCGCCCGGAATTCCTGAACCGTATTGATGAAACGATCATGTTCTTACCATTGAATGAAAAGGAAATTAAGCAGATCGTACTCTTACAAATCAAGGGAGTTCAGAAAATGCTTGCCGAAAACGGAGTGGAACTGAAACTGACGGAAGGAGCATTGGACTTCTTATCTCAAGTGGGATATGATCCTGAATTTGGAGCTCGTCCGGTAAAGAGGGCTATTCAACGTTATCTATTGAACGATCTATCCAAAAAGTTACTTTCCCAGGAAGTCGACCGCAGTAAAGCAATTACCGTTGACGCTGGTGGAGACGGATTGGTATTCAGAAATTAAGAGTTTCCATTTAAATAGAATGAGGTTGTGTCAAAACGTTGGCACAACCTCTTTTATATTTTACAGTTCT
>NZ_QVLZ01000009.1:0-203878 GCF_003435205.1 Bacteroides sp. AF32-8BH | reverse complement strand
TTGCGCATAAAAAAAGGCTGTGTCAGCGTTTTGACACAACCTCTTCTTTTTTTATTAGTATCATCCGGGGTTGAACTGTTTTATATATAGAGTTAGTATATATTAGATTTATTCAGTTTATTAAAACCTTTAAAAAGATGAAAGACACCTTGTTATATCCTCCCCAAAAAAAGAATCGGAAAGTACCCCCATACTTCCCGATTCGAAACAGTCAAAAATCGACCTTAATCAATTTATTAACTTAACACGTCGCAAAGATATGAGAAAAATTTCTTTGAAAGAGCTTTTTTATTTAAAAAGTTTATGATACAGGCAAATATACCTGTTAATAAGGTCGTTTTTCTTGCTTTAAAACCAAAGCTTCACTCCTTTTAAAGGAACGACCCCTTCCTTTAAAAGGAAGAGGTCGTTGGTTTTAAAGAAACCGGTGGGGTGTTTATATAGAGATTAGGATTAATGATTTTTCTATTATATAGATCCGTTTACAAGTTTGTTTTATACTCCTCTTTTATTCGTTTTATGTGTGCGAAGTTCTTTTCCAGTAATTCATTTAACTCATAATCTGAAAAACAAGCTCCTAAATAGATCGTGCTTTCTGCTTCAAAATCAAATGATTCGTTGTCTTCATTCACCACAATCTCAATTTTCCCTTGCGCATCTGTAGAGATTACCGCATTGTATTTAATCATCAATTCTTTGAGCCCTTTTATGAACCTGTATTCTTTATTTGTCAATATTCTTTTCATGTCCGTAAGCTCTTTTGTTTTGTTGCCCTTTCGTGCGGTAAAGTTCGTGATAATTTAACACATTATGCGCTGTTTGAAGTATTCATTTTATTCTATTTGTCAGGTTGTAATATTCCTTTTATCCATATTATCACATCTATTCGTTTTTTTCGTATATTTGCTTCGAGCGAAACTTTTCATTTGTATATTTGTTGGATTTTAAAAAGAAAGAAAATAAAAATGGAAACAGAAGAATTGACAATTGGGAGAGTCCATCACGGACGCAATATACGTCGTACCCGTATTGAAAAGGATATGAACCAGGAGGGTTTGAGTGAATTAGTACATCTCTCACAACCTGCTGTTTCTAAATATGAGAAGATGAAAGTGATTGATGATGAGATGTTGCAACGTTTTGCACGTGCATTGAATGTCCCTTTCGATTATCTCAAGACTTTGGAGGAGGATGCACAGACGGTGGTGTTTGAGAATAATACGGTGAATGATTCGGAACAAAATACAGGTGGAGCAAAGATTAATATTGGTACTGTGAAATCCTATACCGAAGATACTGACAGTAGTAATGATAATCGGGTAAACAATTTCAATCCTATCGACAAAATCACTGAACTCTACGAGCGTCTTTTAAAAGAAAAGGATGAAAAGTATGCAGCGTTAGAACGCCGTTTGCAGAATATTGAAAAAGGTCTGCAGAAATAAGGGACAGATAAATTGAAAGGAATCGCAATATGATGAAACAAATACCTTACGGAATAACTGATTTTAGCCGAATTCAGAAAGAGAATTATTATTATGTAGATAAGACAATGTTCATTGAAAAAATAGAGATGCAACCGCCTTATCTGTTTCTGATACGTCCCCGTAGATTTGGGAAGAGTCTGACTTTGGCTATGTTAGAGGCCTATTATGACGTAAATCATGCTGAACAGTTTGACGAGTTGTTTGGTCAGCTATACATAGGTCAGCATCCGACGAAGCTCCACAATCAGTTTCTCATCATGCGGTTTAATTTCTCGGAAGTGAGTTCCAATGTCAATGAAGTAGAACTATCGTTTAAGCTGCATTGTTGTAGTAAACTTAAAGATTTTGTCTTTAAGTATGAAGATTTGTTAGGAAAAGAAATTTGGGATGTTCTTGATGAGAAAATACAAGAAGAACCCGGGGCTTTTCTGTCTGCGATTAATTCCTATGCTACCCGTAAGAAAAATATTCGTATTTATTTACTCATTGATGAATATGATAATTTCACCAATACCATTCTTTCGACTTACGGTACGGAATTTTACAGGAAAGCAACGCATGGCGAAGGTTTTATTCGTGGCTTCTTTAACGTGATAAAATCCGCTACTACCGGAACCGGAGCTGCTCTTGAACGGTTGTTTATTACCGGAGTGAGTCCGGTGACGATGGATGATGTGACTAGTGGCTTTAACATCGGAACCAATATAACGACTGATCCTTGGTTTAATGATTTAGTTGGTTTTAGTGAGAAAGAATTGCGTGAAATGCTGACTTATTATAAAGAACAAGGAGTGTTGATACAATCTGTAGATGAAACTGTTGTCATGATGAAACCTAATTATGACAATTATTGCTTTAGTAGAAGTAGATTGGTGGACTGTATGTTTAACTCTGATATGGTACTTTATTTTATGAAGTCTTTTGTTTTGCATGGGGAAAAGCCTGAAGAAATCGTAGATCCCAATATTCGCACTGACTTTAACAAGTTGGCATACTTGATAAAGCTAGATCACGGGTTGGGAGAGAATTTTTCCGTTATAAAGGAAATAGCCGAGCAAGGAGAAATCACTACTGACATCGTTACTCATTTCTCTGCATTGGAGATGACGGACCCCAGTAATTTCAAGTCTTTATTATTCTATTTCGGACTTCTTTCCATCAAAGGTGTGGACATGGTGGGAAGACCCATTTTACATGTACCGAATTTGGTTGTAAGAGAACAACTGTTTAATTTCTTGATACAAGGCTACATCAAGCATGATATCTTTAAAATTGACATGAACAGGATGAGTGCTTTATTTGAGAATATGGCTTTCAGGGGAGACTGGAAACCTTTGTTCGATTTTATCGCCAATGCTGTTCGTGAGCAAAGTCGTATCCGTGAATATATTGAAGGTGAAGCGCACATTAAAGGCTTCTTGCTTGCCTATTTAGGAATGTATCGTTATTATCAGCTCTATCCGGAATACGAATTGAATAAGGGTTTTGCAGATTTCTTCTTCAAACCTAGTCCGTCGGTTCCTGTACTGCCTCCTTTCACCTATCTGCTTGAGGTGAAATATGCAAAAGCCGGTGCTTCGGAAAAAGAAATACGTGCCCTTGCTGATGAGGCGCGCGAACAGTTACTTCGTTATAGTGAAGATGAACTGGTGGCAGAAGCCAGGGCGAAAGGTGAACTGAAGTTAATTACTATTGTTTGGCGTAGTTGGGAGCTTGCTTTATTGGAAGAAGTTACTCTTTCTTAAGAGAAGTAGCATACATGTTGCTATAAGGTGTGTGGCTCCTCTATCTTTTTCTGATTTTTGAAACGTTGATGAATAAGGAGATCACTTTTTCCTTTTAATGAATATCCCTAATAAGTCTTGAAGAATAAAATTTGCCTCTGCTATGGATTCCCATAATAGAGGCAAACTTATCAACATGAGACTTAGTTAAACAGTCTCTTGTTTTTTATGAATTTAACGAATCTTTTTTAGGACTTTAGAGAAGGAGTAAGGAAAGCTTTCCTCTTCCGTTCCTCTGTTTAAATTGGGCTGGCTTCCCATTTGGAAGTTAATGTTTCCTCCTTTTAATAAGTCTTCATGGCGTAGATAGTTCTTTTTATATTCTGTGCCGTTCAGATTCATTGTTTGAATATACATATTCTTCTTGTTGTTATCGGTTGCATGGATGATGAGGCTGTTACCGTTTTCAAGATGTAAGGTTGCTTTTTTAAAAAGAGGAGCTCCAACGACGTATTCGTCGGTTCCCGGACATACGGGGTAAAAACCTAATGCGGAGAAAACATACCATGCCGAAGTCTGCCCATTATCTTCATCTCCACAATATCCGTCAGGGCCCGGTGTGTACATTTTATCCATGACCTGGCGTAGCCAATACTGCGCTTTCCAGGGTTGACCGGCATAGTTGTATAGGTAGATCATGTGTTGGATTGGTTGGTTGCCATGCGCGTAATTCCCCATATTCATGATTGTCATTTCACGAATCTCATGAATAACCTGCCCGTAATAACTCTCATCAAAGACAGGAGGTACGGAAAATACAGAATCCAGCATAGTGATAAACATATCTTTTCCTCCCATTAAGTCAATTAATCCTTGTGGATCATGGAATACAGACCATGAGTAGTGCCAGCTGTTTCCTTCGGTAAATGCATCTCCCCATTTCAATGGTGAGAATGGAGATTGGAATGTTCCATCTTCATTTTTTCCTCGCATGAGCTTGGAGTCTTTATCGAATACATTCTTATAGTTCATCGCCCGTTTGGCAAAGAGCTGTATTTCTTTTTCCGGTCGCTTTAATTCTTTGGCTAATTGATAGATACACCAGTCATTGTAGGCATATTCCAAAGTTCTGGCTGTGTTTTCATTGATTTTTACATCATAAGGGACATAGCCTAACTTATTATAATATTCGTATCCGCGTCTTCCTGTGGAAGATACGGTGGGATGTACGTTCTTTGTTCCGTGTATTAACCCTTCGTACAAAGTTTTCACATCTTCTACTTTAATACCTTTTAAATAAGCATCTGCTAGTACGGAAGCCGAATTATTTCCTATCATGCAGTCTCTGTGTCCGGGGCTGGCCCATTCGGGGAAGAATCCGCTTTCTTTGTAGGTATTGATGAGCCCTTCCTGCATTTCTTTATTCATCGACGGATACATCAGATTCAGTAATGGGAAAAGACACCGGAAGGTATCCCAAAATCCGGTGTCGGTAAACATATATCCCGGTAGAACTTGTCCGTTATAAGGGCTGTAATGAACAGCTTTTCCGGCTTCGTCCAGTTCGTAGAATTTTCGGGGGAAAAGTAACGAACGGTATAAGCAGGAGTAGAAAGTGCGGTATTGATCGAGGTTTCCTCCTTCCACTTCGATTTTTCCCAGTACCTGGTTCCATGCTTTCTGTCCCTTTTGTTTTATTTGCTCCAGATTGTCATTTCCTAATTCTTTCATATTTCTTGCAGCCTGTTCGAAGCTGATAAAGGAAGAGGCGATGCGTGCATGTACTTGTTCTCCACGTTGAGTTTTAAAACCTATAATGGCTCCTGCATGGTCTGTTGTCTGTTCGGTTGCATTTTCTTGAATATTTCCATTATTCACAGTGGCTTTATAGGTGAAAGGTTTATCGAATTGAATAATAAAATAGTTCTTGAAGTTTTCGGGAACTCCTCCGCTATTACGTGTACTATAACCGATAATTTTGTTTTCTTCTGCGATAATCTGAATAAAAGAACCTTTGTCAAATGCATCGACTGCAATATATGAATGTTCGTTTTCCGGAAAAGTGAACCGGAAGAGAACAGCACGTTCGGTCGGTGACATCTCCGTGACAATATCGTATTCGGCCAGATACACCTTGTAGTAATAAGGAGTTGCTTCTTCTCCTTTGTGTCCGAACCAGCTAGCCCGCTTTTCTTCGTCGAATTCAGGTTTACCCACCATCGGCATGATGGAGAACTGTCCGTAATCGTTTATCCATGGGCTGGGCTGATGAGTTTGTTTGAATCCACGGATTTTATTGGCTGTATAGACATATTGCCATCCGTCTCCCATTTTTCCGGTCTGTGGGGTCCAGAAATTCATTCCCCAAGGGCGGGCAATGGCGGGGTAGGTGTTACCTGTTGATAATTCAAAAGATGATTGTGTTCCCATTAACGGATTAACGTATTGTGTCCAGTCTTTGGACTGGGCTAGAAACGTGCAACTAAGCACTAAAAATAATAACCAACATTTCTTCATAATTTTCTTTTTGAGTTTATAGCTTGCAAAGTAATCACAGCGTTTTCATGTGTTGCCAACGTTGAATGTTTCAACGGGGTGAGACATGACAAAGGTATAGCTTCGTGGTTAAGGTCGTGGTTAAAATCGTGGTTAATACAGTGGTTAATAGGTACTTTTTTTTATTAACCCCGCTAAAGAAACTATCGCAAAAGTGTTTTTTTACTATGTTATTCAACTATCTATGTGAAATAGACAAATATACCTTACTGTTATTATTTGTATTAGTGTTCTTTTTTGTTGAACCATTTATGTGCTCAAGACTTTATATTAGCAGGCATTGTGAATGATGCTGTACAGTTAGCCGTTTCCAATTAGAAACAGAAACTATCAGATTGCTTGGTGATTGGTAACTGAATAGCCTTTTTGTGCGCCCACCTATTTATAGATTTGTATCGGCAATTCCCCTTTTAGTGCTCCTATGGCATTAAATGCTAATGACTCCATTTCATTTTCTCCAGGATAAATATAGATGGGAGCCAGAAAAGAGATTCTCTTTTTCAGTCTTGAAATCACATAGTCCGAATAGGCGATACCTCCTGTCAGAAGGATAGCATCTATTTTTCCGCAAAGTACGGTGGCGCTGGCTCCTATTGCTTTTGCAACATTGTAAATCATGGCATCCAGTATCAGTTCCGCTTTCTTATCTCCTTCTTCGATAGATTGTATAATGGCGGGAATATCGGTTGTACCTAGATGGGCGGTCAGCCCGGCACGTCCGGAGATACGTTTTTTCAATTCGTCTTTAGTGAGTTGACCGCTAAAACAGAGGTCGATCAGTTGACCGGCGGGAAGTGTACCGGCGCGTTCCGGTGAGAAAGGACCTTCACCGTCCAATGCATTGTTGGCGTCAATGGCTCGTCCGTGATGATGGACTGCGACAGAGATGCCACCTCCCAAATGACAGATAATTAAATCCAGATTTTCGTATTGGGTTCCCTGCTCTTTGGCAAAGCGGCGGGCGATTGCTTTCTGGTTTAATGCATGCCAGATGGTGATCTTCGGCATTAAGGGAGAACCTGTAATGCGTGCTATATCTTCCAGTTCATCCACTACTCCCGGATCAGCAATGAAAGCCGGACAGTCGGGTAATGTGGAGGCCAGTTCGCTGGCAATCAATCCTCCTAAGTTACAAGCATGGGTACGCATAGCATGCACTGTATCACGTTTCATGGCCTCATTTACCTCATACACTCCGCCCGGTATCGGTTTCACTAAACCGCCGCGCCCGATGATTGCATCAAAAGAAAAAGGTATCTTATTGTTTTCCAATTCTTGTAACACCAGGTTTTTCCGGAATTCAAACTGGTCTATCACCTCGGGAAAAGCGGATAGTTCTTCTACAGAATGTTTTATATTACTGACAAACAGCGGAGTTTCATTTTCGTAAACCGCTATTTTGGTAGAAGTAGAACCGGGGTTGATAACCAGAATTTTCATGAATAGTAGGCTTTTAGTGATGAATTTAGAATGATGAGTCGGTAACTTGGCTGACTTGTTTTCTGCATTTGCAATCTCCTGACACTTGTAAGCATGCCATTGCAATGCTGTAATATTTGGACAAGCCGGAATCACTACGCGATGGAAGTACTACCGGGCAAACAGGACCTTGCAGCAATCCTGCCATTTCTGCCTGTGCAAACAAAGAGACGGATTTGTAGAATGCATTACCCGATTCAATGTTCGGGAATATCAAGACATCTGCCTGTCCGTTAATAGGAGATACAATCCCTTTAATATCACCACTTGCTTGTTCGCAGGCAGTACGTACATCTAGCGGGCCGTCAATAATTACATTTCCGAATTCTCCTGCTTCGGCAAGTTCTACGATATTCACATAATCCAGTGAGTGCGGGAACTTGGCACTCACTTTTTCTGTACAGTGAATCAATGCGACACGTGGTTGTTCGATACCAAAGTGACGACAGGTACAGATAGCATACCAGATCATTTCTATACGTTGCTGTAAAGTAGGACGCGGAATGACGGCGGCATCCGAGAAGAAAAGCAGTTTATGGTAAGTAGGAATTTCCATTACTGCCAGATGCGTGAGGATTTTCCCTTTCGGTAACAAACCTTTTTCTTTGTCGAGTATGGCATGCAGCAAGTTGTCCGTATTGATAATCCCTTTCATCAAAATATCCGCTCCTCCTTCACGGACAATGCGGACAGCTTCGCGTGCCGCTTCATCCGGATTTTCTATGTGGATAGTTTTTACGTATTCAGGATATTGTTTGAGCGTGGGATATTTCTTCAGAATGGTAGAATCTCCAATCATCAGAAATTCTGCAATCCCTTCTTCCAAAGCACGGGAGATGGCATATTCAGTGTTAGGATCGTTCGCACAGACCACGGCAATTCGTTTTCTATGGTTTAGTTTTTTAAGATGAGCCGTTAACTGGGCAAAATTTAGAATAGGTTCCATAACGTTAGATTTTTAGCAAATATCAGAAAAATGATTGAAAAAATAGCGATTATAACCCGAAAAATTACATCCATTATGTAACATTTTGCTATATTTTATTTGTTTTGGCTGTTGGATGTGCATGGAACCGTTTTTTCCTGTATTTTTGCAAATAAATCCCCCAATAAAATAAAAGTACCATGAAACAGTTTAAAAATCTATTATTTCTTAGCTTAATTCTCCTTTGTTGGACGCTTATTTCCTGTAAAAGCAGCAAAACATCTTCCGGTTGGTCTTTGATCTGGGAAGAGAACTTTAATCAAAAAAAGAGTTTTGATTCACAGGTATGGAGCAAGATTCCACGAGGAAAGTCGGATTGGAATAACTATATGACAGACTTTGATTCCTGCTATGCCATGCGTAAAGGCAAACTGGTATTGAGAGGGATTGTCAATCATACCCAACGCAATGACACTGCCCCTTATTTGACAGGCGGTGTGTATACAAAAGGTAAAAAGGCTTTTACGAACGGGCGTATTGAGATTTGTGCCAAATTGAATGCGGCCGGAGGAGCATGGCCTGCCATCTGGCTGTTGCCTGAAGGAGCGGCATGGCCATCCGGCGGTGAGATTGATATCATGGAACGTTTGAATAACGATTCTATTGTTTATCAGACAGTTCATTCCCATTACACTTATACGCTGGGGATCAAGGATCATCCGGTATCCCATTCTATGGGAGTGATTCACCCTGACCGCTACAATATTTTTGCAGTCGAAATGTATCCGGATAGTCTTTCATTTTA
Source organism: Bacteroides sp. AF32-8BH (assembly GCF_003435205.1). Classification (NCBI taxonomy): domain Bacteria; kingdom Pseudomonadati; phylum Bacteroidota; class Bacteroidia; order Bacteroidales; family Bacteroidaceae; genus Bacteroides; species Bacteroides sp. AF32-8BH. The sequence continues at coordinate 194,902 of NZ_QVLZ01000009.1, read as the reverse complement.
TGTCAATGATGTGCATACGTTTACTTATCCCCGCATACAAACGAAAGAAGAGGGACAATTCCCTTTTAATCAGCCATTTTATCTGCTGATTGATATGCAGTTGGGAGGTTCGTGGGTGGGAGCAGTCTCTCCCGGGGATCTTCCGGTAGAAATGGAAGTGGACTGGGTACGTTTTTATCAACGAAAGTCAATAAAATAAGAACATATATGGATATTCAATTTCCTCCCTTTTTGCAGAAAGGTGATAAAGTGGTTATTGTATCACCTTCGAGTAAGATAGACCAACAATTCCTGAAAGGAGCCAAGAAACGGATTGAATCATGGGGCTTGAAAGTGGCTATAGGAAAACATGCCGGAAGTTCATCCGGAAGATATGCCGGGACAATCAAGCAGCGGCTGAAAGATTTGCAGGATGCGATGGACGACCCTAAAGTGAAAGCTATTCTTTGTAGCCGTGGAGGGTACGGGGCGGTACATTTGATCGATAAACTTGATTTTACGGCCTTTCGTGAGCATCCGAAATGGTTACTGGGCTTTAGCGATATAACCGCTTTGCACAATTTGTTTCAGAAAAATGGATATGCTTCCCTTCATTCATTGATGGCCCGTCATCTTACGGTGGAACCGGAAAATGATCTTTGTACGAACTACCTGAAGGATATTCTATTGGGAAATATTCCTTCTTACATGTGTGAGAAGCATAAACTGAACAAGCAGGGGACGGCACAAGGCGTTTTGCATGGCGGTAACATGGCGGTGGCCTACGGTTTGCGTGGCACTCCTTATGATATTCCGGCGGAAGGGACTATACTGTTTATTGAAGATGTCAGCGAACGTCCGCATGCCATCGAGCGTATGATGTATAATTTGAAACTGGGGGGCGTATTAGAAAAACTGTCCGGCTTGATTATCGGTCAATTTACAGAATATGAAGAAGACTGTTCGCTGGGTAAGGAATTGTATGCCGCTTTGGCAGATTTAGTAAAAGAGTATGATTATCCCGTCTGTTTCAATTTCCCGGTGGGACATGTGACTCATAATCTCCCGCTTATCAACGGTGCAAAAGTAGAGTTTGTGGTGGGAAAGAAAAATGTGGAACTGAAGTTTATATGTTAATAATCCATTCCATCTGAACGATGCTGTGGTGAAAATGACTAATTTTGAGGCTTTAATAGATAAAAGGACGATGAAAAAGAAAACTATGATAGTATTAATGAGTGCCTTTTTGTTATTATCAGCATTCTCTTGCGGTGGAGGTAACAAGGCAAATAGTACGAGTGAACAAGACGAAAAGACAGTTGTGAATGTACCTCAGTTTGATGCGGATAGTGCTTATTTGTATGTAAAGAATCAGGTAGATTTCGGACCTCGTGTTCCTAACACTAAAGAGCATGTTGCCTGTGGCAATTACCTTGCTAGTCAATTAGAGACTTTCGGTGCTCAAGTGACTAATCAATATGCTGATTTGATTGCTTATGACGGGACGTTGTTGAAAGCGAGAAACATTATCGGTTCTTATAAGCCGGAAAGTAAAAAGAGAATCGCTCTGTTTGCACATTGGGATACACGTCCATGGGCTGATAACGATCCTGACGAAAAGAACCATAAAACTCCGATTCTGGGTGCAAATGATGGTGCCAGTGGGGTAGGAGCTTTGCTCGAAATAGCTCGTCTGGTCAATCAACAACAACCGGAATTGGGGATTGATATCATTCTGTTGGATGCAGAGGACTATGGTGCGCCACAGTTTTATACAGGAAAGCATAAGGAGGAGTTCTGGTGTCTGGGATCGCAGTATTGGGCACGTAATCCTCATGTGCAAGGATATAATGCACGTTTTGGTATCCTGCTCGATATGGTAGGAGGTGAAGGCAGTGTGTTTATGAAAGAAGGGTATTCGGAAGAATTTGCTCCGGACATAAATAAAAAGGTTTGGAAAGCGGCAAAGAAAGCGGGTTACGGAAAGACTTTCATGGATGGAAACGGAGGATTTGTAACAGACGACCATCTGTTCATAAATCGTCTGGCACGTATTAAAACGATCGATATCATTCCATACGATCAGGAAGGTGATTTTACCCCGACATGGCATACTGTCAATGACAATATGGAACATATTGATAAGAATACGTTGAAAGCAGTCGGTCAGACGGTATTGGAAGTGATTTACAATGAGAAATAATAGAATTGAGAAATAATATAATAAGGTGTTGGTATATTGATATGCCGGTTTTAAATACGGCATCTGTTATTCGCACATTGGTATATTGTCTAATTAAATAATTACTATAATGTCAATTAATGAACTACAAGACGAAGTGATTGCAGAATTCAGTGACTTCGACGATTGGATGGACCGTTATCAATTACTTATTGATCTGGGAAATGAGCAGGAACCACTTGAAGAAAAATATAAGACGGAACAAAATCTGATTGAAGGATGCCAGAGCAGGGTATGGCTTCAAGCGGATGATGTGGATGGTAAAATCGTTTTTAAAGCAGAAAGTGATGCTTTGATTGTAAAGGGGATTATTGCCTTGTTGATTAAAGTCCTTTCCGGGCATACTCCTGATGAAATCTTGAATGCAGATCTTTATTTTATAGACAAGATCGGGCTGAAAGAACATCTGTCGCCAACGCGTAGCAATGGTTTGCTGTCGATGGTAAAACAAATACGAATGTATGCATTAGCATTCAAAGCGAAAGAGGGGAAGTGAAAACTTCCCTTTTTTTATTGCTGCTTTTGGGAAGTCAGGTGGTTCATGGTCAATATGATACCGATAAACAGGAGGATTGACCCGAATAGAACGATGAGATATGGGGTACCGTTAATCAAATCATCCATGTTTTCTGTTTCGGGATATTTGATACTAAGATATACTGCTAAGGAGTTATTCAATATATGCATGAGTATACAGGGAATCAGACTGCCGGTTTTATAGTATGTCCATGCCAGCAGGATACCAATCAGGAATGCCGGAAGTATCTGGGCCGGATTAATGTGAAAGACACCGAATAGAAGTGCTGAAATGAGAATGGCCTTCGTCGGGTTGTATTGTTGCAGCAAAGCTTTGGTAATGGCTCCGCGGAACAACAGTTCTTCAAGTACAGGACCGATGATAGCTATTGCAAGAATACCGCCCCAACCGGATTGGAGAATGTCGAAAGATTGCTCCATGATGTTGGGTATCCAGTCTAGCAGTCCCATCAGTGCGGATACCAGAAAACCACCGGTGAGAATAGCTAGTCCGCTACAAATTAGGAATGGAGCTGATACGGGTGACCATGTTGCCTTCTTTTTACTGATATAACCGGCTTTCCATAGATAAATACCCATCATAATCTGACCGGCTAGTTGTGCCGGGATCATAATCATTTGCGTCAGAGTGACTTTATCCAGATTTCCCGTGGTGACGAACAAATAGATCGTACAGGGAATCATAATCAGGATAGGGGCGACAATCTGTGCAATGAGAAGGTCTATTAATACTAATTTGATTGCCGTTTTCATGTTTTTTTATTTAGTGGTAAAGAAACTATAGATAAACATAGCTAACATGGATATAGCTATTACCACCAAAGAGATGCTCATAAATGACTTTTGCATAAGAATCTATTTTTAAGAATTGTTTCTGTCTCTTCAGCATCCTTATGGAGCTGTGTTATTAACTCGTCGATACTGGAAAATTTCAGTTCGGGACGTGTCCGTTTAACAAAAGTAAGCCGGATGAATTTATCATATATGTCAGAATGGAAGTGGAGGATATTCACCTCAATCGTCCGGTTCGGATCATTGTCAATCGTCGGGCGGACACCTATATTCAGCATCCCCATATACGTTTTCCCGTCAAATGTCACCCATACGGCATATACGCCATCGGCCGGAATCAGTTTATCGGGATCATCCACCCGTAAATTGGCTGTTGGGAAACCTATCTTTCTGCCTACCTGATAGCCGCCTACTACTATCCCGTCAAGGAAATATTCATATTTCAGACAATGGGCGGCCAGGCTAACTTCTCCTTCATGAAGAAGTTTACGGATCAGGGAAGAGCTTACCGGAATGTTGGGTTCGTTCCCTATTTCTATATTGCTGGTATACGCTTTGGCGCGAATTACTTCTATGCCAATTTCTTTTCCATAACGTACATAATCCTCGAAACCTTCGCTGCGGTTATGTCCGAAACGATGGTCATAGCCGATAATCAGATATTTTACCTGATAACGCTCTTTTAACAACTGTGTCATAAACTCCCGGGCAGTGAGACGGGAAATTTCCGGAGTGAAATCAAGCATCAGGCAGTAGTCTACCCCGATGTCTGCAAGCAGACTTATTTTTTCTTCGGGGGTAGTCAGAAGTTCCGGACGATACCCCGCATTCATCACTTTTCGGGGATGAACGGGAAAAGTAACCAATGCAGAGCGTAGACCTTTGGCGGCGGCTATCTCTTTCACTTGCTGAATCAGATAGCGATGTCCTGCATGTACTCCATCAAAGAAACCGATGGTAGCTACGCAGGGTTCCGGGGTAATTGCCGATATGTCACGTATAATCTGCATATCTCTAAAATTATTTGAGGTTGAAAAGATGGCTCCAGTCTTCGCCTGCTTTCGCTGTATAGGTGGAAATTCCTAAATTTTGGGCTGTCTTACAGTTCATTTCAGAGTCATCAATAAAAAGCGTTTCTTTCGGCTCGATACCGGCATCCTCTATGATTGCCTTGAATATCTCCGGTTCGGGCTTGGCCATTTTCATTTCAAAAGAGAGGTATGTTTTTTCAAAATAATCTTCCACCTTAAAGGTGCGGTAAGGAAACAAATGAGCGCATGTCCATTCCCAATGAATTTGGTTGGTATTGCTCAATAAATAGACGACATATTTCTCACGTAATTTTAATAATAAATCCAGTTTTTGTGTGGGTATATCTACCAGAAAACTATTCCAGGCTGCATCTATTTGTTTGTCGCTAACTGCTTTGCCTATCATTTTACGAACTCCGTCACGGAATTCGGCAGGTGTTATCAATCCTTTTTCCTGTTGCATCAGGAGTCCGTCCTGGTTCTGGATATTCAGCAATGCATCCACGTTTTGGAGCCCTAACTTCTGAAAGTGCTCAATGCAACGTTGGCGGTCGAGATTGATAAGTACACCACCCAAATCAATAAGAAGGTTTTTTATTCCTTTACTTTTCATTTCTGTCTTTTTTGTGAATAATACGTTGAACAAGGCGAACAAGTTCTCCAACCCATAACACCGTGGACGAAACGCCTATAATAAGAAGCCAGGTTTGCCAGTCGAGCGGTTCCGTGCGGAATACGGCTCCACCGAATTGTACGATGAGGAATTGTCCGGCAAGAATAGCCAGTACAATAAGCTCCATCCCATACGATTTGGAAAGTCCCTTGAATGCCGAATCGGTAGTACCGAATACACGGGCATTGAACAGATTCCAGAATTGCAGCATGACAAAGAAGGTGAAGAAAATAGTCAGGTTGTGTACATTCATTCCTTGCGTACTGTGGTCGAAATAATAAATCATTCCGAGCAATACGATGAGGAAGATAGAACCCACACCTATTATATTAGACCGCATTGCCTTACTGATAATAAAATCGGTACTGCGACGAGGTTTCTCAAGCATGACCGTTTCGCTGGGTGGAATGGAGGCAAGAGCCAAAGCGGCAAAAGTATCCATAATCAGGTTCACCCATAACATTTGTGTTACAGTCAGCGGAAGTTCCGTACCGATTACGGAGCCTAGCAGAACGATAAGCAATGCCACAAAGTTGATCGTTAGCTGGAAAACAATGAAACGCTGGATATTCTTATACAGTGAACGTCCCCACATAACAGCGGTTCCGATACTGTTGAAAGAGTCGTCGAGCAATGTAATATCACTAGCCTCTTTGGCTACAGAAGTACCTGTACCCATCGATAAACCTACTTGAGCATGATTCAAAGCCGGAGCGTCATTCGTTCCGTCTCCGGTTACAGCTACCACTGCTCCTTTTTGTTGAAGCAGTTGTACCAGACGTTGTTTGTCCGTCGGACGGGCGCGGGACATGATTTTTAAGTCCATCACTCTGTCCAGTGCTTCTTCATCGCTCAATTCGGCAAATGCGACACCAGTGATTCGATTTCGTTCCGTATCAGTTTCAGGGTTCCAAAGACCTATCTGGCGTGCGATTTCCGTGGCAGTTCCCGGAGTGTCACCGGTCACGATCTTGATGCCGATACCTGCAGACTGACATTTTGCAACCGCAGCAGGTACATCCGGACGAATTGGGTCGGAGATGGCAACTACTCCCAAGAAATTGAGGTCGTTGGCTGAAACTAGTTCCGTGCAATCGTTCGGTTCATTTTCTCCGACAATCTTGAATGCAAATCCAAGTGTACGCATAGCCATATTCTGATAACTCAACAGTTGTGCTTCTACTGTAGAACGATACTCTACCGCATCCACTTGCCGTCCATCCAGAACAACTTCTTTACACTTGCCCAGAACAATTTCAGGAGCTCCTTTTATATAAAGTATTTTTTTGCCGATCAATGGAGATTCAACAAGAGTTGCCATGAATTTCCGTTCGGTAGAGAAGGTGAGTTGATCGAGAACATGAGCTTGTTCGCGGAGTTGCAGGTAATCTCTTCCCTGTTTGTTTAGCCAGAGTAATAAAGCCACTTCGGTTGGATTTCCTACGCCTTTGGGTTTTTCTCCATTGGTTGATTCTTCAAGGAAAGCTGTTGAATTGGCGCTGATTCCTTCTGCGATAAGTGCGCTAATATCGTCATCAGACAAGTCACTGCCATTTTTTATACCATAGAAATTGGGTTCGTGCACTTGCATCAGATTTTGAGTCAGTGTACCGGTTTTATCCGTACAAATTACGGTGATGGCTCCCATTGTTTCGCAAGCATGCATTTTCCGCACCAGATTGTTGGTGGAAAGCATGCGACGCATGTTCAATGCCAGACTAAGCGTAACACTCATTGGCAATCCTTCAGGTACAGCTACTACAATCAGCGTAACTGCCATCATAAAATATTTCAGTGTCCGTTCGAAAACCGGAAGCCACTCATGCCATCCGTTCAGCGAACCGAAATCAAAATATAGCACTACATCCTTCACGAAGAAAATAAGGAAAGCCAGACCGGCAACGGTGAAACCGATCTTTCCGATTAGATTTGCGAGTTTGGTGAGCTGTATGTTCAGCGGGGTGGGTTCGAGGTTATCCTCTGTACTCTGCCGGGCTACTTTTCCGATTTCAGTAGCATCTCCCACATGCAGCACGCGCATGGTACCATGTCCATCCACCACTGTAGTGCCACGCATCACCAGATTGGAGGCATAAGTCGCTTCTTCATCAAAATCAGCTTCTACAGTAGTTTTATTAATAACAGGTTCTCCGGTCAGATTGGATTCGTTCACTTGCAGAGAAATAGCTTCCAGCAACTCTCCATCAGCGGGAATTTCTTCACCTGTTTCCAGAATGACGATATCACCTACCACTATGTCTTTACGAGGGATTTCCTGTACGCGTCCGTTTCGGACCACTTTTACTAGGGTTTCTTCATTGACTGCATTCAGCAGATCGAACTTCTTACTGGCATCATATTCGAAGAAGAAACCGATTCCGGTAGCCAATAAGATAGCGGCTATGATTCCGATTGTTTCGGCATATTCATTTTCGATGATGGAGATAATTAATGAGAAAGCGGCTGCTACTAATAATACACGGACAACCGGGTCTTCAAATTTTTCCAGATAAAGTTTCCAGAGAGAAGGACGCTTGGGGGGCGTTAACAGGTTAATACCATTTTTCTCCCTGCTTTGTAGGACTTCGTCATCAGTAAGTCCTAAATGATAATAGTCATTTTTATTTGTACTCATGCAGATACATGCGTTTAGTTTGAACCGCAAAAATACAACATAAAATTGTGATAGAATGTTTAATTAAAACTTTTTATGAAGTCGAATTTGTTAGCGTGGTTTACCACATGACCGATAAGGAATTGTAAACCAGAATGTAGAGCCTTCACCTTCTACGGAATCCGCTCCGATTTGACCGCCAAGTTTGGCGACAATAGTTTGAGATATGGAAAGTCCCAGTCCGGCTCCTTTTTTATCTTTATTCAGTTTCACGAAGCGCTCGAATACATCCGGTAATTTCTCTGCTGGAATTCCGGTTCCGGTATCCTTGACATAAAGGTAAAGCTCGGTATCTCTAGCTTCATAGCCGAGGCGGATGCTACCTTTATGGGTGAACTTAATGGCGTTGCCGGCAAAGTTTGAAAGCACTTGTGCCACCCGGTTCCGATCTGTTTGAATCATGCAGGAAGAACGGGATGATTCCGCTATAATTTGTATATTTCCTCCGGCGTCATCGACTCTCATTTGAAAAAGTTGTTGTAAATCTGAAAGTAACTGATTGATGTCAACTGTTGTCTGCACAAATTCCAATGTTCCGGCTTCTATTTTTGACATATCGAGAATGTCGTTGACCAGTTGCATCAGGAGGTCGGCATTCATTTTTATGATTTCTTGATATTGAGCCTTTTCCTCTTCTGTAGTTGCACTGCCTAATACCTCTGCAAATCCAGTAATAGCATTGAGAGGGGTACGGATTTCATGGCTCATGTTGGCTAAAAAGGCAGATTTTGAAATATCGGCTTTTTCTGCTTTTTCTTTGGCTAGCCGTAACTCCTTTTCAGCTTGTTTTCGGCGGGTAACATCGTGTACGGTGATTACCATGTTCTCTTCTTCATTCAGAAGGAAGTAAGAACCGGATATTACTGCATCACATTCCACGGTAGTATTATCAGATGTAACTACGGATAAAGTGGCTTCAAGATCCGTGAAGTTTCGTCTCTGTTCGAAGGCTTGTCGTATGGCGGTACGTATCGGGCAAGAGCCGCAGAAACTATGTGTGCCGCAACCTCCTTCGGCTGCCAATGCATTGCGACATTGCAACAAGTCGCCCACTCTTTTCTCTTCTGTTCCTTTTCTGGTTCCGGTTTTTTGGTAATAGTTAGTCTTCAGTACCTTGAAATCATTGTCTATTAATAGGATAAAGGCATGCACATTTTTCAAGATGGCGCCGGCGATATGGCTGGTACGTTCCAACTTTCTGGATTCACGGAACAATCGTTGTTGCATCCGCAGACATTTCCTACGTTCCAATAAAAAACTGATTAGTAGGACTGCGCATAAAACTATTAAGGTAGACAATAGTGCTATAAGCATAGTATAATATTGTTGTTTTAGCTTGATAATATGACTACAAAGATAGTTTTTTTCTTTAGTTTAAAAATAGTGTTGAACAAATATCTTGCTATTTGTGTTATATTATTTAGAAAACCAATTAAAAATACGAACGTTATGAAAAAGTACATTTGCACGGTCTGTGAATATATTTACGACCCCGAACAAGGAGATCCGGAAAGTGGAATTGAACCAGGAACAGCATTTGAAGATATTCCTGATGATTGGACTTGTCCATTATGTGGAGTCGGAAAAGAAGACTTTGAACCGTACGAAGGATAAAACCAAGAGAGAGATTTATTAAGAGGAGAATGACTGGGTGTATAAATATATACCCGGTCATTTTTTATTTTTATGGTTGGAAATTATTCTGCTGATTATAAATGTGATATCTTTGATGCAAAAATCGGAAGTTATGTATAATAGAGCAACCGTCATAACCGATCTAAGGTATCTATCATACCCTGTAATCTTTGTATTATTGATATTCAGCCTTCTGATCGCTGGTTGTAGCGACGATGAGAATGAAGAGCAACCTCCTGCTCCGGATGTTCCGGATTATAGCACGCTTGTAGTAAAAGATATACAGAATATACCTGCGGACTTCACATTTGACCGGGTTGAGGTGAAAGTGACGGGTGTTGATTGGCAAGTGATTGAGACTCTTAGCTTTCCTTATGAGAACGGGCAAATAGTAATGACACTTCCCACTAGTTTTCCTTCGGAAAAGCTTCAGACAGTAGACCGGCGTAATGGTATGGGTGGTTACTGGACCGGAACCTCAGATGATGCGGACGCTCTTGTGGCGACGTTAGGAGATTTCTTTGTTTTTAATGGAGATAAAAGGGTGGGGCGAATTGCTATTTCCAACTGGTCAGGTAAAGGGTCTTCTGCCGGAAAAGCTACATTGGTGAGTTATCAGTATGCCGACCGTCCTTTTACATTGACAGGCAGTGACAAATCATACTATTATAGTAACTGCTCTTTTAATAAGGGATGGAATATTTTTGCCAATATAAATCCGGCCTCGGAAGGCGGGACTGCAAAAGTGCTTCGTACAACTACTGTTCCGGAATCTACATTGTTCTGGCGTTTGGCTGAATCATACGTATATAATTGATTTTATAAAAGATACTATTAGATATAAAAAGGAGAATCAGGTATGTATTGATACTACTGATTCTCCTTTTTTATTCTTTATTTTATCTGTTAAGAAGCTCTTTTCTCTTTCACATCACTGCTGGCTTCTACTACATTCACTACATAGTCGCCAAGTTTCTCGCATTCGGCGATAATATCCATGTAGTAAACTCCCATCTGATAATCATATTCTTTGTTGTTCACATCCAGAATATTCTGATTCTTCAGTTGGTTACGATAATTATTAATTTCGTTTTCGATGTTGAAGGATTTGTTGATGTCAATGCTCTGATGTTCCGGCTTTTCTACTACCACAATCATTTGGGCAAGTGCGTCGTTAGTCAGCTTCATCATGAAATGAATATGCTCATATTGTTTCTCGGTAAAGTCTTGATTAGTCTGACGTTTCCGGTTGATGGTACGTGCCAGATTATAGCAGCTGTCGCCAATACTTTCAATTTCTGTCACTTCACGCAACATGGCGCGTATCTGTAACTTACTTTCAGAACTCAAACGGCCTTCGGATACCTGATTCAGGTAGTTGGCTATTTCAAGTTCCATATTGTCGCTGATATTTTCATATTTCTCTATCCGGCTGAACAGCTTATTGAAATCGTCATCCTTTTCCGTATGCAACAGATCCTGCACCATGCCGAACATCCGGTGGGTACGTTCTGCGAAAAGATGGATTTCCTTACGTGCCTGAAGGATAGAAAGTTCAGCAGTGGAAAGCATACCACCAGTGATAAACCGCAGGCGAGGTTCTTCGTCTTCTTCTTTCGGATGAATTAAAGCGCATACGGTACGCTCAATCAGTTTCACACCCCAAATCAGGATACAGACGTTGCAGATATTGAAGATAGAGTGGAAAGCAGATAGCTTGTAGGAAATAGCAACCTCTGGATTACTGCTTTGAAAGAAGGTGTCTACTACCCAGTTTACTAGATCCATGAAAGGATGGAAGACAATCAATACCCAAATGACCCCAAACACGTTAAAAACAAAATGGGCCAATGCTGCCCGCTTAGCCTGTGTGTTGGCTGTAAGTGCGGCAAGATTGGCCGTGATTGTAGTTCCGATGTTCTCTCCTAATACAAGTGCTGCTCCCAGTTCCAGACTAATCCAGCCGTTGGCACACATAATTAATGTGATTGCCATGGTGGCTGCTGAGGCCTGCACAATCATGGTCAGTATGGTACCGATGAGCAAAAACAGAATAATGGAGAAGAATCCCATATCTGTGTAGTTCTGTACGAAGGCGAGCATTTCCGGGTTGGCATTGAGGTCGGGGGCGTTTGCTTTTAAATAAGAGAGCCCCATGAAAAGGAAAGAAAAACCAAAAATGAATTCACCGATGGACTTGCGGTTGCTTTTGCCGGAGAAGATAAGCGGAAGGGCGATGGCTAGAAGTGGAAGAGCAAAGGCAGCCATGTCGACCTTAAATCCGAAAATTGAAATGATCCAGGCAGTTACAGTAGTACCGATATTGGCACCCATAATAACGCTGATGGATTCGGCAAGTGTAAGTAACCCGGCGTTCACGAAACTAACGACCATCACCGTCGTTGCTGAAGAAGACTGGATAAGGGCGGTAATCAACACTCCTGTTAGAACTCCCGTTACCCGGTTGGTGGTCATTGCCGTTAGAATACTTCGCAATCTATCACCCGCGACCTTTTGTAAGCCCTCGCTCATGATTTTCATTCCGTAGAGGAAGAGTCCCAATGAGCCTATGAGCTTTAAAAAATCATAAAAAGAATATTCCATCTATAATATTTTTAATGGTTATTTGTTCTCAATCTGATTATAAGTATATTAGTCCCAAATTATTCACCTTTTAACGAACTCGATGAAACAGATGTTACAAATATGTTGCAAAAATAACAATATTTCCAAAGAATTCCCTATCGGAAGCTCACTTTTGGATATTTATTACGGTTTTAATCTTAATTTTCCTTATCAAGTAGTGAGTGCCAAGGTCAATAATCGCTCCGAGGGACTTAATTTCAGAGTATATAATAATAAGGATGTAGAGTTTCTGGATGTGAGAGATCAGTCCGGTATGCGTACTTATGTCCGTTCGCTTTGTTTTGTCTTGTTTAAGGCTGTCACGGAACTCTTTCCTGAAGGAAAATTGTTTGTGGAACATCCTGTATCAAAAGGTTATTTCTGTAATTTGCGGATTGGACGCCCCATTGAGCTCGAAGATGTGACGCGTATCAAGCAACGGATGCAGGAGATCATTGCAGAAAATATTCCTTATCACCGCATTGAATGTCATACGGCGGAGGCGGTACGGGTTTTCAGCGAGCGGGGGATGAATGATAAAGTGAGATTACTTGAAACTTCCGGTTCTCTTTATACCTATTATTATACATTGGGTGATACAATTGATTATTATTATGGTAATCTGCTGCCCAGCACCGGATATCTTAAATTGTTCGATATCGTGAAGTATTATGACGGGTTGCTACTCCGGATTCCGAGTCGTGAAAACCCAAGTATGCTCGAAGAAGTTGTGAAGCAGGAGAAGATGCTGGATGTTTTTAAGGAATATCTGAACTGGAGTTATATCATGGGGCTTAATAATGCCGGAGATTTTAATCTTGCCTGTGAAGAAGGGCATGCCACTGACTTGATTAATGTGGCGGAAGCATTGCAGGAGAAAAAGATAGCACAGATAGCCGATACTATCTTCCATCGTGGCGAGAACGGTAACCGGGTAAAACTGGTATTGATTGCCGGCCCGTCTTCTTCGGGAAAGACAACATTCAGCAAACGGCTTTCTATTCAGCTGATGACAAATGGCTTGAAGCCATTCCCGATCTCTTTGGATAATTATTTCGTAGACCGTGAAGAAACCCCTTTGGATGAAAACGGAAACTATGATTATGAATCACTTTATGCGCTCGATCTGGAATTGTTTAATCAACAGCTGCAGGCGCTTCTTCGTGGCGAGGAGGTGGAATTGCCACGTTTTAATTTCTCTCTTGGCAAAAAGGAATATAAAGGTGATAAACTGAAAATAGAAGATAATACAATTCTGATTCTGGAAGGTATTCATGCCTTAAATCCGGAACTGACACCGCATATACCAGCCGAACGGAAATTCAAGATTTATGTTTCAGCATTGACTACTATTTCGTTGGATGACCATAACTGGATTCCAACTACTGACAACCGTTTGTTGCGCCGCATCATCCGCGACTTTAATTATCGGGGATATTCTGCACGTGAAACCATATCACGCTGGCCTAGTGTACGTGCCGGTGAAGACAAATGGATATTCCCTTATCAGGAAAATGCTGATGTCATGTTTAATTCAGCGCTACTTTTTGAGTTTGCCGTACTTCGTTTACACGCCGAGCCTATTCTGATGGGTGTTCCGCGTAACTGTCCTGAATATTGTGAAGCCTACCGATTGTTGAAGTTTATCAAATATTTTGTTCCGGTACAGGATAAGGAAATTCCGCCTACTTCTTTGTTGCGTGAATTTTTAGGAGGAAGCAGCTTTAAATATTAAGTAGAAAAATTAGGATATATTCGTGATTTGTGTTTTCTTTGCAGAAAATACAAATAAACCTTTTGTTGTAGTGAAGCAAGGGAATACAAAAATAAACAATATTTGAGTGATATTTAGGGAAAGAATGTTATGGTTTTTATGCAAAACTTTAAAATATTGAACCTTTGATTACTTTTGCTGTTAAGAAGGGACTACATGCAACAAAAAAAATGTGAATATGATTTTTTATAATAGTCTTTTAGCAAAGTGGTTTTTAGGAAAAGGGAAGAAACACTATTTTATGTTAGGCTGGTTTTTCTTTACCCGCTATAAATATCTGGAAGTCTGGGAAGATATGGAACTCCGAATTCATGCCAGGCAGTATTGGGAATGTTTTTCTTTAACCCTGATACCAGCACTTATTTTATCGTTACTGTTTTCATGGTGGTGGATGGTGTTACCATTCGTGACTTATCACATACTTTATTGGTTTGAAAAGATCATCTGTCACCATTCTATCTTTAATTGGGAGGCGATGAAACATTGTGGCGATACGCTTTATCTCAGGAAGAGGAAAGCGTATGCCTGGAAAAAAGGTTACGGGAAAAAAGAATTGCCCGCATCCAGATGGAATGATTAAAACTTCACTTTAAATGCTTCTTTATCCAAAGCAGATGTCCATACTCGGTATCGTTGGAAGTCCAATGCTCATTAATGGGAGTAATCAGTGCTTCTTTCGGACAGTTTAGTACATTGTATACGATGTAGCTGGTTGTCGGAGGACAGGTGTCATCATTGAATCCCCATGTTATATAGGTGTCTGCTTTTATCAATTTAGCAAAGTTCACTACATCATAATAGGCCATTGTCTTTATTTTTTCGGGGGTATCCATATCCACCGAATTTCTAAAGAAATGAGGATAGCCACCGGCACGTCCGGCTTTATAGCCTGCCATATCGCTTAATGCAGGATGATTGGCGACACAAGCTGTCACCCGTTCATCCAGTCCGGCAGCGATCAACGCCAGGGCTCCTCCTTGGCTACCTCCTTGTGCAATTACATTTTTGCCATCCCATTCCGGTAGGGATGTTAAAAAGTCGATGCCACGCACACAGGCCAGATATACCCGTTTCATATAATAATTATCACGACTGTCGAGCCCATTGGTCAGGTAGCCGTTTTCTCTGCCATTGAAAGCGTTGCTGATTTCTTTGAATTCTTCTTCACTCATTTCCGGGTTGAGGCCGTGTATCTCGAATTCAAAACGGATGCATCCTTGTTCCGCATAATATTTATGGCGCAGAGGCTCTTTGATGGTTTTGATTCCTGCTCCCGGAGGGCATAAGACAACCGGGAACTTTCCTTCTTTTTTCGGATAGAATAAATATCCGTAGACGCATTGTCCACGTTTGTTCAGTTGCAATTTTACGAGATAACAGTCTATTTTATCAGTGGAATATTTTTCGACATGTTCTTTGGTATACGTTAGGGGAAACTCCTTTTGTTCCGCTTTAGCCTTTTCCCAAAATTCCTTGAAATCGGAAGGCATGGTTGTATATGGGCGAAGTTTCTCCGGTGAAAATCCTACTTTGATATGATGTGAATAGGTCTTTCCATCTACGGTTGCTTTCAGGCGGCAGTCGCGGAATCCCGGCTCTTTCATTGTGCCCACAGGAATCACCCCCCTGCCATTCTTTAAAGTTATACTTCCTTTTGTATCGGCAACAGGCATCATATCACCGCCAATTTCATAAGTGACGGTTACGTTATCCCTGGGGATACCGTATTTATAGAATTGTACTTCTACAGTTGCTTTTTCTCCGGTTTTATAAAGCCAGTCGGCATGATTGGGTACGGTGACCCAAAGCACATCGCTTTTATAAGGATAGTTTTCAGCTACGGCGGACAGTAAGGAAAGTGACAATAGCCATACAGATAAAAGTAGTCTCTTCATGGTGTTATTCATTGTTTTTATATCATTAAAAAGTGAATTATTTTAATTCTGTTGCAATATTACGCAAGATTCGGGAAAAGAAGGGTAGAAAAAATGTGATTTTAGATGGACTATTTGGTACTTTGACAAAAATAGCGGAAGTTTTTCATCCGGATGAAAAACTTCCGCTATTGATTTTGAATAGAAGAAAGGTTCTTCTTTTATTTTGATGAGGCTTTTTATCTTAAAGCTTCCACCTCTTCCGGTGTCAAAGGAATCTTCTTGCCTAATCGGCGGGCGCCGGTTTCTGTAATCAGATAATCTTCCTCATTGCGGATACCACCGAAGTCCTTATAAGTCTCCACTATCTCGTAGTTGATAAAATCAGTGAATTTCTTTTCTGCTTTCCACATATCGATCAATTCCGGAATAAAGTAAATACCTGGTTCTACCGTATGTACGAATCCCGGCTCCAATGGGATGGCGAGGCGTTGCGATTTGCGACCGAACTGTGTGCTCTTCGGTTGACCGTTGTAACCTACCCATATCTCTCCCAGATTCTCCATATCATGTACATCCAATCCCATCATGTGACCTAATCCGTGCGGATAGAACAACGCATGGGCACCTTCGCGTACAGCATCCTCGGTATTTCCTTTCATCAATCCGAGCGTCTTCATACCGTCCACCATGACGCGGGCTGACAGTTCGTATACGTCCATATAAGGAATACCCGGACGGAGAGCCTTTACGGATTCCAGATGCATGGCGTTCTGAATCTCGTATACTTCACGCTGACGGGTGGTGAACTTCTTATCGGCAGGAATGGTAGACGACATATCACCCGCATAACCTGACTCTACTTCTGCACCGGCATCGATTAAGAACAAATCACCCGGCTTCACTTTATTTCCGTGATAATGATTGTGCAGAGTCTGCCCGTTGATAGTGGCAATTGTAGCGAATGATAGCTGGCAGTTATTAGATTCGGCCACCCGGTTCATTTCAGCTACCACTTCATATTCGTACATACCCGGACGAAGTACTTTCATAGCTGTAATATGCATATCGGCAGTTACATCGCAAGCCTTTTCTATTTCTACGATTTCTTCTGCAGATTTATAGTTGCGTTGAGCGATCACGGCACGGATGAATGGAACAGAACCTTCCTGATGTGCGGGAGGAATACCCAGCCAGTCCATCAGTTTCAGTTTATGTTCAGGGCGGTAAGGAGGCAGATAGTGAATTGCTTTCCCTTTCTGTACACACTGATGGAGGTAGCTTACAATGTCAGCAGACGGCATCAGATTTTTTACGCCTACACGTTCGCATTTTTCGTGCAACGTCGGCTGTGATCCCATCCATACGATTGCGTCGATAGACAACTCATCACCAAAGATAATTTCTTTGTCTTCATCTATATCAATAATAGCCGAAAGTCCGGCACATGAAAGTCCGAAATAATAAAGGAAAGTGGAATCCTGACGATAACGGAATGTGTTATCTTCGTAATTCAGTCCGCACTCGTCATTTCCGAGAAATAACAACACTCCGGAGCCTAAGTTCTTTTTTAGCAGGGCTCTCCGCTGCATATACGTTTCTTTGGCAAACATATTGTCCTAGTTTTTAAGTTCGTGCAACAAAGATAACGAATTTTGTGTTATAGGATTAAAAATTATCTCCCTAATCTGTGTAATCTCTCGTTAAAAAGTTACTTTTGTAGCGAGAAACAGTAGAAAGCAAAAACGAATATGGCACAAGGTTCCCGTCAAATACAATCTCAGGCGCAACAGCAGGTACAGACGCTCTCGCCCCAGCAGATTCTGGTCGTGAAACTGTTGGAGCTTCCCGCAGTAGAGTTGGAAGACCGTATCCATGCTGAACTGCTTGAAAATCCGGCACTTGAAGAAGGTAAAGAAGAGAGTGCTACGGATAATGAATATTCCGATACCGAGAATGCAGAGGATGGCATGGATAGCGATGCCAATGACTATGATTCTTTGAGTGACTATCTGACAGAAGACGATATTCCCGATTATAAATTGCAAGAGAACAACCGTTCGAAAGATGAACAGGCGGAGGATATTCCATTTTCCGACTCCACCTCTTTTTATGAAATCCTGAAAGAACAGTTGCGTGAACGCAACCTGACAGAGCACCAGTGTGACTTGGTGGAATACCTGATCGGTTCATTGGATGATGACGGATTGCTTCGCAAATCTTTGGAAAGTATCTGCGACGAACTGGCGATTTATGCCGGTATCGAATCGACCGAAGAAGAACTGGAAGAAGCATTGAACATCTTACAGGACTTCGATCCGGCAGGTATCGGTGCGCGTAGTCTTCAGGAATGTCTGTTGATACAGATTCGCCGGAAAAAAGAAGAAGAGAAAACTCCCAGTCCTATCTTGAATCTGGAAGAAAGGATTATCAGAGAATGTTACGAAGAATTCACCCGTAAACATTGGGAGAAGATTATAAAGAAACTGGATATTGATGAAGAGACTTTCCGGGAAACCATTACTGAAATAACCAAACTGAATCCACGTCCGGGTGCTTCTTTAGGAGAAGCAATTGGCAGAAATCTCCAACAAATAGTTCCTGACTTTATTGTGGAAACGTATGATGACGGAACCATCAATGTAAGTCTCAATAACCGCAATGTTCCCGAACTCCGTATGAGTCGTGACTTCACGGAAATGGTGGAGGAGCATACAAAAAACAGGGCTAACCAGTCTAAGGAATCTAAAGAAGCGATGATGTTTCTGAAACAGAAAATGGATGCGGCACAAGGATTTATCGATGCTGTCCGTCAGCGTCAGAATACCTTGATGGTTACCATGCAGGCGATTATCGACCTGCAACGTCCTTTCTTCTTGGAAGGAGATGAATCGCTATTGAAACCGATGATTCTGAAAGACGTGGCGGAACGTACGGGATTGGATATTTCGACAATCTCCCGTGTGAGTAACAGTAAATATGTACAGACGAATTACGGTATCTATCCGCTCAAATACTTTTTCAGCGACGGATATACCACAGAAGATGGCGAAGAGATGTCTGTCCGTGAGATTCGTAAGATCCTGAAAGAGTGTATTGAAGGCGAGGACAAGAAGAAACCCCTGACCGATGATGAATTGGCGGATATATTAAAGGAGAAAGGTTATCCCATTGCCCGCAGGACAGTAGCCAAATACCGTCAACAACTGAATATCCCCGTGGCGAGACTGCGGAAATAATGGATAATTGACAATGAAGAATGAGAATTGTAATTTGTAATTAGTAACTAGTAATCAAAGAAGAGTGGACAGAGAGAGAGAACATATCATAGCGGATAAGACGATGTTGCAGGTGGCGAGAGCCACTTCGATGGTCTTTACTCCATTTTCTATTCCGTTTTTATCGTTTCTGGTGTTATTCCTGTTTTCTTATCTTCGTATCATGCCGATACAATATAAGTTGATAGTGTTGGGAATCGTTTACTGCTTCACCATACTGACACCTACTATTACCATTTTCCTGTTTCGTAAAATCAATGGATTTGCCCGTCAGGAGTTGAGTGAACGTAAGAAGCGTTATGTACCTATTCTGCTGACCATCATCTCGTATGTGTTCTGCCTGCTGATGATGCGTAAGTTGAATATCCCGTGGTATATGACTGGTATCATTCTTGCTTCCCTGGTAGTGTCTATCATTTGCATTGCAGTAAACCTGAAATGGAAGTTGAGCGAACACATGGCAGGAATGGGCGGGGTGATCGGAGGCTTGATTTCTTTCAGTGCCTTGTTCGGTTACAATCCGGTCGGATGGCTATGTCTGTTTATTTTGATTGCCGGTATATTGGGCTCTGCACGCATTGTTCTGGGGCATCACACGCTGGGTGAGGTGCTTTCCGGTTTTGCTGTCGGTCTGATATGTGCCCTTTTGGTACTTCATCCGGTGAGTAACATCTTATTTCGAGTATTTTTATTTTAAAACAGTATAAATCCTAAAAACTAATCATTATGAACTTTCCACAGAATTTAAAGTACACGAACGAACACGAATGGATTCGCGTTGACGGAGACATTGCATACGTTGGTATCACCGATTATGCACAGGAACAATTGGGCGATATTGTGTTCGTAGATATCCCGACTGTTGGTGAAACGTTGGAAGCCGGTGAAACTTTCGGAACGATTGAAGTAGTGAAAACTATTTCCGACCTTTTCCTGCCGATAGCAGGTGAGGTGCTCGAACAAAATGAAGCATTGGAAGAAAACCCGGAACTGGTAAATAAAGATCCCTATGGCGAAGGTTGGTTGATTAAAGTGAAACCGGCTGATTTGAAAGCTGTAGAAGATCTGCTGGATGCCGAAGCCTATAAAGCCGTGGTAAACGGATAGTGCAAACAGAAATATAACTAATATAAGTTGAATGTAGCTGAACCCCCTCTCTTCGTGAAAGGGCTGTGAAGAGGCTTTTAATTTTTATTCTATGACTCCAATTGTAAGTATTATCATGGGCAGCACGTCCGACCTTCCTGTTATGGAGAAGGCTGCACAGCTACTGAATGATATGCATGTACCGTTCGAAATGAACGCTCTTTCTGCTCACCGCACGCCCGAAGCTGTGGAAGAGTTTGCGAAGAATGCCCGCAACCGTGGCATTAAAGTAATTATCGCTGCTGCTGGAATGGCTGCCGCCCTTCCCGGTGTAATTGCGGCTAACACTACATTGCCGGTGATCGGAGTACCTGTAAAAGGTTCCGTGCTCGATGGTGTGGATGCACTTTATTCTATCATTCAGATGCCTCCGGGCATTCCTGTAGCAACGGTTGCCATCAATGGAGCGATGAATGCCGCTATCCTTGCCATCCAGATGCTGGCATTGAGCGATGAGAAACTGGCAGAAGCTTTTGCTGCTTACAAGGAAGGACTGAAAAAGAAAATCGTAAAAGCAAACGAAGAACTGAAAGAAGTGAAGTTTGAATATAAAACGAACTAATGGATCTATTCAATTATTTTCGAAGAGAAACCACAGAAGTAAATATTGGGGCTGTGCCGTTGGGCGGCCCCAATTCTATTCGTGTCCAGTCGATGACAAACACGTCTACACAGGATACACAGGCTTGTGTGGAACAGGCGAAACGTATTGTTGATGCAGGTGGAGAGTATGTACGCCTCACAACCCAGGGCATCAAAGAAGCCGAAAATCTGATGAACATTAATATCGGACTGCGTAGCCAGGGATATATGGTTCCGTTGGTTGCTGATGTGCATTTCAATCCGAAAGTGGCAGACGTGGCTGCTCAATATGCGGAAAAGGTGCGAATCAATCCGGGAAATTATGTAGATGCTGCTCGTACTTTTAAGAAACTGGAATATACAGACGAGGAGTATGCGCAGGAAATACAGAAAATCCATGACCGGTTTGTCCCGTTCCTGAATATCTGTAAAGAGAATCACACGGCTATCCGGATCGGAGTAAATCATGGCTCTCTGTCCGATCGTATCATGTCCCGTTATGGCGATACTCCCGAAGGAATGGTGGAATCCTGTATGGAATTCCTTCGTATCTGTGTAGCGGAGGACTTCACAGATGTAGTGATTTCCATCAAAGCCTCCAATACAGTGGTAATGGTGAAGACTGTTCGTCTGTTGGTGGACGTCATGGAAAAAGAGGGGATGACTTTCCCGCTCCACCTTGGGGTGACAGAAGCCGGAGATGGAGAAGACGGACGTATCAAGTCCGCCCTTGGCATCGGTGCGCTGTTGAGTGACGGATTGGGAGATACCATTCGGGTCTCTTTGAGCGAAGCTCCTGAAGCTGAAATCCCGGTGGCCCGTAAACTGGTGGATTATGTTCTGTTGAGGCAGGATCATCCTTATATCCCGGGATTGGAGGCACCGGAATTCAATTATCTGTCTCCCGAACGTCGCAAGACAAAAGCCGTCCGTAATATCGGAGGTGAACATGTACCTGTGGTTATTGCCGACCGTATGGATGGGAAGACAGAGGTAAACCTGCAATTCACACCGGACTATATTTATGCCGGAAGAACCTTGCCCGATCAACGGGAAGACGGAGTAGAATATATTCTTGATGCGGATGTATGGCAGGGAGAAGACGGAACCTGGCCTGCATTCAATCATGCACAGCTGCCGTTAATGGGAGAATGCAATGCAGAGCTTAAATTCCTGTTTATGCCCTACATGGCACAAACGGACGAAGTGATAGCCTGCCTGAAACATCATCCGGAAGTAGTGATTGTTTCCCAAAGCAATCATCCGAACCGTTTGGGTGAGCACCGTGCACTGGTACATCAACTAATGACGGAAGGTTTGCAAAATCCGGTTGTCTTCTTCCAGCATTATTCGGAAGATGATGCGGAGAATTTGCAGATAAAGTCCGCAGTCGATATGGGAGCCTTGATTTTTGACGGTCTTTGTGATGGCATCTTCCTGTTCAATCAGGGTAACTTGAGCCATGCCGTCGTTGATGCTACTGCTTTCGGAATCTTGCAGGCCGGACGTACCCGTACCTCCAAAACAGAATATATATCTTGTCCCGGTTGCGGCCGTACACTTTACGACTTGGAAAAGACTATTGCCCGTATTAAGGCAGCCACTTCACATTTGAAAGGGTTGAAGATCGGCATCATGGGGTGTATCGTGAATGGTCCCGGTGAGATGGCAGATGCTGACTACGGTTATGTAGGAGCAGGACGGGGCAAGATCAGTCTTTATAAAGGTAAGGTGTGTGTAGAGAAGAATATTCCTGAAGAAGAGGCGGTGGAACGACTCTTGGAGTTTATCCGGACAGACCGGGAAGAAAACCAGCAATGATATTATATTGGGCACGGAATACAGGTGATGGGGTACTAAGCTCATAGAAAAACTGTAATCCGTGCCTGACTAAGTACTACATATCTTCCAACGACAAACACATTGTTTCAATGGTATAACGAGGCAATAGCTTTTTCTTCAAATGTTCAACTTTCTGTTCCAGCAACTCCGGCTTAAAGTTTTTACGTTGGCGTTTTACTTCAGCAACTACTGCTTTGTTTTTTTCAAGACCGAGTGCAACAATATCTATTTCGTTTTGATTCCCTTTGGTTTCCCACCATGATCCGATAGCACGGAATTGATAACTTTCCGCGAATTTCTGTTTGAAGTAAAGTTCTAATATCTTTCCGCTGTAGGTTGGATAATCAGTTTCTATGATATTACGCAGCCCTACAAAGTTTTTAATTTCTATCAATGAACGGTTACGATCGAAGTAATTGAACCAAAACCTAATAAAATTATCGCATATTTCATATCGGACAGTTGTTGAGCTTTCTTTAGCTAAAATGGGACGTTGGCGTATGATAATATTATAATCGTCTATCAGACGTTTCAGATAGCCGCCTACGCTTTTTTCTCCTAGTGTTGCCTCAATTTCTGCTTGTGTATTTCTACCTCCGGCAATTGCACTTAAAATAGAAAAGTAGGTCCCGTAATTTTTCCCAAATTCTTCTATCAACAGATTTTTTCCTTCTTCGGTAAAGGGAGAATTATCACGAGCCATAAAATGGATCATGCTTTCCACGTGGAGCGTATGGTTGTCACAAAAAAGTTCTACGTATTTAGGCACCCCGCCAGTAAAAGTATAAAGTGCTAAAAGGTCATCATTCGAGTGTGTCGGGGCATATTCACACATGATTTCTTTCAGGACAGAGAGATTGAATGCTGACAGCTTGATTATGTTATCAGCTCTTCCGAAGAGTGGCTCTTTATTGTCTTGGAAAATTCTCTGCATCAGAGAATAGATGGAACCACTGACGATCAAATTCATGTGTGAGGACTTCCGGTATTGGTCCCAAATATTTTGCATATCGCTGAATATGGATTCATTAATAGTATAGAATTCCTGAAATTCATCAATAACCAGATTGAAAGTCCGTTGTGTCGAAAGCTGCATTAGGTATTGGAATAAGTTTCGGAAACTTCGGATTTCTGTCGGAACAAAGATTTGCAGGGCTTGTGCGATAAGTGGGATGAATTCTTCGCACAAAGTTGCCTCATTTTTACGTCCTATAAATAGGTAGACAGTGGGAGTCTGTTCAACAGCTTTCATGATGAGGCTTGTCTTCCCAATTCTACGGCGGCCGGTAACGACTGTCATTCTTGAACTTTCCTCAAATGCCAATTTCTGAATTCGTTTTAGCTCTTTTAGTTCTTCTTCTCTATTATAAAACCTCATAGTCAGTGAATTATATTAGTAACTGTGGTTACTGTAACCACGGTTACAAAGATATTTATTCTTAAGGGAACGGCAAACTTTTTCTTTCTTTTTATAAATTCTTTACCCTTCCCAATTAAAAATTTTATGATCGTTTCTATTGATTTATATCAGTCTTATTGTCAAACTGTCAGGATGATATTTAAGTATCTGAATAGCAGTACTATATCACCTGACAATAGATGCTGATAATAGGCTGACAATAAAATATCTCTACTTTTACTGTCAGCCTTATTTTTATCTCTTATCATACTTTTATGACTTGATAAATAATAGCTTTAGAAGCATGTTCTGAAGTAACGTCGCATTTTAATAACAGCCTTCCAAAGTGATATCTACCTATATAGTTCCATTAACGTGCCTATGTAGTTGCCCTTGAGTGCCAGTATAGTTCTACTAAAGTACCGCTATCTTTACTTTGTCACGGCCGTGGTGACTTCTTCCCACAGCCGTGGCGAGTTCCTACCACGGTCGTGGAAAGATCTCGTCACGGCCGTGGAGAGTTAACAATACTGATGCTTTAATGGAACAATACCTACTTGTTAAGTGAAAGATACCGGCTATATAACATTCATTTAGTAGGAGGGTTCATTTTAAAAAGCTGCTTTCTATGTGAATGGTATTGTTACTGCAAGCGATGATGTCCTTCGGGTGCTTATAAAATGGATCAGGCTGGGAATTAAGTCAGAGTATATCGCTGGATTGAAACGAATCCTATAATCCTGCCCCAAAGCAATCAAAGAACAGGCTGACAATAAAAATTCTAATTTTTTATTATCAGCCTATTGTCATGGCTTATTGTCAGCATGTAAACCGATGATAATCATTATACTATCGGGGAAAAACTTTGGTTGACAATAAGAATCATTAAATTTATATGTAGGCCTAATGTCTGTCTTTCCAATAGTACACATCTTTACAAAAATAGAGTGGAACTCCTGGATGAATCCATTTGTTCCCCTCGAGGGTATTGCTAGCCTTTACCTCTTATATTTTCAAAGGCAAGTAGCAACATCTAAATGTTACGTTTTCGACTTTGCAGCCGTTCGGGTGCCGCTCCACCCGAATTGACTTGCCTTTGTGATTATTACTAATTTGTCGTTTGTATCTATTGCAAATTTATAGGCACAAAAAAAGCGGAGAGCATTTGCCTATCCGCCAGAGAGGGAGTCCAAGCCCTAAACACACAAACAGGAAACACTCCCCGCGTATTGCAAGGAGCATCTATCTGCTTCTCTGTGTGTTTGGAATTTTGGACTTTTCTCTGGCACAGAAATCAGCTAAACGCTTTTTTCTTAAAACAAACAATACAGTCGCACTACGACTGATTGTGCAAAGATAACAATTAATTAAGTTATGCAGTCTTTCATTCTTTATTTTTTCTCTGTACAGAGTGTTTTTGTTCTATGTTCCATAAAATCGTTTGAAATAGTCTGGTTTCGTCTACGCAAATTCAACAAGCTTCTAGTAACAAGGGCAAATGTTACGGAGGTTTTCTCTTTGGTGCCGGCGAGAAGCTCGGCTGGTGTGACGAAAGTCTTGCTACAATGGGCTTTGACTACGGTCAATTGAATGGCTACGATCGTTGCTTCGGATTTAAAGTTCGTCCTGTAAAGGATAAGTAGCAGTTGATAACTGAAGAAAATATTAGCTGTGGTTGGAAAGAAAAGGAAGCCTTGCTTAATATATTAAGCATGTTTTTGCTATATTTTTGCAATATAAAGAGCATATTTATGGAAAAGAAGATAGAGTGTTCTTTTATAATAAGGGTATTGAAGTAGACTTTTATCATTACTTGGGATGAAGAAAGGACAATTTCAGGGAATGAATTGGATATAGAAGTAGTGCCTGTTTGAAAATGGTTGCTGCGGTAGTGAAACTTATCGCAGCTATTCAAACAGGTATTACTCCATTGTATAAGATATGTTGAGAAATTATTTATCCATTAAAAAACGCTTATTCCTCTATGCGTTTACATGTTATTACTCTGAAAGCTGTTTCTTCAGGTATCGTATTGATTGGATAACTGAATACTAATTTTTCAGATGTAACATCTCCGATTAACGCATCAATAGTTGTCGGAATATTATTCATCGGGATTCCCTCTGTTCTGACAATGTTTATCATCAATTGCTTATCGTTTTTTATCCAATTGAATAATATTTTGGCTTCAGGATGCCAATCGGCATCAGGATCCTCTGTCCCATCATCCACATCACCGTAATGCATCCCAGTTTGAATACCGGATCTATCCGACTTAAACTCGAATGTTCCAGGATGTTCGCAACGGTAAACAGTTTGGCTACCATCACTATTGTTAATATAAGTATCAATTTGTGTTATGACTTGCCATTTTCCAACTAAAATCTCATATTCAGCACGGTCGTCAGATACCATTGTTTTATCATATATTTTGAATAGCGGGCGGACATAATAATTTTTTCCCTCTTCTAAATTCTCTATCTCAAATTTAAACACTCGTTTTCCGGCTTCCATATCACTTTTCACGTAATAACTATCTTTCAATACCATGCGGATTGGCTGATCATTCTCATCATCTAAATCATATAAGGCGTATCCCATCTGTACAGATTCTGTGAAAAGACACCCTGAACATTGATAGGAAAATATCGCTTTATGCTGCTTATGCTGTACATCAAAATTTAAATCTTCAAAAGCAGGTAAAAGTTTTCGTTTCAGAAGTTCTTTTTCAGGGAATATAGGTTCCTCCCAACTACCTTCAATTTCTATTTCCTTTTTCTTATCCTCATCCTTTTCCTTATCATTAGAATCTTCTTTTTTCTTTGTTATTAAATTGCAAACAGCTTCGGCATATACACAAGCCTTAAAGATGCAAGATAATTCATTTTCATTTAATGAAGCGTATGCTTCTCCATTCTGCAATGAAGCTTTATTAAAGTAGTTAAGCCTGAATTTAGCCTTTTCTGTAAATATTAGACGAGTTCCTAACTCAATACGTATATTTTCATAATTAAAAAGACGAGCCTGAAATGCAAGAGCTAAACTTTCATTTAACTCCGCCTCCATTTCAATGCCATTCAATTTGAAGTCTAACAATGGCCATGCTGGGTTTTCTAAGCCACAACCAAATTGTCCTTGATTATATTGTATGTATGGTTGCATTCGAGAACTAGCCGTTAATGATGCGCTTAATGAAACCTTACCGTTGCCATCCAATTGAGCATACACCACAATGACTGGAGTAATTACAACATTGGCAGGAATTACTCTTATTATAAATTCGCCTATTTTCTTAGGAGGTGTAGCTGTTGCCGTTTTCTTAAATTCAACTTCTTTTGTAAATGAAACGTTCAATTTACTTTTTATCTCATAATCTAAGTCAACTCGAAAATTATGAATATCTCCACCTGAAAAAAGTATTTTAGCTTTCATGTCAAAAGGACCTTCCACAGACCAACCATCTCCCTTAAGTTTAATATTGACTTCTGTCCCGGGTTCTATTCCTTTTGTTATAGGATTTATTGCATAATGTTTTTGTACTACAGCTTCTTCTCCGTCTGACTGGACAAACCCTGTAATATAATCAGCCATGTCAAAAGTTTGATCAGGAAGTGATGTAAAAGCTTCACTGAGTGGAGCCCATTCCGTACTTACAACAAAATGAGCATTTTCTTTATTCACTTGTGCTACCTTTCCATAAAAGCCTGAAGGAAATTTATCTGAAAGTTCATTTTCAAGGATAATCTCTCCCGTAGTTGGCAATAGTTCAGTAGGCGTATTAGCATTAAAATATAATACTCCTTCATTACTATCAATAATATGTTCCTTCTGATTACTTGTGAGACAAACGACATCGTCAGTTACCCACTCTTTTAGATTATCAGGAACAGATGGATTGGTTTTATTTTCCGGAACATCCTCATCTTTACCACATCCTGACAATAAAAATAAAAACAGAAAAATGTATTGTTTCATATATAGATGATTAAAGTACAAAGATATGATAAAATGAACAAATAATTTCTCCTTTATTTCTCATATATGGAATGAATAGCAAATAAGGGAGATTAAATGTTTAAAAAACGAGATTATTTGGATGTTTTTTTTCAGTTCCATGATTATAGTAATATAACATTCACCTTATTTGAAATCACTTTTGCAACTTAGTTGCACGAATCATTCGCTACCTTTGTATCAGAAATAAAAGATGAATAAGTATGGGACATTGTAGTTGTTGCGCACATACACATGAATGTGTAACCGAAAAATATGAAGATAAAAAGAAAAGGATATTCCATGAATATTGGAAAGTAGGACTTTCGTTTATCTTGTTGATAAGCGGTATCGTGATGAATGTGACGAATTTAGCTTTCTTTCGTGAAAGACCAGTCGCTTTAGTTTGGTATCTATTAGCCTATCTTCCGGTAGGAATTCCGGTGATGAAAGAAGCCTGGGGAAGCATCAGGGAAAAAGACTATTTTAGTGAGTTCACCCTAATGGTTATTGCTACTTTGGGAGCTTTCTATATTGGCGAATATCCGGAAGGAGTAGCCGTGATGCTATTTTATACAGTAGGAGAACTGTTTCAGGGTAAAGCGGTAGATAAAGCTAAACGTAATATCGGAGCCTTATTGGACGTAAGACCCGAAAAAGCGTTGGTATTTAGAGAGGGTAATCTTGTTATTGAAAGTCCTAAAAAGATAAAAGTCGGCGAAATCATAGAAATAAAGGCAGGCGAACGAGTGCCACTTGATGGAACCATGCAGAATGAGGTTGCCGCTTTTAATACAGCCGCATTAACGGGCGAAAGCGTACCTCGTAATATCCGGAAAGGAGAGGAAGTGCTTGCCGGAATGATTGTAACCGACAAGGTAATCCGACTCGAAGTGACGAGACCTTTTGACAAGAGTGCACTCGCCCGAATATTGGAACTTGTTCAAAATGCCGCCGAACGCAAAGCCCCGGCAGAATTGTTTATTCGTAAATTTGCCCGTGTTTACACACCGATTGTTATCATACTGGCCGTATTAATTGTATTATCTCCATTTGTCTATTCACTTATCAATCCTGCATTTGTATTCACATTTAATGATTGGCTATACAGAGCTTTGGTCTTTTTGGTGATTTCATGTCCATGCGCATTGGTGGTTAGTATTCCATTAGGCTATTTTGGTGGTATCGGAGCGGCATCCCGATTGGGGATTTTATTCAAAGGCGGTAATTATCTGGACGCTATCACTAAGATCAATACGGTGGTATTCGATAAAACAGGAACCCTGACAAAAGGAACCTTTGACGTGCAGGCTTGTAAAAGTGCAGGCGATATTTCGGAAGAAGAATTAGTGAAACTGATTGCTTCGGTAGAAAGTGATAGCACACATCCGATTGCCAAGGCTGTTGTAAACTACGCAAAAGAACAAAACATAGAACGTGTAGCTGTTATCGATACGAATGAATATGCCGGCTTCGGATTGGAAGCAACGGTAGACGGAATACCGGTTCTGGTTGGTAATTGCCGGTTATTGTCCAAGTTTGATATATCCTTTCCGCAAGAATTATTGAAGATAACGGATACCATTGTAGTCTGTGCTGTTGAAAACCGTTATGCAGGTTATCTGCTGCTGGCTGATGCCCTGAAAGAGGACGCAAAGGTAGCTATTGACAATTTAAAAGCTTTAAATATTGAAAACATCCAGATACTATCCGGTGATAAACAGAGTATTGTTACTAACTTTGCAGAAAAGCTCGGTATATCGAAAGCTTATGGTGACCTGTTGCCGGAAGGAAAAGTGAATCATCTGGAAGAGCTGCGGCAGGATGAGGCAAACCGGATCGCATTTGTCGGTGATGGAATGAACGATGCACCGGTGCTCACTCTAAGTCATGTTGGCATTGCTATGGGAGGACTGGGTAGTGATGCGGCTATTGAAACAGCCGATGTCGTGATACAGACAGACCAGCCGTCGAAGGTAGCCGAAGCTATCAAAGTAGGAAAACTGACACGAAGAATTATTTGGCAGAATGTATCACTGGCATTTGGAGTGAAATTACTTGTATTGATTTTGGGAGCCGGTGGAATTGCTACTCTTTGGGAAGCTGTCTTTGCAGATGTGGGTGTTGCGCTACTTGCCATTATGAATGCTGTCAGAATACAGAAAATGATAAAATAGGAGAAAGATGGAAGAAGATATTTATTTGGATAAGTTGGATAGAAGAGGTATCAAGCCAACTGCCATAAGGCTTCTGGTGATAAAAGCGATGATGCAGGCAGAGCGTGCGGTGTCATTGCTCGATTTGGAAACACTGCTCGATACAGTCGATAAATCGACTATATCCCGTACCATCGCTCTCTTCTTGTCTCATCACCTCATACATAGCATAGACGATGGGAGCGGCTCGTTGAAGTATGCCGTTTGCGACAACTCCTGCAATTGTGTGGTACAGGATTTACATTCGCATTTTTATTGTGAGAAATGTCATCGTACATTCTGCCTGGAAGGTACACATATCCCGGTGATTGATTTGCCTAAAGGATTTACTTTGCATAGTATAAACTATGTACTAAAAGGAGTTTGTTCCGAATGTACTTCTCAAAAATGACAGATATTTTATAAACTTCGATGCGCAGTTTTATTCCATTCACTAATTTGGATAGGATAATCACTATATTTCGCACTTTGAGTACCTGTAACTTCAGTTTAGGTACTTTCCCCATTTTGTCTATTTTTTTAATTGACGAATTATCCCCAACTTTGCATAGTCATTTGAATTGGAGTCTTGAAAGATTTATAGACTAAGTGGGGGGTATATGTGATATGTAAGTAATTGGAATAAAAGCCGAAAAAGAGATGTATTTTCTCTTTTTCGGCTTTTTGCTAATATTGTTTGATTAGTCAATATTGGGATTCAATGCGTGCCAGTCTTTAATAGCTGGGATGATCCCCATTTCAATCACTTCATCACGAAGTTTGCATAAATGCTCGTAGCTTTTTTCCAATTCTTCCTGTTCGGCAGGAGTTCCGGCTACTTCTTTATAAGTGACGCCGTCTTTAGTTATTGAAGTTTCCATCGCCATCATGATATGGTCGAACTTACTGTTAGAAACATACGTTCCGGCAGGCCAGCGGAAAGGTTGTCCACCCATAGCAGCGGCAATCATTTCGATAGAAAGATAAGCCGGGCTTTGGAAAGAAGAACGACCGCGCAGGTCGATAATATGCTTACCACCCTGGATGACACGTACTTTCAGTGCTTCCCAATCTGCCAATGGAAGACGGGTAGTGCCGATGAAATCGGTCAAAGGCTCTCCTTTTATTTTGGTTGTAGATGCGAATACAGCCATTTGTTCGCCATGACCACCATACGTACGGCAATTCTGAATGTCGGAAGCCGGGATATGGAAGAATTTCACCAGTTCGTTTTGCAGACGCGTGCTGTCCAGGGCAGCCAGTGTAGAAACTTGAGAGGGTTTCAAACCTGAATACAACAAAGTAATCAATCCGGTGATGTCTGCAGGATTAAAGATCACAACGATATGTTTTACGTTCGGGCAATATTGATGAACATCTTTACCGAATTGAGCGGCAATTTCTGCATTTCCCTTCAGCAAATCTTCGCGGGTCATACCTGCTTTACGGGCAGCTCCACCGGAAGAGACAATGTAAGAAGCTCCTGTCAGCGCTTCTTTGATATCGGAAGTAAATGTAAGGTTGACACCTTCAAAACCGCAGTGATACAATTCTTCAGCTACTCCTTCCAGAGCCGGGGCAAATGGATCATACAGGCAAATATTCGGAGTGAGTCTCATCATCATGGCTGTTTGTGCCATATTGGAGCCGATCATTCCGGCAGCTCCTACAATCGTAAGTTTCTCGTTGGTTAGAAATTCCATAAGTTTATATGTTTAAAGGTGAATAATTTACTTTTTCTTTTTGTCGCTACAAAGTTAACATATTAGAAAGCAGATTGTTCATTGCAAATAGTTTTGCCCGATAACGAAAAGTTATGGCTGACTGTTTGAGAGATCTATTCAAAATAGATTATCTTTGTGTCTTATTACAATAAATAGATAAGAATATGAGCATCGAATTAGGAAAGTTCAATCAGCTTGAAGTCGTGAAAGAAGTAGATTTCGGCGTATATCTCGATGGTGGGGAAGAAGGTGAGATTTTGTTGCCTACCCGCTATGTGCCCGAAGACTGTAAGATAGGAGATTTTTTGAACGTGTTTCTTTATCTGGATATGGATGAAAGACTGATTGCTACGACGCTGACTCCGTTGGTGCAGGTAGGTCAGTTTGCCTGTCTGGAAGTCTCCTGGGTGAATCAATACGGAGCTTTCCTGAACTGGGGATTGATGAAAGACCTGTTCGTTCCGTTCAGTGAGCAGAAGATGAAAATGCAGGTTGGGCGGAAATATGTGGTCCATGCGCATTTGGATGAAGAGAGTTATCGTATTGTGGCTTCAGCAAAGGTGGAACGTTATCTGTTGAAAGAAAAGCCGGAATATACTCCGGAAGCAGAAGTGAATATCCTTATCTGGCAGAAGACGGATTTGGGCTTTAAAGCGATTATAGATAATAAGTATAGCGGTTTGCTGTATGAAAATGAAATATTCTGTCCGTTGGAAACAGGAATGGAGATGAAAGCTTTTGTGAAACAGGTGCGTGAAGATGGTAAGGTAGACCTGATTCTTCAGAAACCCGGTTTTGAAAAGATTGACGATTTTTCGAAAACGCTGCTCGACTATATCAAAGCGCATGGAGGACGGATCAACTTGAATGATAAAAGTCCTGCGGAAGATATTTATGACACGTTTGGTGTTAGCAAGAAAACCTTTAAGAAAGGAGTGGGCGACTTGTATAAGAAACGTCTGATTACCTTGCATGAGGATGGCATTGCTTTGGCGGATTCCTAAACAGAATAGGAATTTCCCTACATACGAATAGAGAGAATCATTGGGGTGGGGAGTTTCCTCACCCTATTTTTGTGCTATCAGATTAAAGATATAAATAATAAAAACTAGATAAGCTATGCGTAAGATTATAATAAGTTTCTGCATCCTGTTCGCTGCCCTCTCCTTACAAGCGCAGTCTGTTAACGGAATCCGTATCGATGGCGGGAATACTCCGATTCTTGTTTACCTGGGAGGGAGCCAGATATGTTTACCTACTACTACCTGCTTTATAGCCAATTTAAATCCCGGACATTATACTGTTGAAGTGTTTGCCACCCGCTTTACCCGTGCGGGAGAGCGAGTATGGAAAGGAGAAAAATTATATAAAGATTTCGTTTATTTTGATGGGAGGGGAGTGACAGAAATATGGGTAGACGGACGTGATAACATGCGCCCGGAAAGACTCGGCCGTCCCGAACAGGGAGAACATCGTCCGGGATATGGTTACAACAGGGTGATGAACGATCAGCTCTTCCAAACGTTTTATAAAGAGATGAAGAATGAGCCTTTTAAAGATGACCGTATGAAGTTGCTCAATGCTGCATTGGCTGGTTCTGATTTCACATCTGCCCAATGTCTCCAACTGACCAAACTATATACATTCGATGATGACCGGATGGAGATTATGAAGATCATGTATCCCCGGATTGTAGATAAGGAAGCTTTCTTTACGGTGATTAATACCCTGACATTTAGCTCCAGCAAGGAAAAGATGAAGGATTTTATCATAGGGTACGGTAAACGTTGATACTATTAACTAAAAACGATACGGTTATGAAAAAGATACATATTATGCTGTGTTTGGCGTTGGGAATATTGGTCAGTGGCTGTTTTACCAGCTATGTATCTACCAAACAGATGATGGGTATATATCAGGGAATGACTCAATCGCAGGTAGAGTCCGTTTTAGGAAAACCTGATTTCCGGCGTTTTGACGGTGATATGGAAGAATGGGAATTCCATCGTGATAACGGTACGCCTGTACTTACTTCGGAACCTGTGACGATAATCGTTCAGTTTGTAAATAGAGAGGTGGTTAGTATGGATACGTTCAAAGGTTATGGCAGACCTGCACCAATGCATTCCGTTGTAGTACCGCCTGCTGTGAACACTACCGTTGAAGTCTTTCCTAATCATGAACAAGTGGAAGAAGCTCGTTTGATGACTGATCCGGAGTTTGATGAATTTATCAATAAGCTCAAAATAACGGTTATGAATGAAGACCAGAAGAAGCTTGTCGATCGGATGTTGAGAACGTATGATGTCACTTCAAATCAATGTGTGAAAATAGTGAAGGAGATTTCGTATACTCCTGACCAGGTGGAGATGATGAAGAAGCTGTATCCTTATGTAAGGGATAAAAGAAATTTTAATAAGGTGATCGATATTTTATTTTCTAATGCATATAAAGATGAGATGCGTAAGTTTATTGAGGAATATCATCAGAATAATAAATGATAGGAGATTGAATTATGAAACGAATACTGTTTTTACTCTTTGCTGTCGGTCTGACTGCCAATATGACCGTAATGGCTGGAATGAGCACTAGCAAGGTACGTAAGGAGACGCGTTTTCTTACCGATAAGATGGCATATGAATTGAGCTTGAGTACACAGCAATATAATGATGCGTATGAAATTAATTACGACTTTATTTATTCTGTCCGTAATATCATGGATTACGTAGCACGTGGTTACGAATGGGCATTGGATGATTATTATGAAGCGTTGGATATCCGTAACGACGATCTTCGCTGGGTATTGAGTGATGCACAGTATCGCCGGTTCCTCGGTGCCGGGTATTTCTATCGGCCAATCTATGTAACCGGAGGGAAATGGAGTTTCAGGGTTTATGTTAATTACCCGAATCGTAGTTTGTTTTATTTTGGTGTGCCTTACCATTACCGTACTTATTGTGGAGCACATTATCGTCCACACTTTCACCATGTGAGTTATTATCGGGGCAGATATACTAATTTCAACCATTATTCTGCACCGCATCGGGTGAGAGATCAGCGAGTATTCCACTCTTATCGTCGTTCGGATTTCGGTTCTGTCCGGTTCCGTCCGAATACTTCCACTCGTCCGCATAATGCACCGACACGTCCGGGTAATTCTTCCCGTCCGGGTTCATCGACAACGCGTCCTGGTACGTCTCGCCCAAGTACCTCTACTCGTCCTGATACTTCTACTCGTCCCGGAACGACAACAAGACCTGGTACGTCAACACGTCCCCGTCCGGAATCTGGAGGAGATCGACCTTCGACTTCTGTCAGACCATCTACACCGTCCGGAAGTGGAAGACCTGGTAACAATGTTGCTCCTGATAAAAATGGGAATACGAATAGAGTAGAAAGTGATCGTAATTCTGGTCGTCGTCCGGAAACAGGTTCCGGTTCTTCAAGCTCTAATCGCAGACCAACAAGCGGAAGTTCAACTGGTTCCAGTTCCTCCAATCGTGAAAGTGGAAAAACAAGTAGCAGTTCGAGAGAAAGTTCAAGTAAACGAAACGATAGTGGTTCCTATAATAGAAATAACAGTTCCGAGAGAAATAATAGCTCTTCCGGTTCCAGTCGCGGTAGTTCCAATCGTAGTAGTTCCAGTCGCAGTGATTCTGGTCGCAGTAGCGGTAGTACTACCAGTCGTAGCAGCAGTACCACTTCTAACCGGAGTAGCGGTAGCTCGAGCTCTACCCGGAGCAATGTTTCTAGTGGACAAACAGAAAGACGCTCTTCTTCCGGAAGTACGAGAAGCAATAGCACTCAAAGTTCTTCCCGTTCCTCTGAAAGAAACAGCAGCAGTTCAAGAAGATAACCTATTCCTTTATTATTTATATCAATCTCATTACTCCTCAGCGGAAGGAGAACTAGACTCCGGGTTTTCACCGGCTAGACTATTCCGGGCAGCGCCCGTAACTTGGATATCGGGGCGGATACTATCCGCCTCGATTTCACTTATTACTCCTTTCTGTGCAAGCCGCTTGGCTATCAACTTATAATAGCCTTCCATATTCTCCTTTAACTGTCCGCCTTCAGCAAAAGAGCTGCGGAAATGCTTGGGCTTCGGGATAATGGAAGCCAGGAAAATACTTTCTTCCGTGTTCAGTTGTGAAGGGCGTTTATTGAAATAATAAGCAGAAGCTTCCTGAATACCATAAACGAGCGGTCCCCATTCAACAATGTTCAGATATACTTCGTACATGCGTTCTTTAGAAGTTAATCTTTCATTTTCTATTAGCCATACAATCAATGCCTCTTCCAATTTACGTGCAAAGTTCTTATTACGGTTCAGGAATACATTCTTTACGAGTTGCATGGTGATCGTGCTTCCTCCACGTGCAAAGCGTTTCACTTGCAGGTCGTAAATCAATGCTTCCCGTAGGGCATCGGGCAGGAAACCGCGATGGTAAAAGAATGCTCCATCTTCACTTTGCATAACGGACATTCTTAGGATGGGTGAAATGCTATCCAATGGTGTAAAGTGTTTGCACGAGGGACCAATAGGAAAAGTCCGCACCGGTATTCCATTCTCATAAGCTGTATAAATGAACTCGCCGGACATTTTGGAGAGTGAAGTGGCTCCATAGCTTGTGATGCGGAAGTCTTTCTCTTTCAGTTCGGATTCCAGTTTGAGACTATCTAGTTGTGCAAAATCAATATCTAATAGAAAATGATAGGCCAACTCGCCACTTGTCTTGATGCCTTCCAGATTGCTGAATAATCCTTTGGGGAGAGAGCTGAACAGATCATCTGCCGGAAACCAGGATTTGTTGACCGCAGCAGTGAAATGCCAGTTTCCTTTCTCTTTCTCGGCTCGCAAATAAGGATGAAACTGGAGTTTGTTGAAATCAACAATGGTCGTACTATCCAGTTCGAGTGAGTGCCCGCTAATGTTCATCTCGTAACAGAGTTGTCCACGATCGAGATGAATTACTTCAGGAGAGAGAGCTTTATGAAATACGTCAAGTCCGTTCACTCTCGCTTTTCCTTTGAGGAGCAGTTGATTGGATGCACGCTTATCTTTAGTCATATTATAAGATAGGGTGTCGAAAGTGACTTCTGCTCCAAAACGGCGGGTAATATAAGGTAGTGAGATTTTTCTTTTTTCCGGGGCAAAGAGAGATGCTTTTAATGTATAGTCTCTTCTGTTTAGTTCGCCGGTCGCTTCCCATAGTTGTTGAGGCAGTGTATCTTCTTTTATCTGAATGGTTGATTGGAAATGATTGTTCTCAATAATAAAAGAAGGAATGTTGACTGCAACGAAATTACTATCTTTACGTTCGGTTATATTGATTTGCCTGAGTTGCCCGTTTTCAGGCAAGAAACCGTAAATGAGGTTTAATATCCGGTCAATACGGTTGGCATAGTCACTTTCTATGACAGGTTGGAGTTCTGCTTCTTGTTGCCGTTTAAAGAACAGGAAATCGTAGTTAGCTATGCTATCATGCTTGATGAAGTTGATTGCAAGGCCATTCATAAGCACATTCCGTACTTCGATTTCTCCTTTTAGCAATTCCCAAAAACTTAGTTTTACATTGACGGATTGTAATGTCAGGAGGGTATCCCGTTGGTTGGGAACAATAGAAAGTCCTTGTAAAGCCACTTCATTGTAGCCTTTCATTCGTAACTCCTGATAATGAATTTGTAGACCGTATGTTTGTTCGGCACGTGTAGCTCGTTTGTCAACGATATGGCATAAAATGACATTGCGGAATGCAAAGAGACAAATAAGGCTGGTAAGCAAGATACCGATAGCCGATAGAATGATAATTCTTTTTTTGCTGGACGTTTCCATCTTCTTTTTCTTGATATGATAATCGCTGCAAAGGTAGATAATAATTCGGGCAACAAGCGGAGTATTTTCCCATTTTTAGAGTTATATTCATCAGTAGAAAGAAGAAAATGCGAAAAAAATGGTTAGTTGTTCGCTTTTAAGCGTACAACTGTTCGTTTTCGTACACCGTTCTGTTTTATGATTTCCTTGATTATTAGTTAGTTATCGTTTTGGCACGCTCGTTGCATCTCTATAGTCGCAAGCGGACAACGAAGAAAAATGAAAAAAACTTCAGAATGTTGCAACCGTTTGAGACGCTTGATCCGTCTAATAAACAGAAGAACAAAAACAGAATGTTGAACAAATAAAAAATATACAATTATGAAGACTACAGTATTATTCAGAATGATCGTTTTAGTTGCTATGGTATTTGCAGGAATCGCTAATACAACAGTGAAGGCACAGGGTAATAACTTCATTACTAATGAAGAAAAAGTAGATGATCTTGTAGTATCGAAAGTGATTTACAGACTCGATGGTTCTCTCTATCGCCACATGAAATATGATTTTACCTATGACGATCAGAAGAGAATGTCCTCCAAAGAAGCTTTCAAATGGGATGCTTCTACTGAAAAATGGATACCGTACTTTAAAATTGATTATACTTATTCATCTAATGAAATCACTTTGGTATATGCACGCTGGAATGACTCTCACAGAGCTTACGACGCATCTGTTGAAAAGAGCGTTTATGAACTGAACGACGCTAATATGCCGGTTGCTTATATGAACTATAAATGGAATGATAAATGGATTGAAGAATCCGCTGCTAGCTGGGCTATGAATGTATCTACTCCGGCAACTAATGAAGCAACTCTGCTGACTGCCAGCAGATAAAAATAAATCGGAGTTGTGAAACTCCTTCTCTCTCTTTTAATTTAATTACATTAAAAACGGTGGATTTCCTTATGGGATAATCCACCGTTCTGTTTTTCTAATGAACAGTTACGATTAGCTTTTGTAACTCTTCAATATCTATTTAACGAGTGGTAGATATTCTCCATAACCTTCCTCTTTCATTTTATCTTTCGGGATAAAACGAAGTGAAGCGCTATTGATGCAATAGCGTAATCCACCTTTCTCTTTCGGCCCATCTGTGAATACGTGTCCCAAATGAGCATCTCCGGTTTTACTGCGTACTTCCGTACGTATCATGCCGTGCGAAGTATCTTTCTTTTCTGCGATTAGATCTTTTTGAATCGGTTGGGAAAAGCTTGGCCACCCGCAACCTGAATCAAACTTGTCGGTAGAGACAAACAGAGGTTCTCCGGTAGTAATATCCACATAAATGCCGGGACGATGCT
The DNA here is from genome assembly GCF_003435205.1 of Bacteroides sp. AF32-8BH. NCBI lineage: Bacteria > Pseudomonadati > Bacteroidota > Bacteroidia > Bacteroidales > Bacteroidaceae > Bacteroides > Bacteroides sp. AF32-8BH. The sequence goes on along the minus strand of NZ_QVLZ01000009.1, from coordinate 155,728 downwards.
CATTCCAGTATTTATTGTGGAAAGCAGGTTCAGTGGCATTCTTTTGGGTTACGGCATATTGTTCCGCCGACAATTCCTTACGAAGGGTTGCATCATCCGCTTTTTGATACGCTTTAGCTTTCGGCGCATTCGCTTTGCGTGCCATTTCGAATAAAGCGGGATTGATATGGCAGTATCCACCCGGATTTTTATCCAGATAGTCCTGGTGGTAAGTCTCTGCCGGATAGAAATTTGTCAATGGCTTTACTTCTAGGACGATAGGAGTTTTATATTGCGCGGATAATAGTTGAATCGCCTGCTTGATGACAGGGAGATCTTCTTTATCTACATAATAAATTCCGGTTCTATACTGCGTTCCCCGGTCATTACCTTGCCGGTTGAGGCTGGTAGGATCGATTGTCTTGAAATATAGATCGAGCAGTAAATTCAAATCTACCGTTTTCGGATCATAAACCACCTTTACTGTTTCGGCAGCATTGGTTTTTCCTGAACAGACCTGTTCATAACTCGGATTGGCAACATTACTGTTGGCATACCCTACCTGAGTATTTTCTACTCCTCGAATTTGTTTCAGGAAATGTTCTGTCCCCCAGAAACATCCTCCCGCAAAATAGATTTCTGCTTGATTCTTCATTGGTTTAGCAACTCCTAAAAATGTATTACTAATCATTACAATCACTAGGACGATAAAATACTTCATATCCGTTAGTTCTTTCTATAATAACGAATGAACCAACGGATATGTTTTAAGGAACTACTATACTAAACTCAACTTTATCTTTTTTCATTCAATGACCTGTCCTTTGTAGAAATCCAGAATTTTAGTCCGGAACAGGTAGTCATATTTTGCCTGCAACTTATCCGAAAGAGCTTTCGTCAGATTAAGTTTGGCTTCATTGTATTCCACAAAGGTAGCCTTGCCGTTATTGAACTTCTCACTCATCAGGCGGAAAGATTCTTCGTTGGCTTTTACTGCCACTTCACTGGAGTTGTATTTACTTTCTGCTGCCAGAGCATTGTACCAGGCTTGCTGAATTTCTTTATAGAGTATTTTTTTACTGTTATCCAACTTCAAGGATAAATCTATTTGTTGCAAACGAGCGGTGCGTACCCGGTTTCTTGTGGCAAAACGGTTGAAGATTGGCACGCTCAAATTAAATCCTATATATTTATTCAGATTGTTTTTCATCTGACTGCCGAAGCTGCTCTCTGATCTTCCGCTAACCGTATAATAATTACTTCCCAGACCGGCACTGAAAGAGAGTTGTGGATAAAACGCACTTTGGGCAATACGAATACTATTAAGACTACCTTGTAAACGATATTCTGCAGCCTTAATGCTTGGTTTGTAAGTAAGCGCCTGTGTATATATGTCATCCGGCGGAGTGAGAGATTCGAACTCTAATTCTTCCTTAGGGCTTTCGAGTACAAATCCTTCAGGCGTGGGTAATTCCAAGAGTTGGGTGAGATCCAGTAAGGACAGTTTGTACGTATTGTCTGATTGTACAGCAGTCATTTCATCCTGTGCAACACGGGCTTGTGCTTCGGCCACTTCAGAAGAGGATGCCTTACCCACTCCCTGAAGACCTTGAATACGTTTTAACTGGTCTTTGCTTAAATCGACCTGATTATGAGCAATCTTACTTAATTCTTGATTGAATAAAACCTGTAAATAAGCCGAAGTGACATTGATTGCAATATCCTCTCTGGCTTTATTCAAATCTTCTATAGCAGCTTTTAAATCCAGTTTGGCAAGTGAATATTGGTTGGACAATTGCAAACCGGTAAATATAGGTACGTTTGTTCCCAAGCTGAAACTGGTATTGGCGCTGTTGATGTCACTATACGAGTTGTCTATCGGAGAAGCGGTACGACCCCAACTCCAGTTTTGGCTGGCACTACTGCTCAGATTCGGAAGGCGTGCCCATTTAGTAGTGTTTACACTCACTTTGCCTGCTTCGACATTATTGGCCGATTGACGGATTTCTATATTATGTTCAATGGCATAGTCGATACATTGCCGCAGCGTCCACGCTTGCGAAGAGTTGTTCTGTGCCTGGATGGAGGTGATTCCGACTCCGGCAAGCAGAATGGCTGATATGGTTTTACGAATTATTTTCATCGGATTCAATTATTTATCTTTTTTCTCTGCACCACGTATTTTGTCCTGAATGGTTACCCCTTTCTTGATTTCTATCTTGATTCCATCACTCATACCGGCAGTCACCTGTGTACGCTGGAACTTTTGTTCGGGCACTGAATCTGTCATGATGTACACAAATGTAGAGTCACCACTAAATTCAACAGTGCTTTCGGGCACTGCCAATACCTGATTGGCTTTTTGTAATACGATTTCCGCATTAGCCGAATATCCGGAACGAATCTGAACAGAATCCGGAATGGTAATCGCAGCCTTGATTTCAAACTGGTTGGCTCCATTGGTTTCCACCCCTTTCGGAGAGATATATTCCAGAATGGCATTGAAAGTCAGATTCTGTAAGGCTCCGATGGTCAGCTTGATTGGCATTTGTTCGTGGATACGTCCCACTTCTGTTTCATCAATATTGCCGCGGAAAATCATATCGTTCATGTTGGCTACCGTAGCAATCGTGGTTCCATCATTGAACGTATTACTCATAATCACCGAATTACCAGCTTTTACAGGTACGTCCAGGATTAACCCGTCAATGGTAGAGCGAATCATCGTGCTACTGAAAGAGGCACTGTTTTTGGTAATTCCTTCTTTTACGATTTCCAGATTGTCTTTGGCCGTCTGTCTCTCTTCGCGAGCCTGTTTCAAAGCCACTTCACTTTTCTCGTATTCCTCCCGGCTAATTAACTGACCGTCATACAACTTCTTCACACGGGCGAAATCCGTTTCTGCCTGGGTTGCATTAATTTCTGCCAGGCGCACACGGCTTTCTGCAGAATTCAGTTGTCCGAGTTCAGGGATTACTTTTACTTTGGCAATAACTTCCCCTTTTCTTACAGCTTGTCCGGCTTCTTTATATACTTCGTCGATAATACCCGAAATTTGCGGTTTGATTAAAATTTCGTCTCTCGGTTCCACTTTTCCGGTAGCTACTGTAGTTTTTTGGAGGTCAGTCATTTCCGGTCTAACTGTTTCGTAAGTGATTACCTTAGGCTTGGATTTCTGATAAAGGAATACGAATGTTCCGACAAGAATGATAGCAATGACTACCAATAATGTGATTTTCAGATACTTTTTCATGATTTTATTTATGATTTTATTATTTACGATTGATGATTGAAATCTCTACGTCTCTAAACAATTGAACAACACCCGCTCTACAATGATTTCTCAATCGTAAATCGTAAATTGTCCAATCGTCCAATCTCCTTATTCATCCCGGATTGCTTCAATCGGTTTGATAGCCATGGCCCGGTAAGCAGGTGCCAGACCTGCCAACATGCCCAGTGCAATCAGAAGCGCACAAGTGCCGATTGCCAGTCCGAAAGTAACTTGAAAACGGACATCCCCTCCGTCAGCATTTGCTCCCATCTCAACCAGTTGCAATACCATGACGGCAAAGGAAATTCCACACATTCCCGCAATGGTAGTAAGTACCATACTTTCCGATAGAATTTGCTGCAGGATATCTTTCGGTCGTGCGCCGATCGCCCGGCGGATACCGATTTCGGTGGTACGTTCTTTGACGGTCACCATCATAATATTGGATACGCCGATGGCACCTGCCAGCAAAGTTCCCAATCCTACCATCCAAACCAGTATGTTGATACCGATAAACAAGTTATCGACCATAGAGAACATGGCTTCGGCATTCAGGCACATGACAGCTTGTTTGTCATCCGGAGAGATATAATGTGCGGCTTTAATGACCTGTTCCATTTTGGGTTGTACTTCAGACACTTTGACTCCATGCTTCGCGGTGAAACAGATCACATCGATTTGTCCTCCCATGTTGTAAGTCTGCTGCATCGTAGTGAAAGGAAGAGTGACGGCTTCCGACGCCCGCCCCTGTATATTCATGTCCCCTTCGGAAGAAGACATGCCAATCACTTGATAATAAATGCCATCTACTCTTACATATTTGCCACACGGGTCTTCTCCCGGTTTGAAAAGACTTTCATAAATTCGTTTTCCGATGACACATACTTTGCGCGCTTCCTTTATATCCACCTCATTGATGAATCTGCCGTATGCCATTTCCTGCGATTCAATGTGGAGATAATCCGGATACAGCCCTTTCACGCTACAATCATATTTCTTATCTTCATATACGGCTTTGGAACCCCAACGGGCTACGGACGGAGTAATGATCTCCACCTCTTTCACTTGGGAACGAAGACGGTCGATGTCGGTAGATTCCAGATTCCACCATCTCCCTTTGCGGAAGCCTTTGTAAGCCTCACCCGTTCTTTGCGAGGCAAGGAAACCGGAATTGGTGGCAAATCCTTCAAAGTTCTTTTTCATCATGTCCTCCAATCCTTGTCCGCCGCCGATGAGGGCGACGAGCATGAAGATTCCCCAGAAAACACCGAATGCAGTCAGCAGGCTTCTCGTCTTATTTCTTGTAATGGTGATGAGGATTTCCTCACACGTATCCATGTCTATTCTCATAGTCTTAATCTGCTCTAAGTGCTTCGATTGGCCGGATGCTGACTGCTTTTCGGGCAGGGAATAATCCGGCTAACGTACCAGCTATTATTAATGTGAGTGTAGCCTGTATGGCGATTCTTATATCTACTGTCGGGTTCAGGAAAACAGTTTCCGTCCACATTCCGGTATCCATTGTCTGATTGCCGAAGGCACTGTTCATCCATTCGGTCACTCCGATACCGGCTACCATGCCGATGTATCCGAATATGGTGGTGATGGTGACACTCTCTACGATAATCAACCAGAGAATGGAAAGCGGCTTGGCTCCCAAAGCCTTACGAATACCAAATTCGCGGGTACGTTCTTTTACGGTAATCAGCATAATGTTGGAAACTCCTACGATTCCGCTTAGCAATGTGAAGATACCGATTACCCAAATAGCAATACGTAGCATATTCGAGCCTTGCTGCTGTTGCAAATAGTTGGTAAAACGATTCCAGATCCAGATAGCGCTGTGGTCTGTCGGGTCAAAACGATGATTGGCTCCCAATACTTTGCGGTAATGGGCTTCAAAAGCCTCATTGGCCTCAATTGTTTCCAGATTTTTGGTAGTCATGACCAGGTTATTCAGCTTGTCTCCTTTGTTATAAATCGTTTGAAGAGTGGTAAAAGGAATGTATGCATCGCTGTCACCGCTATCTCCTTTATCATTGTAGAGACCTACTACCTGATAAACCACATTACCGGCATTGACAAACTGTCCGATTGGTTCGGTATGGGTTTTATCAAAAAGAATTTCTGCTGTCTTTTTATGGAGCACAATTACTTTCCGGCGCTCTTTAATATCAATCTCATTGATAAAACGTCCTTTGAAGAGTTTCACCACTTCTACCTCTGTATGGTTGGGATATACGCCGGAAAGGCTCAAACTGACGTATTCTTGCCCGAAGCTAAGATTTACATCTCCCTGCCATACGGTTGCTCCGGCCTTGATGACATGGTTCGGGAAATAATGACTGGTAGCATCCATGTCTTTATTGTCCAGTTGCACCCGTCTTCCTTCTTTCAGTCCGTCGTATGATTTGCTGGTCCATCCCGGAAAAATCTTGATGGAGTTCATGGCACGTTCGGAAGCCGATTGCTCGAATGCGTGGATCAGTCCGTTGCCTGCACCTAGCAGGACGATAAGCATAAAGATTCCCCATGCCACGGCAAATCCTGTGAGAAAAGTCCTAAGCTTGTTACGTTTGATGGTACTATATATTTCTTGCCAGATGTCAATCATGATAATGTTTGTATAGTGGTGGATTTTAGATTATTTCATGATACCGTCTTTTCCGAAAGGAGAAGCGTCATGGTCGATATTATCTTCAATACGTTCGATGATTCCATCTTTGATATGTATAATCTTGTCTGTCTGGTTGGCGACTCCACTTTCGTGGGTGACAACGACAATCGTCATTCCCTGTTTATGAAGATCTTTCAGAATCTGCATTACTTCTACAGAAGTTTTACTATCCAAAGCTCCTGTTGGCTCATCTGCCAGAATGATTTGTGGTTGAGTGATTAAAGCCCGTGCGATGGCCACACGTTGTTTCTGACCGCCACTCATTTCGTTCGGCATGTGATGCGCCCAGTCTTTTAAACCCAGGCGGTCGAGATATTCCAATGCAAGTGCATTCCGTTTTTTGCGACTTATTCCTTGATAGAATAAAGGAAGTGCTACATTCTCTACGGCATTTTTAAAGGAAATCAGATTGAATGACTGGAAGATAAATCCGATCATACGGTTGCGATATTCGGCAGCTTTGGTCTCGCTCAAGTTCTTGATGAGTACGTTGTTCAGATAATAATCTCCGGTATCGTAGTTGTCGAGGATTCCCAATATGTTGAGTAAAGTTGATTTTCCAGACCCGGATGCTCCCATGATAGAAACAAATTCTCCCTGTTCGATATTGAGATTGATACCTTTAAGTACATGGAGAGGCGCTCCGTTGTTGTAGGTCTTGTTGATATTCGTTAGTTGTATCACAATTTTCTTTATTTAGTTTCTGTTTTCTGATAATTTTCTACTATTAGACGTGTGAAAGATACGAAAAGTTGCAAACAGGTTGAACTTTTTTCAAAAAACATTTTGTAGACTCAATCTTCTTTACGTAATTTGTGTGCAGTAAACTTAATGATTAACTAACCCTTTTAAATAGAAGTATCATGAATTCAAACATGGAAAAACCCTACGTAGTAGGTATTGACATAGGCGGAACGAATACCGTCTTTGGAATTGTAGACGCACGCGGAACTATTATTGCCAGCAGTTCAATCAAAACATCCGGTTACCCTACAGTGGAAGAATACGCTGATGAAGTGTGTAAAAGTCTGCTTCCATTGATTATTGCTAATGGTGGTGTTGATAAAATCAGAGGTATCGGTATCGGTGCTCCGAATGGTAACTACTATACGGGAACGATTGAATTTGCTCCGAACCTGCCTTGGAAGGGAATTCTTCCGTTGGCAGCCATGTTTGAGGAAAGACTGGGTATTCCCACTGCTTTGACAAACGACGCAAACGCTGCTGCTATCGGTGAAATGACTTACGGTGCTGCCCGTGGTATGAAAGACTTTATCATGATTACACTGGGTACTGGTGTGGGTAGCGGTATCGTTATCAACGGTCAGATGGTGTATGGTCATGACGGTTTTGCTGGTGAATTGGGACACGTTATCGCCCGTCGCGATGGTCGTCTTTGCGGTTGCGGTCGTAAGGGATGTCTGGAAACCTACTGCTCGGCTACCGGTGTAGCTCGTACAGCCCGCGAATTCCTCGCTGCCCGTACGGATGCTAGCTTGCTTCGTAACATTCCTGCAGAAAACATCACTTCAAAAGATGTGTATGATGCAGCTGTACAAGGTGATAAACTGGCACAGGAAATCTTTAGCTTTACAGGTAACATCTTGGGTGAAGCACTGGCAGATGCTATTGCATTCTCCAGCCCTGAAGCAATTGTATTGTTCGGTGGTTTGGCTAAGTCCGGTGACTATATCATGAAACCAATTCAGAAATCAATTGATGATAATATTCTGAATATCTATAAAGGCAAGACTAAATTGCTCGTTTCCGAATTGAAGGATTCTGATGCTGCTGTATTGGGCGCCAGTGCATTGGCTTGGGAACTGAAAGATTTGAAAGAATAACATTTCATTATTATAATAAAGGTAATGAAGCCTCGGGAGTTTATGACTTTCGGGGCTTTGTTTTATTTGGTCCTTTCTGACGTATACGGGTTATTCAGACAAAGGGTTATTCTCACCGTAGTGAGAAAATATTCTCATACCTATGAGAAATTATTCTCATTGCAATGAGTATTTTTTCTCATAGGTATGAGAATGTTTGAGAAAATGCACAATAAAAAAGGGAACCTCATAATGAAGTTCCCTTTTTTATTTCGAATCGAAAAGTTCGGCTTATCCGTTAACTCTTTTTTCTTTGATTCTAGCTTTCTTACCAGTAAGAGCGCGCAGGTAGTACAATTTAGCGCGACGAACTTTACCTACCTTGTTCACTTCGATGCTATCGATAGCCGGTGATTCGATTGGGAAAATTCTTTCTACGCCTATAGTTCCTGACATTTTACGTACAGTAAAACGTTTTTTGTCTCCGTGACCGGCGATTTTGATAACAACACCACGGTACAACTGTACACGTTCTTTGTTACCTTCAATAATACGATATGCTACTGTTACAGTGTCTCCTGCTTTGAAGCTCGGGTGCTGTTTTCCGGTAGCGAATGCTTCTTCTGCAATTTTAATTAAATCCATTGTTGTTATTATTAAATTGTTTCATCGTTACAACGCAACATACCAAGTATCTCTTCTCTTGACAGCGATTGCGCGAAAGCGGTGCAAAGTAACGAATTATTTGCCAGATAGCCAAATGTTTTTGTATATTTGTAGCATATCTAAAAATAGCGAACATGAAACAGACTTATGCAAAGTATCTGATGGTGGCAGCGTTGACAGGAGGCTTCCTGTTTACTTCCTGCCGGACCGCACGCGAGACTACGGCTCAGTACGAAGTAACTAAAGTAGAGGGTAGCATGATAACGATTGATTCCGTTTGGAACACCCATCCCAACGCGAAAGCTGCCGAAATATTAAAGCCTTATAAGGAAAAGGTGGACGCGATGATGTATGAAGTCATCGGTACCAGTGCGATGAAAATGGAAAAAGGAGCTCCTGAAAGCTTGCTTTCCAACCTTGTTGCAGGTGTTTTACAACAAGCAGCGGTTCAGGTGTTGGGGAAACCTGCCGATATGGGATTGGTAAACATGGGCGGCTTGCGAAATATTTTGCCTGCAGGAGATATCACAGTGGGAGATGTTTTTGAAATTCTTCCTTTTGAGAACTCCCTTTGCGTGCTGACTATGAAAGGGACGGACTTGAGACGTCTTTTTGAAGCGATTGCATCTTTACATGGGGAAGGAGTGAGCGGTATCCGCCTTGAAATTACCAAAGATGGAAAGTTGCTGAACGCCTTTGTCGGTGAAAAGCCACTAAAGGATGACCTGCTTTACACGGTGGCTACTATCGACTATCTGGCAGATGGAAACGGACGGATGGATGCTTTTCTGCAGGCAGAAAAGAGAGTATGCCCTGAAAATGCAACCTTGCGCGGACTATTTCTTGATTATGTACGCAAACAGACTGCCGAAGGCAAAGCGGTTACCTCCAAACTGGATGGACGTATTACCATAAAATAAAAAGGAGAATCTAAAAATATATTGAATATGAAAAGATTTCAGATATTATTCCTGTTATGTCTTGCATTGGGCTTTACTTTCTCAATCTTTGCGCAAGATAAGGATACCAAAGAAGTGATTATTTTACAAACAAGCGATGTGCATAGCCGTATCGAACCTGTCAACCAGAAGGGGGACGAATACTATAACAAAGGCGGTTTTCTTCGTCGGGCTGCTTTTCTCGAACAATTCCGCAAGGAGCATAAGAATGTGCTGCTTTTCGACTGCGGAGATATTTCGCAGGGAACACCTTATTATAATATGTTCCGCGGAGAAGTGGAAGTTAAACTAATGAATGAAATGGGTTATGATGCTATGACTATCGGTAACCATGAGTTTGATTTCGATGTGGATAATATGGAACGCATTTTCAAGATGGCTAATTTCCCGGTTGTTTGTGCCAACTATAATCTGGATGCTACGGTATTGAAAGATATAGTTAAACCCTACGTCGTTCTTGAGAAATATGGTTTGAGAATTGGTGTGTTTGGCCTTGGAACCCAACCGGAAGGGATGATCCAGGCTAATAAATGCGAAGGAGTCGTTTATGAAGATCCTATCCGCGTATCCAACGAAATTGCTGCTTTGTTGAAAGACGAAGAAGGTTGTGATTTGGTAGTATGCCTGTCTCATCTGGGCATTCAAATGGATGAACATCTGGTTGCCGGGACATGCAATATCGACGTGATTCTGGGCGGGCACTCTCATACATTTATGAAAGGCCCCAAAACATACTTGAATATGGACGGAAAAGAGGTGCCTGTTATGCACACGGGAAAAAATGGTGTTCGTGTAGGCCGTCTCGATTTGACTTTGAAACATAAATGAAGATAATCCCCTCAATAGTAACTTTTTTATTCTTTATCGCAGCCGGTACGGTTTCAAGTCCGGCGCAAAATGCTACAACCGTTGAACCTCTGCTGGTGTATAAAGCCCTTCAGGACAAGGACTGCCGGCATTGGGTTGATTCGGTTATGGATAAGCTTTCCTTTAAAGAAAAGGTAGGGCAGTTGTTCATCTATACCATTGCCCCGGTAGATACCAAACGAAACCTGGAACTGTTGCGCGAAGTGATCGACACCTATAAAGTGGGCGGACTTCTCTTTTCCGGTGGGAAGATGCAAAATCAGGTTGAACTGACAAACCGGGCGCAACGGCAGGCTAAAGTCCCTTTGATGATTACCTTTGATGGAGAATGGGGACTGGCTATGCGTTTGCGTGGTATGCCTGTTTTTCCACGGAATATGGTATTGGGATGTATCCGTGACAACAAGCTGCTCTATGAATACGGGCGTGAAGTTGCCCGTCAATGCCGGCAGATTGGAGTACAGGTCAACTTTGCTCCGGTGGCGGACGTGAATATAAATCCTAAAAATCCCGTTATCAATACCCGTTCTTTTGGAGAAGATCCGATACAGGTGGCTGACAAGGTAATCGCTTATGCTTCCGGTTTGGAAAGCGGAGGGGTTTTATCTGTGTGCAAACACTTTCCCGGACATGGAGATACCGATGTCGATTCGCATAAGGCGCTTCCGGTACTTCCTTTCACTCGTGAACGTCTGGACAGTGTGGAACTTTATCCATTTAAAGAAGCCATCCGTGCCGGATTGGGCGGTATGATGGTAGGACATTTGCAAGTTCCGGTGATAGAACCGATTGGTGGACTTCCGTCTTCCTTGTCCCGCAATGTAGTATACGATTTGCTGACAGATGAACTGGCGTTCAAAGGACTGATATTTACCGATGCGCTTGCCATGAAAGGAGTGGCGGGAAATGGAAATGTCAGTTTGCAGGCTTTGAAAGCTGGTAATGACATGGTGTTGTCTCCCCGAAACTTGAAGGAAGAGATACCGGCCGTACTGGAAGCCATTGAAAAAGGTGAGTTGACCCGCGAAGATATTGAAAGCAAATGCCGTAAGGTCTTGACTTATAAATATGTGTTGGGGCTCAAGAAAAAGTCGTATGTACAATTGTCCGGCTTGGAACAACGGATCAACAGTCCGCAAACGCGTGATTTGGTTCGTCGGTTGAATTTAGCGGCAATAACAGTTCTGAACAACAAGAATCATATTCTCCCTCTGCATACAGACAAAGAGCAGACGATTGCATTGCTCGAGGTAGGAGATCCCGGAGAAACTGATGCGTTGGCGAAACAACTTTCCCGCTATACGTCTTTGGCTCGTTTTTCCCTTCGTGCCAATCAACCGGAAGGGGTAAATCAGCGGTTGCGTGATTCTCTGTCTGCTTATAAACGGATCATTGTAGCTGTCAGCGAACAGCGGCTGGCTTCTTATCAGTCTTTTTTTGCGAAATTTGTTCCTGAAAGCCCGGTCATTTATCTGTTTTTTACTCCCGGGAAGATGATGTTGCAGATTCAGCGGGCGGTGGCTCATGCTTCGGCGGTGGTGCTGGGACATAGTTATAATAGTGACGTGCAGCGTCAGGTGGCAGATGTGTTATTTGCCAAGGCATCCGCAGACGGGCAGCTGTCGGCAAGTTTGGGAGAGCTGTTCCCGGCGGGAGCAGGAGTGACCATTACTCCCAAAACACCGTTGCATTTCGTTCCGGAAGAATACGGGCTTTCCTCTGTTCATCTTAAACGGATTGATTCCATTGCATTGGATGGTATTCGTCAGGGAGCCTATCCCGGTTGCCAGGTGGTGGTGCTGAAAAACGGTCATATTATGTTCGACAAGGCTTTCGGTACTTATACGGGCAAAGGAAGTTCTCGTGTCGAATCTACGAATATTTACGATCTGGCTTCCCTTTCAAAAACGACGGGCACCTTGCTTGCCATTATGAAACTCTACGATAAGGGACGTTTTAATCTGACAGATAAGATTTCGGATCATTTGCCGTTCTTGCAACGTACTGATAAGAAAGATATAACGATTCAGGAAATTCTGTATCATCAATCCGGTTTACCCTCCTGGATTCCTTTCTACCAGGAAGCTATTGACAAGGATAGCTATGATGGAAGGTTATTCAGTGCACGAAAAGATGCACACCATCCGTTACAGTTGGGGACCACCTCATGGGCGAATCCGAAATTCAAGTTCAAGAGTGAATATGTCTCTTCCGTTAAAACCGGTGATTATATTGTTCAGATCTGTGACAGCTTGTGGTTAAACCGTTCTTTCCGGAAGGTGATAGAAGAGAAAATAGCAGAAGCTCCGTTAAAGCAGAAACGCTATGTATATAGTGATGTAGGATTTATATTGTTGGGAATGTTGGTGGAACAACTGGCCGGTATGTCTATGGAAGCCTATTTGCAACGTGAGTTTTATGAACCGATGGGGTTGGAGCATACTGGTTATTTGCCTTTACGCCGTTTTGCCAAGTCGGAAATTGTTCCTTCTAATAAAGACCGTTTCTTGCGTAAAGAAATTTTGCAGGGATTTGTGCATGATGAGGCTTCCGCTTTCTTTGGCGGATTGGCCGGAAATGCCGGACTTTTCTCTACTGCCCGTGATGTAGCCCGCGTTTATCAGATGTTGCTGAATGGAGGGGAAATAGACGGTCAACGCTATCTGAGTAAGGAAACCTGTCAGTTGTTTACTACTGAAACATCGAAGATCAGCCGGCGTGGTTTAGGCTTTGACAAGCCCGATGCAGATGATCCGAAGAAAGGGAATTGTGCTCCTGCCGCACCTGCCGAAGTGTATGGCCATACCGGATTTACCGGTACATGTGCATGGGTGGACCCGGTGAATGAACTGGTTTATGTATTCCTTAGCAACCGGATTTATCCGGACGTAACGAACCGCAAATTGAACCAGCTGCACATTCGTGAGCGAATACAGGGAGCTATTTATGATGCGATGAAGAAAAAATAAAAAAAGAAAGGTAAAAGGTGCCTATATTAAAAGCTACCTTTTACCTTTTTTATTATTAACGTAATATTCTGATAGTTGCAGTTCTTTTTAGAACGATACACCCAAGCGGAAACCGAAGTTACTCAATCCGTCTACACTGTAATGCAGTACGTCAGCCTTGTTGGTACCATAGCTGTAGTACAAAGCAAAGTGCAAGCCCGGTCCGTAAACCCATGGGAATACATTGATACCTACTTCAGGAGAAGCGTAGAATCCCCAGCTGTTTTCTCTTGCTTCCAGCATATTGAAGTTAGAGCGGACTTTTGCATATTCAGCACCTAATTTAGCACTGACATAAGGTTGGAAAGACCCGCCACGATTCCACTGGTAACGTGCAGCAGCACCGAAAGGCAATTGGAAAATAGTATGCTGTTGGTCGGTAGTAACTTCACCGGCACCCATTTGGAAGGTTTCGCGGCCTACATATTCGTGGTTGCTGTGATAGTTCAGGAAAAGACCCAAGCCAATGTTAGGAGTAACGAAATAACCACCTTCGAAGTTCATACCCCAACCGCTTGCTTTATCTGCAAAGTGATTACTTAATGGAGCGTTGAACTGCCAGTCGATATTTGCATATCCATTGTCTGATAGCTGTGCCTTAGCCGGCATGGCGAAGGCGATGGCAATAGCCGCCAAGGCTACTACCTTGAAGTATATATTTTTTCTTGTTTTCATAACAGTTGTAGTTGATTATTTGTTAGTAAGATAAGGTGACTGTGTAAATGATTGGTTGACAGCTTCTACTGCAAGAGTACGGTTGATAGCTTTGGAACCAGTTTCAAATCCGGTCAGATAACTTGTCCATACAACAGGCAGTTTTTTACTGTCTCCCTGTTCGGCTTTCAAGTTCACCATTTCTGTCAGGAAGGAGTTGGTGCTATAACTATAAGTTACAGCGTACGGGTAGTACCATCCACCACCCCAGTTGCCACCCCAGTAGCCAGGTCCCCAGTATCCGGGATAACCCCACCACCATTCAGGTTGTGTGTAGCTGGTGAAATAATAAGTACTTGCGATGTAGCTCACTTGGATACCAAGATCTGCACTTTCTTGGTCTGCTGCTGCTTCGTAGCCTCTGGCTACCATATTGTCTGTATAAGCAGCCAGAATTTGTTCTGCGCCTTCACCTTCGAGATATTCCGGTTCTTTACTGTCACTAATCACCAGAATCTGGGGTGCCAGATAGAATGTAGGAACTTTGAAATCGGCTTTCTTGTCATAGTTAGTGTATACCAGATAATTGTCATCCAGCTTACCCATGTCCGGGTCTTTTTCACATGAAGCGAGTGCAAAGACCGCCAATAAAATAGGAATTAATTTCTTCATATCTTTTATAATGTTTAGGTTATATAAAAATCGCGCCCAGGTACCTTGGGCTTTTGATAGAAACAACAAGAAAGGTGGAAAAAGGTTCAGATGGAAATTTCTTTTGCCGGAAAATTAACATATATCTTTTGCCCTGTTTAAAGAGAAACGGTGAGCACTCTGCCCCATTATCAGGGAGTTTGCTCACCGTTCATTATTTACAGATAATTGTTTGAAAATCCGTTTATTTAAACAGGGGTTTAAGTAGATCGGGTATCTCTACCTTATCAAGTTCCAGTTCATTTACTCGCTGCTTGCCCGTATGGGTCAGGTGGAAGTACATCTGTCTCCGGTCTTCGCTTCCGAGCGACCGGACGATCAGTCCTTTTTCCTCCAGTATTCGCAGCATTTTAGATGTGTGTGAGGGGCTTAGCTCGGTTTGCTTGGACAGGTTGGTAGCCGTCACTTTCTCCGATGCCTCTTTGAGGGCACACAATATCATTGCTTCATTTAGCGTTATCTGGTACATTTTTTCAAATGCTGTTTCAAAGTTTCCCATTGCTTTGAATACATCACGCATTGCACATATTGTTTTCATACCTTATTTGAATATTTTATTAGTTCATTTTTTAAATAAATAGATTAACGTTTGCGTTATCCGCCCGTTCCATATACGTTGCTACACCGCCAATGGTCACCTCGTCCAGGAGTTCTTCTTGTTTGACTCCCATCACATCCATTGACATCTGGCAAGCGATAAATTCCACACCGTTTTCCAGAGCTTGCTGGCGCAAAGATTCCAGTGAATCAATCCCTTTTTTGTTCATGATATACCGCATCATTTTTCCGCCTATTCCGCCCATGCTCATCTTAGAAAGTTTCAGTTTCTTGGAGCTGGAAGGCAGCATCATACCAAACATTTTTCCGAAAATATCCTTTTCGGTTTCCGGTTTGTGCAACTTCTTGATAACGTTCAGTCCCCAGAAAGTGAAGAAGATGGTGACTTTTTGTCCCGTAGCTGCTGCGCCGTTTGCCAGTACAAAAGTAGCCAAGGCTTTGTCCAAATCATCACTAAACATGATGAAGGTTTTTCCTTTGCCCTCACATGAAGTAACAATATTGCACGATTTTGGTTCTCCTTTTTCTATTACAACAATAGATTTTCCTCCGGAGGTATCTTTCGAAATCAATTGATTACCCGTCGAACTGCACCATGCGGCGGCGTCGCGCGGAAAGCCTGGATCGGTTGAGGTGATTTCCACCCGTTCGCCTGAAACCAGTGTATCCATTGTTTTCTTCATTTTCAGAATCGGACCGGGACACTGTAACCCGCAGGCATCCACCCGGACTGTTTTGGCAGGGGTAGCAGCAGTGACGGGAGCCGTAGAAACGTTGGGTTGACTGGTTTGGGAAGCGGTTTCCTTTTGTATGGGTGATTCGTCCATTTCGTTTCCATTTTCTTCCCGTATGATGATGGGAGCAGTGGCAGCCCGATAAGTCTTTAATCCTCCCGAGAGATTACGTACCTTGTCAAATCCGTGTTGTGTCAGTATACAGTAAGCAAGATACCCCCGTAACCCGACTGCACAGAATGTATAAATCATTTTATCTTTCGGTAATTCTGCCAACCGGTCGCGAAGTTCATCCAACGGAATATTCACGGCACCCGGTAAGCTACCCAATGAAAATTCATCCGGGGTGCGGACATCCAACAGGAACTTATTTTCCATTTCAATGTCTCGCAATTCTCTCCAATACACAGGATTGTTTTTGCCTGTGATGATATCTTCAGTTACATATCCTGCCAGTGCTACCGGATCTTTGGCCGAAGAGAACGGAGGAGCATACGCTTGTTCCACTTTCATCAGATCGTAGATTGTTCCCTCGTGCTTGATGACAAGTGCGAGTTCGTCAATCCGTTTGTCCACCCCATCGTAACCAACGATTTGTCCGCCATACAATCTTCCTGTCTTTTTATCGAAAGTGATTTTAATGCTCATCGGCATGGCATCCGGATAGTAACCGGCATGGGAAGCGGGATGAATGGTAGACGACATATAGTCTATCTCTTCCTGACGCAGACGCTTGCCGGGTAAGCCGGTTGAAGCAACGGTCATGTCGAAAACCTTTGCGATTGAAGTACCGATAGAGCCTTCGTAAGGAATCTTTGCTCCGAGGACATTGTCCGCAACGATGCGTCCCTGACGGTTGGCGGGTCCGGCGAGATAGTTGAGCCAGGGTTTGCCCGTGATCGGGTGGCGGAACTCGATCGCGTCACCGATGGCATAAATAGACTCGTCAGAGGTTTGCAGGTAATCGTTTACAGCGATACCTCCTGCAGGACCGATAGTCAGTTCGGCAGCCCGTGCCAGATTGGTTTCCGGACGTACGCCGATAGATAGAATAACGATGTCGGCAGAGATTGACTGGCCATTCTTGAAAGTAACTTTCAATCCTCTTCCATCCCGGCTAAAAGAGGCGACAGCTTGCTCCAAATAGAGGTTTACTCCTTTATCCATCAGATGTTGATGGACAAGTGATGCCATCGAAAAATCAATAGGGGCCATCACTTGATTGCCCATTTCCACAATCGATACTTTCGCTCCCTGTGCATGTAAGTTTTCCGCCATTTCAAGGCCGATAAATCCGGCTCCTACGACAACGGCTTTTCGTGGGGCGTGGCTCTTGATATATTCTTTGATCCGATCTGTGTCGGTGACATTCCTTAGTGTGAAAATTCCACTTAGGTCGATTCCGGGAAGAGGGGGGCGTACCGGAGAGGCTCCGGTAGATATGACTAACTTATCATAGCTCTCTTCATAAGTATCTTCACTGCTTTGGCGGACAGTCACTGTCTTTCTTTTCCGGTCAATGAAAATCACTTCGTTTTCTGTGCGTACATCTACGTGAAAGCGTGTAGAAAAGGTTTCGGGCGTTTGCACGAACAATTTATCCCGTTCCTCTATCACTCCCCCTATATAATAGGGCAGGCCACAATTGGCGTATGATATGTACTTTCCTTTTTCTAAAAGGACAATTTCAGCTGTTTCATCTACTCGTCTGATTCGGGCAGCAGTGGTGGCTCCTCCTGCAACTCCCCCAATAATAATTATTTTCATCTGTTTATAGCGTAAATAGTTTCCTGTGGAAAGAACAAACTGTATGGAAGAAATGTTCATGGATTCAGATAAAAAAACTATATTTGCGCACCCTGTTTTTCATTCTTCTATTTAATGTAGATAAATTGTATGAATAAAATTCTTATTATTGACGATGAAGTCCAGATTCGCAGCCTTTTAGCTCGTATGCTGGAACTTGAGGGCTATGAAGTGTGTCAGGCAGGTGATTGCAAAGCTGCCCTCAAACAACTGGAAATTCAATCGCCCGACGTAGCTTTATGCGATGTTTTTCTTCCTGATGGAAACGGAGTAGATCTGGTGTTGAACATCAAGAAAATAGCTCCCAATGTAGAGGTGATTCTTCTTACTGCTCACGGCAATATTCCCGACGGGGTGCAGGCTATTAAAAACGGTGCATTTGATTATATAACGAAAGGAGATGATAATAACAAGATTATTCCTTTAATCAGCCGTGCCGTGGAGAAAGCAAAGATGAATGTCCGTTTGGAAAAACTGGAAAAGAAAGTCGGGCAGATGTACTCGTTCGATTCTATTCTGGGTGAGTCAAAGGTGTTGAAAGAGGCTGTATCTCTGGCGCAGAAAGTGTCTGTGACAGATGTTCCCGTATTACTGACGGGGGAAACAGGAACAGGAAAGGAAGTCTTTGCGCAAGCTATACATTATAGTAGTAAACGGAGCAAACAGAATTTTGTGGCGGTCAACTGTTCGTCTTTCAGTAAAGAACTGCTCGAAAGCGAGATGTTCGGACATAAGGCTGGCTCGTTTACCGGTGCGCTGAAGGATAAGAAAGGACTTTTTGAAGAAGCTAATAACGGAACGATCTTTCTGGATGAAATCGGAGAGATGGCTTTCGAATTGCAGGCAAAGTTACTGCGTATCCTTGAAACAGGAGAATATATAAAGATCGGTGATACCAAGCCGACAAGAGTCAATGTGCGTATCATTGCTGCTACCAACCGCAACCTGCAGGAGGAGATCAAAGCAGGACATTTCCGTGAAGACTTGTTTTATCGTCTTTCGGTTTTTCAGGTGCATCTTCCTTCGCTTCGTGAACGTACCGGTGATATCAGAATTCTTGCAACTGCTTTTGCCAAAAGTTTCTCCGAAAAACTTTCGTATGCCATCAATGAGATGACTCCCGCTTTTCTGGAAGCGCTGGAACAACAGCCGTGGAAAGGGAACATCCGTGAATTGAGAAATGTGATTGAGCGTAGCCTGATTGTGTGTGAAGGGGGGCGACTGGATATTTGTGATCTTCCTTTGGAAATCCAAAACACTCATTATGAATGTTCGGATGATAGTGTAGGCAGTTTTGAGTTGGCCGCAATGGAACGCAGACATATTGCACGTGTGTTGGAATATACAAAAGGGAATAAAACGGAAGCTGCCCGTTTGTTGAAAATCGGACTTACCACCCTGTACCGGAAGATAGAGGAATATAAAATCTAAGCATATATTTTCTTAAGTCCTTTTATGCTGGCTTTGGGATATATAGTATTTCAAAATAGGCAAAAAGGACTTGAGAAACCATACCATAAGGACTATCGGAAATTTTTTGCATCTTCTTCCTCTTTGTCAATCAAAGTTGTGGCACTGCTTTTGATGGCTTGAATAATAGAAGAAGTGAAGCCTTTGTGCTCCAGTTCGTTCAATCCTTTTATAGTGGTTCCGCCCGGAGTGGTTACTTTCTCTATTTCCAGCAATGGATGAGTGTTATGATTCAGAATCAGTTCTGTCGCTCCTTCCATGCTATACGCTGCCATTTGCATGGCATCCTTGCCGGGAATTCCTAGCTCAATCCCTGCCTGTATAACCGCTTGCATATATTTTAAGGCGAAAGCTATTCCGCTGGAGGTTAATGCGGAAGTGGTATCTAGTTGTTTCTCTTGCAGGAACAGGCATTTTCCTCCTTCTTCAAATATCTGTTTTATTAATTGCTGATATTCTTTATCGGTTCCGCGGGAAGCTATCAAAGTGAGGCTGGAACGTTCTGTAATGGCCATATTGGGAACTGCCCGAAAGATAGGCATCTCGGCTTCTGTTAAATGAGCCAGGTGGGAGATACATACTCCGGACACAAGAGATACGAGGATTTGTGTACGCGAGAAACGTAGAGGGGACAATACTTCATCTACTTTCCAGGGATTGATGGCGAGGACGATTACTTCGGCTTCCGATATGGCTTGTTGGTTATCGGTCGTTATGTGTATTGCAGGGAAATGTTCTTGCAGTCTCTCCAGTTTATCAATGTTTGGATTGGAGACAATAATGTCTTTCTCATTGTAAAGATGTCCTTGCGCCAGACAAGTGACGATTGCACTCCCTATGTGTCCGGCTCCTATAATAGCTATTTTCATCTCTTTATTTTTTTTATTTGGCTTTCAGATGTCTCTTTTTATCCGGCTTTGAATCAGGCTGCGCACTGACTCTCGAAAAATTGTCTGGATAGCGAACTAATCAGTCTGTTTTTATCTGTGGTATGTACAGATAGTGTGAAACAATGATCGCTTCCTCCATAAGAAATGAGAGATACGGGGATATCTTTGATAGTATCCATAATATGACTTTCTACTTGTGTGCGTTCCCAATGAAGGGAGCCGATGATATGTATTACAGACATATTTTCGTCCATAACCATTTCGGTATATTTATGTAGTTCCCTTTGAATGATTCGCAGGGTGTCCCGGCTGGCTGTCAGCATCATCGAGATGGATACATTGGATGAGGCCATTGAGATGACATTGATTTGATATTTGTTGATAACTTCCAATATCTTACCCATAAACAAATATCCGGGCAATACATTCAATGAGGTAAAACGCACAAAAGTAGCCGAATCCTGTGAGAGGATGGCCTTGACACTGTTGCCTGTGTCATGGGAAGATATATAGAGTCGTTCTGTTGACAGATCGTGTGTATCGGTTAGGCGGATAATTATATTGGAGCGTGCCGCAAGGGTTATACAATCTGCGTAGAGCAGGTGTACTCCGCTGTTAATCAGTTGTTCGGCTTCTATGTAAGTTAGTGAATGTTGTTCTCGCAGGCAATTCCGGTTTGCGTAGATATGATTGATAGGGGTGGATAACAGTATTTCGTCCGCTTTGAATAGGGTGGCAAGCACTGTTGCATAGTAATCATTGCGTTGTTCGCTCATGAAGTCTATTTCACCATACACATTCCTGCAAATGGAAAGTGGGGCGATAAAAATATCCACATTCCGGTTCTCGTCAATGTATTGTTGGATAGATTCTTGAATATATGGGATATCCGGCTTTCTTTCCAGGTTGATCTGTATAAGTTTGCCGGTATCTAATGTTTGGGCACGAAGACCCTGTTGACGTAAGCAATAAGTGAATAAATCGCTGGATAATCCGTATACTTCCGCTTTTATCATTTTATCAATCAGTAAATCTGCTTTGTCTTCTACAAGTATATGTATTTTCTTTATACACTCCAGAATCCGGTTTTTAATTTCCTGATTTAAGTGCGAATCTGTAACGAGATGATTGGCAAGGGTACAGCAATATGCTTCGATGGCATTGACTGTGGCATGAGAAACTTCATCTTCTTCGTGAAACCAACTGATGGAAATAGCCTGTAACCACTCCTGTAATTGTGCCAATATAGGGACTACAGCTACATAAGGATGTTCTTTCTGAATACAATTGATTACTTGCTTCATTTCATCCTCATCTTTAATTTTCTCGAATTTACAAACTTTCATTGTTATCTGGTTATTTATTGGTTACTACTCTTTTCAAAATGATATGCCTTTTTTCAAAAGAGAAAGATATTTAAGAATCATTCCTTAGCTTTAGAATATGGTATATCTGTATAAATCAATCTGTTAATGTTGCAATCAATGTTTTTAATACATCTCTTTACTATAAGTAATCTGCTAATACCATACCACATTGGGATATGAAAATAAGATTTCTTATCTTTGTTGCGTAATTGATTGATAAACCAGCAATATTCATCCATTTATGAAACTCTGCATATAGCTACGCTCAACGAATAGCATCATTTCTAACAGGGCTATTCAGCTATCCGACAGGCAACTACTCGCCTGCCAAAGAGTTTTATATCCATTTTTATAAATTTACGGAACTGTGTGCTGCTATGATGTGGTATACCGTATCGTGTTATTTTTAAGTTGAGCAATGAATTATACATATAAGCAAATATGGCTCATCAACTTTCCTGTGATGATGAGCATTCTGATGGAACAATTAATCAATATTACCGACGCTATTTTCCTGGGGCATGTGGGAGAAGTCGAACTGGGAGCTTCTGCGCTTGCCGGAATCTATTATTTAGCTGTTTATATGCTGGGCTTCGGATTCAGCATCGGGATGCAGGTGATGATTGCCCGGAGAAATGGGGAACAACATTATAAAGAGACGGGACGTACATTTTTTCAGGGAGTATATTTCCTGTCGGGGATGGCAGTCATTCTTTGCCTATTGCTCCATTTGGCTTCTCCCTTGATCCTGTGCCGGTTGATAACTTCGGATGAAATTTATCAGGCAGTGATTCATTATCTGGATTGGCGTAGCTTCGGTTTGTTATTCTCATTTCCTTTTTTAGCTTTCCGGTCTTTTCTGGTAGGGATAACAACGACCAAAGCATTGTCCGTGGCAGCTATCATGGCTATCTGTATTAATATTCCTTTTAACTATCTGCTGATATTCAAACTGAATCTGGGTATATCCGGGGCGGCGATGGCTTCTTCTTTGGCAGAGTTCGGAGCTTTTATCGTACTCCTATTATATATGTGGGTGAGGGTAGATAAAGTGAAATATGGGCTGAAGGTCGTTTATGATGGGAAAGTGTTAATAAAGTTGTTGAGGATATCTGTATGGAGTATGCTTCACTCTTTTATCAGCGTTGCTCCCTGGTTTCTGTTCTTCGTTGCTATCGAGCATCTGGGAAGGACAGAGCTTGCTATTTCCAATATTACTCGTAGTGTTTCTACCGTCTTTTTTGTGATTGTCAACTCTTTTGCATCCACTACTGGTTCATTAGTCAGCAATCTAATTGGGGCGGGGCAGGGGAAGGAACTTTTTTCCGTTTGCCATAAAGTTCTTAGGTTGGGTTATGCCGTGGGGGTTCCATTGATAGTTATGGCTCTTTGGGGTAACCAATGGGTTATCGGATTTTATACGAATAACGATAATCTGGTGAGACTAGCTTTCTATCCTTTTATAGTTATGCTGTTGAATTATGCTTTTGCACTGCCCGGATATGTTTATATCAATGCTGTTACCGGTACAGGAAAGACGAAGCTCGCCTTTATCTTCCAGTTAATCACCATTCTTGTATATTTGATTTATCTGTATCTGTTAAGTGAATGTTTTCATGCTTCTCTGACTGTGTATATGACGGCAGAATATTTGTTTGTTATTTTATTAGGGATACAATCTATCATTTACTTAAAGAGGAAATCCAACTAGAATATGTATTTTTGTAAAACGAAGTTATGAGAAAGGTCTAAGATATTGAAAATGAGCATGCATTATCCGCTCATTATGGTAATAGGTTACGATTTAGTTAGTTATCTACTGCATCATCCTTCTGCACGTTGCGTAACCTTCAAAGAACTCTTCAAGTGCAAAAGTACAAATAAAACGGGAGATTAAGACAAAATCTCCCTGATTTTTTCACCTTATTTTTGCGGGCTTTTCCGTAAAAGCGGTTTTGTCCGTCGGTACACCATCGCCCAAAAGGATTTTGGACGACCGTATGCCGACTACCGCATAAGCGGAGAAAAGGGCTTTGCGTCACGCCTGAACGAGCGATTATCGTTTCAGACTTATGACGCGAGGCCCATTTCTTTTTGCGCTTATGCCAAGGAGGTGCTTTTACGGATTTTCAGAGGACTTTTTCTTTTTTGCTGTTCCTTTGAGCCGTAAGCGGAAAGCCGTGCATGACCGCTTGCCCATGAATGGCACAAGCCGTCACCCACAGCAGGCAAACCGGGAAGAATGATTTTATCCGCCCGATCTGACAAGTCTGGCCGAACATATAAAATCATACTTCCTTGCATGTGGTTTGCCCGGTTTCACGCTTCCGGCGATATTCCTTTTCCTTTGAGGCTTCTTCTTTTTACGGATTTCTCTTTTGAAGTTTTTCCTGTCTAATCTGCCTCCACTTCCGTTTACCTCCATTTTCGCGCCTTTCAGTGGGCCGCATCAGGCAGTCATTTCCGTTCTGGGCGCAAAGGTAACTCCGGGATTGGACGGGAAAGCAAGGTCAAGCCTCCTGTTTCCGGCAAAAATCTCCAGCCCTGCGGGTAGTATTTTGGCCGAAAAACCTTGCATTCCCTAATCCCTACCTTTTCAAGCACCCGAAACGAAAACGACCGATGCGACAGAAAGACGCATTAAAAAAATGTCGGATAAACGAGAGGCAGATAGATAGTTTGAAACTCAACTCCCTCAGCTCTTGAATCCGCATTAAAAAACAAAAAATCAAAAACAGCGAAAATATGACGGCAACGGCAAATTTCAGACAAATGGCGCAGTACATAGGGCTTGCGATATGCGGCTTGATGGTGCGCACCGCCTTCGGGATGTTCGGCATCCTTTGGGACATCATCATGGAGATTGTAAACGGAGTGTTCCGAGTGGCGATAGGCGTAATCGTGGCTATCCTTTCCACTATCGCCTTCTTCGGATTTATTCTTTGGTTATTTACCCTTTAACCCCTACCGACATGGCAAAGAGAAGCAGCAAGACAGTAGAACAGCAGTGCAGATATTACGAGGTGGGCAACATCTTCGTGTACATGGTGGAAACGTACACGGGCGGCAACATATCCGTGTTCCGTGAACTCTACCGAGAACTGAACAAGGACGCACGAAAGGACTTCATGGACTTCCTTTTGAGCGAGGTTGAGCCGACCTATTGGAGAGGAATACTGAAACAGACAATCTAAAATGACAGCGATATGAACAAGACAACGGAAAAGATACCTACATGGAGCTTGTGTTACCTTACGGGCGGTGACCGGGCGGGGCTGACGGAGGAAGAAGTCCGCTTGATAGACAAATGGACAAGCGATTGGCAGGTGCAAATCGTTTCGCCCCTCACGGACATGGACGGCAACGCACAGCCGTACTTCTCATACTATCCACTTTTCGGACTACCTGCCGAAGTGGAGGACTGCGACATACTTTATCTGAATGACAACCCAGCTAAAATTTGACGATATGAAAGGAACAGACCATTTCAAGAGAACGATACAGATGTATTTGGAGCAGCGTGCAGCGGAAGATGCGCTCTTTGCCAAGAACTACCGCAACCCTGCCAAGAACATGGACGATTGCATCACCTACATTCTGAACTATGTGAAGAACAGTGGTTGCAACGGCTTCACGGACGGGGAGATTTACGGACAAGCCGTGCATTACTATGACGAGAACGAGATAGAGGTGGGCAAGCCTATCCAATGCCAAGTGGCGGTGAACCACGTTGTGGAACTCACGGCGGAGGAAAAAGCGGAGGCACGGCAGAAAGCCGTCCGCCAATACCAAGAGGAAGAACTCCGCAAGTTGCAGAACCGCAACAAGCCGACAGCGAAGAAAGAAACCAAAGTAGAACCCTCATTATTTGACTTCTGACCATGAAACCGAGAAACAAGTTTGAAAAGGCTGTGCTTGCCCAAAGCAAAAGCCTTCGTCCGATAACCAAACGGCAAATGGATTGGGCTTTCCGTGAGTGCATAGACCATTACGCCTATCGACTGCCGAAAGGTCGCACCACCTGCATGGACTGCGGACACGGCTGGCTTATGGCAGAGCCAAGCGACAGCTGCACCTGCCCCAAGTGCGGTGCAAGGCTGAAAGTGCGCCAAACTTTCGAGCGCAAACTTCCGCAGAAGCAGTATTTCACCGTCCTCACCACGAGCGGAGAATACCAAGTGCTGCGCAAGTTCCTGCTTGTCGTGGAGATGGAGAAAGGCTGTAAGGCAAAGCCTTATTCGCTTGAAATCGGGCAGTATTGGTGGAACGCACAAGGGCGCATGGCGGTGGTGGGCATACAGCGTGTGTTGGGTCGCTACATCGGCACGTTCTCCTTCGGCTCTCCGCTTGCAGTCCGCAGCGACAATGCGGCATACCGCCACATCGCCTATTCCCCGATATATCCCAAGTCCAAGGTTTTGGACGTATTGCGCAGGAACGGCTTTGACGGTGACTTCCACGACATAGTGCCGACCAGACTCATCCCTGCCTTGCTTTCCGACAGCCGAGCCGAAACACTTATGAAGGCAGGGCAATACCCGATGTTGCACCACTATCTGACATCACGTTTCGACATGGAGAGGTATTGGGCATCCGTGAAGATATGTATCCGCAACGGCTACACCATTTCGGACGGCTCAATGTGGTGCGACACCATAGACCTCCTGCGGCATTTCGGCAAGGACACGAACAGCCCGAAGTACGTCTGCCCCTCCGACCTCAAATCCGAACACGACAAGCTGGTGGCAAGGCGCAACCGACAAAGGGAACGTGAACGGACGGAACAGCAACGCATGAAAGCGATTGAGGACGAGAAGAATTATCTGAAAACCAAAGGAATGTTTTTCGGACTTGCATTCTCTGACAACCTTATACTTGTCAAGGTCATTGAAAGCGTGGAGGAAATGGAAACGGAAGGAAGGCTAATGCACCATTGTGTGGGCGGCTACCACAATCGGAAAAATTCCCTGATACTCTCCGCACGGATAGACGGCAGGCGCATAGAAACGGTGGAGGTGTCACTGAAAACCTTTGAGGTGGTGCAGTGCCGTGGCGTATGCAACGAGAACACCGAGTACCACGACCGCATCATCGCCCTTGTGAACAGTAACATGAGCCTTATCCGTCAGCGGATGAACGCAGCATAATATCAACCTATAATTATAATATTGAACAACATGGAAGTAAGATTTGAAAGCATGGTTTGCTTGTGGGACGATAAAATCCCCACGATGTTTCTTGAATTTGTGAACCTCCTCACTCTGACAACGAGTGAGGAGCAGTTAAGACGGGGTGTAAAGGAGTTTGCCGAAAAACACGAACTTGACAAGTTCTTCCATTACGGCTACGGACGCAGGCACTTTTGGATTCACCAACGCTATACGAGCAACCCCGAAATGGTAATGAAAAACAGAGTCCTGTCAGTACATTTTTAACGACCATTAAAAGCAACGATTATGGACAGAAAGAGGAAACTTCATTACTACAAGTATATCGTCAAAAGACATTTGAACGATATAAAGGCGCATATCGGATTATCCAAGAACGAAATGGAGAGAAGTTACTACCGTACCTACTATGCTGCCCAATTGAGTGTCTATGCAGAAGCACTCGGAGTGCAGGAAAAGTATTTAGAAAAATTCATTCAAAAATAGATGATTATGGCAACACGAATGACCGTTAACGGAGTAAGCACCTGCACGGAAGCAGGTACGGAGAAATACGAGCGTTTCCAATCGGGTATCGGCAGACGCAAGCGGACACTTGTGCAGTACGACTACCGCCACCCTTTGGACGGAGAGTTGTTCTCTTGTGTCAAACCCACGTTGGACGAGTGCCGAGCCGCACGGGACAAGTGGCTTACGGCAAAAGAAGGGAAGGAGGACAACCGATGAACGCAGCCTACCAAACGCTGATAGTGAAGTTCAGCGAGCCTATCAAAGTATTGGACGGCATCTTTGACGATGCCGAAGCGTGGGGAGTTGATACCCTAAAAGGGTGGATAGACGACTACGAGAGCAGCAGGTTTACCGCCATTGACCGCCATACGGCAGTCATCACAAGCGAGTACAATATGGAGTGCCTTATGGAGTGGTTGAAACGAAACACGCCCATTGCCGAGATAACAGAATGTTGAACAAGTTGGCGGTGTCCGCACCGCCAACCTAAAACCAAGAAAAGCATGATAGCAAAGACGATTTTAGAGCAGATAGGCGGCAGACGCTTTGCCGCCATGACGGGAAGCAAGGACTTCATAGACATGGGCAACGGCTTACGCATGAGCCTTGCGAGGAACAGGACAAGCGCAAACCGCCTTGACATCATCTATGACGCAGGATTAGACCTTTACAATATGCGTTTCTACCGCAGGACGTTCAGCAAAAAGACGTTCGAGTGTAAGACGAAGGACATAGCCACGCACGAAGGTATCTATTGCGATATGCTGGAAGAAATGTTCACGATGGTAACGGGACTTTACACCCGATTTTGAGAGGCGGGCGGCAGAAGCCGCCTACTTTCTTTCATGAGCATGATGGCGGGTAAGAAAGTAGGCAAAGAAACCGCAGTCCTAATCTACGATAGTATTCACAAAAACAAAGTTTTAGTCATGGAAGCAATCAGACAGAACGGAAAAATCATCCTGCACAGCGATGAGGGGACAAGCATAAGGATGATTTTCAAAAACCTCACGGGCAGGAATTTTCAAGGTCAGGAGTATGCGGATTATATCCGGTATATTGCAATCGGGACATGGGATTTTCGCCCGGCATCATCGAGCATTGCAGGGACGGTGAGGTAATCGGCAAAGGAAAAATCCCGAATGTATGAAAAGCGGAAAATCCGATGAAGTCGCGGCTTCATCGGATTTTCATTTGTCAGACACTTTCCATGTTACGGAACGTACAGCAACGCAAACTCCGCCTTTCTCCGTTTGAGCAGCATGGCGTGTCGTTTCCCCTTGTAATGGCAGAAAGCGATATATTCCCGGTAAATGTTCCTGTCGCCTGCCTCCAACTTCTTAATTAGCGTGCTTTTGGGGTATCGCTTGCTTCCCAAGAGCTTCGCAGGACCCACATTGAAAGCCAACGTGCCAAGCAAAACGCTGTCGCGCCCGAACTGTCGGAACATGGCACAGAATTTCCGCAGGTCTTTCCGCAGGAGTGCGTCCGCCTGCCGCTTCGTCATGGTGCGTGCCGAGTATTTCTCGCCTTTTTGTAAACGATGACCCCAGCCTATGTATGGATAGCAACCCTCCGAGTGCCAGCCCTCAAAGTAGCGCGTACACAAGAAAGCCCTCTCATGCAGGGACAGATGGTATAGTCCCGTTCCCTTACCTGTTTCTCTATGGCGGTTGCCCTGCGCCCACAAAGAGCAGACCGCCGAAAGGAAACAGAGCGTCAGTATCATCCTGCACTTCCTCATAGGCTCATAACAGGATGATAGTAACCGGCAGGCAGGGTGCCAACAACCTTTTCTTCCTCATCATCGGAGCGGTTTGAGTTGTTGAAGTCAAATTCCAGTTCGTAGGAATTTTTGAAGTTATCTTCTATTACCACGATGAAGTTGTGCGCCTCGTCACCCTGCGCCGTGTAATACAGCCGGAACTTCCCGTTTTCGAGCAGGTAGCGGTCATTGGGCAGGAAGGTGATGCCATTGTCCATTTTCAGTGTGCCTTCACCCTCGAACTGGAAATACCGGATGGTATAGAGGGTATTGGCGAAATCGCCCGTCTTTTTCAACTCACAGCGGATTTCCACCGTCTGCCCCTTTGTGACCTTGTTCGGCACGGGCATGGTTTCCACCGTAAAGGGATAGGATTGCTGGATTCCATGTCGTCATCGCACGATACGAATGTGAATGACACTGCGGCGACGAGGCAAAATGCCAATGCCTTGAAGATTGATGTTCTCTTGTTCTTGTTGTTCAGTATGTTCATTATTCTTTGATTTTTAGATTGTTGTTCTTTTGTTGTTTTCTTGATACTTGTTGCAGGTACTCGTTCAAGTCCTTGCAGCCTTGATAGATGCCGGAACGGTCTGTCACCTTTCCTCCGTAGCGTGTCCGCAGGGCTTCCATTGCCCTGCGCCCTGCCTCGTCACGGTCGAGGTAACAGTCGATGCGCCCGTACCCGTCTAAGTGTTTCACCGCCTTACCTACGTTGGCGACGGAGTTCAGCACAAGGCTGTCACTCGTCGCCAAACCGAGTGTGGCGGCGGACAGGAAGTCCATGAAGCCCTCGAACACGCTGCACACGTCGGCAGCGGTATCTTCCGCCTTTATCAGTGACACATCTTTGGGTGGCACGCAACCCTTGAAGCGGCGGCTTCGGGTTTCATAGCCGCCCGACACGTTCGGAAAGCCGACGGCAAAGTACCGCTTACCACGCACACCGTAGTTCAGGCGGCAGCAGTGGCGGGATGCAACAGCATAAGGGATGCCCCGTTCCGCCAGATAATCCGTCAGTGGAGAGCGAAGCAGCGGAACTGCCTCCAATCTTTCAAAAACGGGTTCGGTCGGCTCCGGTTGATAGGTCGGCATTTTTAACCTATCAACCGTCATATTGGCGGCATCCGCAATGAACTTCACCTGTTCCATAAAGTCACCGCTTTGCGCCAACTCCCCGGCAAGCGTGAAGATGTCACCGCCTTTGCCCAAACCGAAGTCATACCAGAGCTGCTTCGCCACGTTCACACGGAAAGAGGGCGTGCACTCGTTTCGGTACGGCGCACGATACCACAGCTCGTTGCCGCTCCTTCGTACAGGCTCGTGCCCCAACCGTGCGAGGAAGTCCGCAAGGGGTATCCGCCTCATGTTTTCAATGTCCGTCCGTTCCATACTTTCCGTGTCAGTTGATGATGAACTTGACGCCCGCCCCGAACTGCGTATGGAACTTTTGAGTGTCGCCACCCCACAGCAGGCGCTCCCGGAGGTTGGCGAGCAGGGCGATACGGTCAGCCACGTAAAACTCCACGTCCAATGTCAGCGCACCGCCATAGATGAAGGCGTCCCGGTCATGCAGTGTCGAGCCGTCATGCAGCACCTTTTCGCCCCAATTCACCGACTCATATCCGGCGAGAGCCGAAGCCCCCGCATAGACGAACATGATTTTACGGGCATCGGAAAGTATCTTGAAATAGTAGCCGCCCTCCGCCGTGAACTGCGCCACAGGTATGGCGGTGTCCTTGTACGGGTTGTTCTTCAACAGGTATTCGCCACCGAACACCCATTTGTTCCCCTTCTTCGTGTATGCGGAGAGAGCCGCCCCGAAACTGTACCCGCCATTGTTGCCGCCGGGCTTGAAGCCGTCCGCCAGATTCGTCCTTACCTCGATACCCTGCATCTTCGGCAGGCACCGCTGGGCGTGCGCCTGCCCCGTGAAAAGGGCAAGCGACGCGATGATGATTGCGATGTACTTTCTCATGGTCAGTGCTTTATTTTACAGAAAGTTCGTCAATTGTATTGGCACGCACCAAATCCTCGTTCTCAATCACGAACGACTGGTGGCGACCACCGTTCTTCTCGTTCAGCTCCACCACGAGGCACTTGCCGTCGGGAATGGTGAACTTCGCCATCGTGAACACCGTGCGTTCGCTTTTCTTTCCCGGCACACAGGTGGCGTAGTTCTGCGCACGGAGCGGCAGGATGATCTGCTCCTGCACGGCGGTACGCTTCGCCACCTTCTTGTCCACGATTTTCCATGTGATGTAGTCCACATCAAAAGGCACGTTGCTCCGGTTCTTGATTTCCGTATGGAAATAGAGAAGCCCGTTGTGCGTGTAGATGCCTTTCAACAGATATTGGATGCCGAAACGCTTGCAGCCGATATGTTTCACCTCGCGCTTGTCCTGCTTGTGGATGGACTTCATGATAAGGCGCACCAGCATGGGGCTTTCGCTGCCTAATTCTTTCAGGTAGATTTCCTGCGCGTTGTTCGGGCGGTTCACCGCCTCGCCGTCATGGATGAAGTCGCACATCTCCACGTTGAGCAACAGCGGTTCGGCGGCGTACTTCACGTTGAAGGTATAGAAACTCCCGTCCTCCGTGATGACGGACATGTTGGTCTCGTTCGGGAAGTCCCTTACGGTAGCCTTCACGCGGATGACGTTTTCCGCACCGTCCGCCTTGCCCGCTATCAGGTCGGGCGAGCCTAAATCCACATAGCGCACTTCCGAGGGGAAAATGATGTGGACGGTCTTGTCGTAGGTCACTTCCAGACCGTGGGGCGGTATCATGCGGTCGAATGTCAGTTTCTTCGTCAGACCGTGGTACAGGTCGCCGTCCGCCTCCTTCTGCGGATAGACCTCCTTTGTCAAGGTCGGCTGTCCGTCCGTCTGTTGTTCACTTCCGTTGCTTTGTCCAACGGTTACATTCTCCTGCGCGTTGGCAGTTGCGATGCCCATAGCGAGGGCAAGCATCATGATTGCTTTTCTCATTACTTTGGATTTTAGTGGTAAATTAAAAATTGGGTTGTTATCTTAATTTGTTTCCTGATAGAGCATGACCCTGTATCCCGATTTCAGATGCACTTTCACGGTACGCATCTTTTTGGCGATATACTGGCTCGTGCCTTGTATCAGTCCTTTGCCTAAGTCGGAGGCGAGCTGCGCCCCCGCGTTGGTGGAGATGTTGATGCTGCTGCCGAGCGAGCCGCCCATGTTGGCGGCGACTTCCCTGACCGCGTTCATCTCCATTGAGTTGGGGATGAATATTCCGGGCTGTCCGTCCGTGTCATAGACCTCCAGCTCCACCGGTATGATAGTGCCGTCATATTCCAGCGAGGTGATTCCGATGCCGAGCCGTTCTCCCTGAATCTTGGCAGCACCTACCACCACCGCATTTCGGGGGATGATTTTGTCCGCCACCGCCATCGGCTCCAGCAGGCGCAACTTGACCGTCTGCCCGTCCGTCACGCTCTGCGCCCCATAGACGCACGCCGATATGATGTTCCTGTCCGATACGGTCGTGACACCCACTGCCGTGTTGAAACTGCGGTTGCGCTCCTGCGAGAAGGAGGCGACAAACTCTGCATTGCTCATCGGCTGTCCGAGTGAGGACACCACCTGATGCGCCACCTGCCTCACGGGTTTTGCCGTGTTCTTTCCGGCTTTCCGCACGGGAGACGGCTCTGCCGCCTGCATGGTTTCTGGCTTGACGTTGTTATGACCGCCCATGTACTTTGCCGCCAGCTCATAGGACTTCTCCATGAGAGCCACTTGGTCATCCATAGAAGATGCCTTGCCTTTCCCGCTTTCAAGTTCCGACTCCAGCGAGGCGATACGCTCCAACAGTTCGTCCATCTCCGCATTGTCGTTCTTCGGCTGTTCGTAGAAATTGCCGAGCGTGGCGTTGAGGTCACGGTAGGCGGCTGCGGAGGATTGGATAGTCTTCGGTGCGGACTTCTCCGGCTCTTCCTTTCCGCCGGGGTCGGCAAGGTCGAAGTCCCTGCCACCGTCCGTTTCCGCCACCTCGCGGTCGAACAGGTCGCCCAACTGCTGCATGGCGCGGCTGCGGTTCTCCTGCCGTTCCTCCATAGCACCCTGTTCGTAGGCTTTCGCCTTGTCGCCGATGATGAGCCGGTTCTCCTTGTCCGCATCGGGCATCTCGGTGTTGTAGCCGTTCACACCCGGCTGCTGCCCTTTGTCGGAAGAGGGCGCGAATATCCACCACATCGCCCCGATGAACGCCAGCACCATAGCGGGCAGCACTATCATCTTCTGCCGTTTCAGCCGTTGGACTTCGGTCAGCGGCTTGCGCTCATTCTTCGGCTTGTCATTGCCGGGAGCGGCTTTGTTCTCGTTTTTTGGTTCATTCTTCGTCTGTTCCATATAAATAAGGTATTACGTTATGATTGTTTTCAGGCTTTACGGACAGTTCCACCTGTCCGGCATGGTCTATCTCAATCCGGCTGCCGTCATTCCTGCCGATGTCATAGAGGGCTTTGCCGAAGGTGTAGAGGGCAAGCGCGGCAAAGGCGGCGAGCATCGCCAGCACGATGCGCCTGCGAGTCTTCGGGGGCAAGCCGTCCAAGTAGCCTTTGAGCCTTGCCGCCAGCATTTTCTTCTTGTCGTGGAGCTTCCAGTACGCGCCCCACAGCGATTTTCTGATACTTTTTCTTTTCATTGTCCTGTTAGCGTTTGATGGTTTGTAAATCCTTGTTCTCGATGATGGTGAACCCCTCGATGGTGAAGCCGTTGGGATTGTCGTCCGAACGGGACGAGTTGAGCAGGCGGCAGGTGGTCACGAGGCTGCGCTCGGTGACGTTGCTCTGCCGGATGATCTTCTGCGTGGCATAGGTCACGGCACGGTAGGGATAGCCGTTGAAGTCGCACACCACGCTGTCCACCTTCAGCACTTGGTTGATGTTCCCCGCGATGATGCGGTTGTAGTACCCCTTCTCCGCGAAGTCCGAGTAGTAGTTGTACACGCTTTTGTCCGCCAGCAGCAGGGCACGCTTCACGTTGTGTTCTATCGCACTCTTTTCGGGCGAGAGCGTGAAGAACAGCTCGTGGAAACGGCGCACATGTTCCCGTGCCTCCGCCGGACGGTTCTGCGAGAGGTCTTGCGAGAGTGCCAGCATTAGCGACTTGCCGTTATCCAATACATAAATCTTCTCCCTCTGTCTCTCCGCGAAGCGGTAGGAACTCCACACGCTCCATACCGTCACCACGGCGCACAGCGAGAGGAAGACGATACCGAACAGGCGTATCTGCCTGAACGATGACTCTATGTTTTTGAGTGACTTGAATTCCATTTTATTCTGTTCGGTTTATTATTAGTTATTATTCCTGTTGTGTCCGGAGCGGTTTCCGCTTGTCGGCGACAAGAGGCGCACAAGTCAGCGACAAGAGGCTGTCGAGTCGGCGACAAGGGAAACACGTCCCGTCATGTTCGTTTCAGCAGTTTGCCGAAGCGTCCCACGGTGTTGCCTGCCGTTGCACCCGCCACGCTGCCCGCAAACCCTCCGACACGTCCGGCAGTCTGGTTCACGTTGCGCCCGTAGCTGCCCATGCCCCCGGCTTGGATGATCCAGCCCGCCACAGTCGGTATGGTGAAGTAGCCGATGATGCCGATGATCATGAACACTATATACACCCCGTCGCTCGAATCCAGCGAGAAGTTCGGGTCAGCCTGCATACGCTCGATGTCGCTTTGCAGCATCAGCACCTGTATCTTGGCGAGTATGGTGCTGAACATGTCCGACACGGGCAGCCACAGATAGACCTGTATGTAGCGGCATATCCACTGCGTGAGCGTGCTTTGGAAGCCGTCCCACACCGATATGGCGAAGGCTATCGGGCCGAGTATCGCCAGCACCACGAGGAAGAACGTGCGGATGGTGTCTATCACGAGGGCGGCGGCCTGGAACATCAGTTCCAGTATCTCGCGGAAGAAGTCGCGGATGTTCTTCTTCATGCTGTACATCCCGCGTTCGATATACATCCCCGCCATCGTCACCATGTCGGAAGGTGACCAACCCAATTCCTCCAACTGTTTGTCAAACTCCTCGTTGGACACCAAGTAGGCGGTTTCGGGGTTGCGCATCATCGCCTCATGCTCCAGTTTGTCCTTCTGCTCCCGGTATTGGTTCATGTCCAGCGTTTCCGCCTCCAGCATCTTCGCCGTGCCCTGCACGATGGGCGAGAGGACGCTGTTTATCGTGCCCAGCACCACGGTGGGGAAGAACATGATGCACAAGCCTATCGCGAAAGGACGCAGCATGGGGAACACGTCTATCGGCTCGGCTCTCGCTAATGACTGCCATACCCGGTAGGCGACATAGAACAACGCGCCCAGCCCGGCGATGCCTTTCGCCACGCCCGCCATGTCCTCGCACAGCGGCATCATCTGCTCATAGAGCGAGCGCAGAATCTGGTGAAGGTTGTCGAACTCCATAGGCTACCAGTATCTTTCGTTCATACTGCCGTACAGCCCCATGATGCGGTCGAGGTCGTTTTTCTTCTTCGCACGCAGGTAGCTCACGCTGATGTTCTTGTTGGTGTAGTATCCCACGAGGTTGCGGTAACGCTTCATCTTGGAGTAACACCGCTCCACCACGTCCATGCGCTCCTTGTCCGTCATGGAGAGCGTGGTGATGTTCACCACGTTCTTCAGCTCCGTCAGCACGTCGTTGGATTCCTCTAACAGCTTCGTGTAGCCGAAGGCGATGGCTCCGAGTTCCTCCACCGTGAAGTTGTCGTCGCGCATCATCCGTTGGAAACTGGTCACGTAGATGTCCGTGATGTCGCCCACCATCAGTATGGTCTGCTGCACCTTGCGTGCGTCCTTGACGAGGTTGTTCACCGATTTCAGCGCGTCGTAATACTTCTTGCCCTGCTCGTAAATCTTTACGGTCTCCTGAAAGTTCTTCACCATGTTCGTGGCGGTGGTCGAGGTATGCACCACGTTCTTCGAGGTGTTCACGATGCTCTGCGCGATGTTGGACGGGTCTATCACCGCCCACTGTGCGCTTGCCCTGCCCGCGAGGAGCAGGCACAGGCAGATGGTAAGAGTTATTCTTGTTCTCATGTTTCTTTGGATTTAGCGGTTGATTATTTCTTATCGTACTCTTTGAAGATGTCGTTCAATTCCGAAAACGAAGCCCCGTCCATATCTTTGGAAAATGACAATCCGGAATGTTCCATATCGTCCTCCGCTTTCTTTGCGGAACGTATATAGTCCCCGCCCGGCGAGAAGGTAAGGATGTCCGTTGCCTCGTTGTAGGACACATCTATGCGGAAGCCGGTATTCATGAACAGGTTGCCGTTCTCCTCCTGCAAGAGGTAGGTCTCCGGTTTCAGTTTGCGGCGCAGTCCGCTCCGCTTGAACACCGTCACCTTGTAGGCTTCGCCCTCCTTGTAGATAAGCACGTCGGGCTTGCCCTCCACGCTTTCCCAGTTCCCGCACAGTTGGTCGCGGCAGTTGTCCGCTGTCTCACAGGATTGCAGCGCCATGACCGCCAACCCGATTAAACACTTGCTGACTTGCAGCATTTTCATTCTTGATACACTCATACGCATTTTTCTTTTTTAGTTCGTTGATAAATCTGTTTTACTGGTTATTGATTGCTTATTGCTTGTTTCTCCGCCTTTCGGCAAGTTGCCGGATGGCGGCTTCGATGTCGCCGCCCAGCTGTTCCGCCAGACGGTACACCTCCACCTTCTCCGTTTCCTCAGTCGTATAGGCGAGGTATTCTTCCGTGCTCACCTCTGTGGCATAGACCGCCGACTGCGTGCCGCCAAGTCCGACCCACACTTCTTTATAGAGCCTTGAAGGGTTGTTCGCCATGTTGATGGAGAGTATCTGCGACTTCTCCTTCTCCGTCAGCCCCAACAAGGATTGTATGGTATCAAACTTGTTCATATATTTCCTTTGGTCGAGAAGTATCTTGCAGTCCGAGTTGTTGATGATGCTCTCCTTGACAATTGGTGAGCTGATGATGTCGTCCACCTCCTGCGTCACCACGATTGCCTCCCCGAAATACTTGCGCACCGTCTTGTAGAGGTACTGGATGTAGGTCGCCATGTTCGCCGATGCCAGCGCCTTCCACGCCTCCTCGCATATCAGCTGTTTGCGCACGCCCTTCAACCGGCGCATCTTGTTGATGAAGGCTTCCATGATGATGATGGTCACCACGGGGAACAGCTCCTTGTTGTCGCGGATGCTGTCAATCTCGAAAACGATGAACCGCTTGGAAAGCAGGTCAATGTTCTCCGTGGAGTTGAGCAGGAAGTCGTAACGCCCGCCCCGGTAATATTGCCGCATGGTGGTGAGCATGTTGTCGATGTTGAAGTCGGACTTCTCCACCTTGATGTCACGCTCCGCCAGTTCCCTGCGGTAATCGTCGCGCATGTACTCGTAGAAGGTGTTGAACGAGGGGACGATGGTGCGGTCTGCCTTGATGCGCCCGATATAGGCACTCACGGCACTGCCCAGTTCCCCGCTCTCCGTTTTCGTCACCTTGTCGTCCTCCGACTTCCATAGCGTCAGCAGCAGCGTCTTGATGCTGTCCTTCTTCTCCACGTCGAACACGTAATCGTCGGTGTAGAACGGGTTGAAACTGATGGGTTTTTCCTCCGTGTATGTGAAATACACTCCATCGGCCCCATTCGTCTTACGCCGTATCATTTCACACAGCCCTTGGTAGGAATTTCCGGTGTCCACCAGCACCACGTGCGCACCCTGCTCGTAATATTGGCGCACGAGATGGTTCATGAAGAAGGACTTGCCGCTGCCCGAAGGACCCAGCACAAATTTGTTACGGTTGGTCGTGATGCCCCGTTTCATCGGCAGGTCGCTGATGTCGAGGTGCAGCGGTTTCCCCGTGAGCCTGTCCACCATCTTGATGCCGAAAGGCGAGAGCGAACTGCGGTAGTTGGTTTCCTCCGTGAAGAGGCACACCGCCTGTTCGATGAAGGTGTGGAAACTCTCCTCCGCAGGGAAGTCCGCCGCGTTGCCGGGCATGGCTGCCCAGTAGAGCGTCGGGCAGTCGGTGGTATTATGGCGGGGTACGCACCCCATGCTTGCAAGCTGGCTTCCTACATCGTTCCTGATATGCTTCAGTTCCTCCGCATCGTCGCTCCACGCCATGACGTTGAAGTGCGCCCGTACAGAGGTCAGACCGTAGGAATGGGCTTCGTTCAGGTACTGGTCTATCCACTCGCGGTTGATGCTGTTGCTCCTCGAATAGCGGGAGAGCGACTGCATATTGCGGGCGGACTTCTCGAATTTCTGCAGGTTCTCCTCGCTGTTGTCGATAATCACATACTGGTTGTAGATGTGGTTGCAGGATAGCAGCAGCCCCACGGGGGAAGCGAAGGAGAGGCGGCAGTCCGAGCGGTCGGTGGACAGCCGCTCGTAACGGGTGTCTGTCGCCACCGCGCCGGGCAGGTCTTCCGCGTCGGAAAGGGTGTGCAGGCACAGGCGGTTGTCGCCGATGCGCATTTCCCTTGCCGAAAGCTCGATGTCCTGCAACGTGGCGTTATCTTCGGGCAGTAGCGAGAAGTACCGCTCCAGCAGTCCGGCTTTGCCGTCCGTCCCCACAATCTCATCGGTGGAGAGGCGGCGCAGCCTGACAAAACCGCTGTCGTTCATGATGCGCCCGAACTGCTCCGTTGCCTCCAGAAACTTCGCGGCGGTTTCCCCGTCCAGTTCCTTCGGGATGATATGCCCCCGGCACAGCGTGCTGAAGTTGCTCTGCATCCGGTTACGTTCTTTTGTCGTCTTGGTCAGGTAGAGGTAGCACGTGTGCTTCAGGTACGGACGCTCGTTGAAGTGACGCTCGAAGCTCCGCGAGAGGAAGCTCATCCCGTCCTTATCCAGTTCCGGCTTATACCGTTCCTTGATGAACCAGTCCTGCTTGTGGACGACGGAGAAGTCCGGCAGCACCTTGACAGCCTTGCACCAGCAGCCGTGTATCGCCTCGTACTCCGCACCCGTCACGGTGTAAAGCTCCGGCAGTTCCACCTCGAAAGCTACCGTGATGTCGGCATCCTTGGAGATGATGCAGCCGTGTTCCACCGCCAGCAGCGGGAACTTGTTTTCCAGTGTCGTCATTTTCGATGTATTTCTCATTTTGTTTCTTCCTTTCGTTTCCGTATGAATAATCGGGTGATCCGCCGCCGGTTGATAAGGTATCGGGGATGGCTCCGTGCAGCTCCCAGCTTCATCAGCCCGTGTTCGCCGTACCGGGCGTTCAGCGCGAAGGTCTGCCATACGAGGACGGAGGACGATACCGCACCGAAGCCGATACATATCCACTGGCCGATGCCGACCATGTAGAGGATGACGAACAGGACGAAGAGAGCGAGCAGACCTCCGCAGAAGATGAAGAGGTACTGGGCTTTCAGTCCCTTGAACTCGACCGGACGGCCGATACCCTTGTTTATCGGGTATTCAGCCATACATTATCATATTAAAGGAAGAACGAGCGCAGGATGGTGGCGGCTACAATCAGGAAGATGCAGGCTCCGAACCATGAGGCGGCAGTCTTGCTCGTGTCGGGGTCTCCCGAAGAGAATTTCCCGTACACTTTCACGCCTCCGATAAGCCCGACTACCGCGCCGATGGCGTAAATGAGCTTAGTGCCCGGATCAAAATAGCTGGTGACCATAGAGGTGGCTTCCGTGATGCCTGCCAGACCGTTGCCCTGTGCGAAAACGGAGACGGTGGCGGCGATGGCAAGTGTCGCTGAAAGGATTGATTTCTTGCTTGTCAAAGCGTTCTTGATGTTCTTGTTCATAAAATGTTCTTGTTTTGTGCCGTCGAAAGAGTGGATGGTCCTTTGTCGGGCGGTTGATACTTGATTACTTTTCTTTGGTTCAGTGGTATGCCCGTTTGTTTCCACGGACTTGGGCTGTCCGTTGCGAACCGGATGCGCCTTGCGCTTCCTCGCCGCATGGGTGTCGTTTTACGTTTTCATTTCCATTTCTTTTTTTAGTTGTCGTTACACATAGTTGCGGATGTCGAACTCCTCGATGTTGTCAGGCACGACGAACTCCTTTTTAGGCTTCTTCAGCCGGATTTCGATAAGCCCCTTGATACGGACAGCTATCTCCGAGGAGCCTTCCATCATTTTGTCGTACAGCTCCGTGCCTTCCATGTCGGCGAAGACCTTTGCCGCCTTTTCACGCTCTGTACGGGTCGCCTCCGGGTTCTTGGCTGTCCTTACCGCATCGTCAATCTCGTCAAAACTGCTTCCCGATGCCCGAGGTGCGTCCGAAGCGTCGTCCTCCGGCTCGTCTTCCCCGTATTCCATCTCCTCCGGTGTCATGCTCGTGAAGGTTTCTTCGAGCTTGTCCTCCGGGACTTGTGTGGAATGGGTGGCGGCTTTCCTGTTTCCGTCGTCAAAAGTAGCCTCTTCCTCCGACAGCTCAATGCCTTTTTCCGAAATGGCAGCTTCCTGCACCGGTATGGCAGCGTTTGTCCGGGTTGATGCCATTTTGAAACGGCTCTTGCCCATGATGTCATTGTCACTCGCAGGAAGTTTGGTGTGTGCCGTTTGCCGCCCTTTTTCCGTTTCTTCCAACGACCTCCATACTTTCACAATGCCCTTGAAGAAACGGGCAATCTTTGTGTCCATAATGCGGTCATAGAGTAGCAGGAACAGGAACCAGAGGTTGCAGCCGACCGATACGGCCAGCAGAATCATCGTCATGCTCATAGTTCTACTTTGGGGACTGCGTTCAACATACGGTTCAGCTCGTCACGGTGGGTACGGAGGTATTCCCTTACCACGTTCTCGGTGAAATCGGCAATCGTGACTTCTCCATTACCAAGCAGGCGGACAATCATGGCTATCTTGTCATGAATATCCTTGCTGATGTACACCTGTTTCCCGTCCCTTGCCTTGAAGCCTGATTTTTTCAGGAAGGCGCGACAATCATTCTTTTTTCTTTTCATGTTTCTTTTTGATGGTTAAAATACCGGATTGTAATTCTTTGCGTAATGGCTTTTTATCGCCTCCTCGCATTGTTTGAAATGGTGCGCAAGCACATGGTCGATGTAGGCGGACAGAGACAGCCTGTCATGCCCGATCACGCGGGTGATGCGCATGATGCGTTCGTGGAACTCCGGGCGCACATACGCCATCTTCCCCTCACGCGCCTTTACTTCGGGTTCTCGGATGAACAGCCGTTCATACTCTTTCTCGCTGCATTTGCCATGGATTGAAATGGACGATGTAATCTCCACACTCGTCTGCACTTGGGCAAACATACCGTTACCGCCTTGTTGCGGCAATCTTCTCTTAGGGTTCTTTTCCTTTATCATATTCAAATCAAATCTTCACGTTGTTTTTTGTATAATTCGTTTATTCTCTCTTTGTGCTGCTCCAGATGCCGGCGCAACACGGTATCCACATAGCCGCCTACCGGGATGTCCCCTCCGGCGATATCGTTCACTATCTTGAGGATTTTACCGTGAACATCGCGGCTGATATAGACACACTGGCGGGTCTTTATCTCGTTGCGGCGCAGGAACAGCTCATTATAGTCCTCTTCCGGCCTTTTCCGGCGGATGCCGTCCCTCTGCGCTTTCTCCCGGGTCACGGGTGGCGCGGGTGGCGGCTCCGGTACGGCGGTGCTTTCTCCGGCCGGTGCTACGGGAACTTCCTGCGTGGGGCGCGATGTCCCGTCAAGGGTGCGCCGCCCGATGGAGGCAAGCAACAGCTCCTCGTCGATGCCTTCCGTGTTCACTTTCCTGCTGCCCATGCTCACTGCGGTCTGATGATGTCACTTATCTCCTCGGAAAACTCACGGATGCCGCTCCCCTTCAACAGGGAGGTGTCCATTGGGAAGATGGTCGAGCGGAACACGCTCTTGCGCTCTTCCGACAAGTCGCGGCGGAACTTCTTGCTGTCGGGCAGGCGGGTGGAAAGCACCGGGAAGCCCATTTCGGCAATCACCTCCTCGTAGATGCCGTACAGGTCGTTCCGCTCCCTGCCGTCCACCATCGTCCAGAACAGGTACAGTCCTTTTGTCTTCGCCTGTCCGGTCGTCATCAGCCTGTCGCGGAACATCGTGACGAATTTCAGGGTGCTCTCCACGACAAAACGGTCAGCGCTAAGGGGTGTGAAGATATAGTCCATCTGCGAGAGCGTCTTTATCACGCCGTTGCTCCGGAGTGTCCCCGGCATGTCGAAGAACACCACATCGGGTTTCACATCCTCGGCGGCAACCATTCTTTCAGCGTCGTCGAGGGCGTTCACCGCATCGCTTTTGATGATGGTGTAGGCGTTCTTCCTGATTTTGCGGAAATGGTCGCACGCGAGAGCCTTGAAATAGGTGCTGCTGTCGATGAGTCCCGTTTCATGCTCACGCAGGCCGTGGATGCTGTGCTGCGGGTCGTCGCAGTCCACGACGGCGACATTGTAGCCTTTCACGTTGTGGAGGTAGCTGGCGGCAAGTGCCGTGACGGTGGATTTGCCGATGCCTCCTTTTTGTGTTGCGAATGCAACGAAGATTTCCTTGTTCATGGTTCCATTTGTTTTAATTGTTGATGATTGAATTTTCTGTTTCCTTGCGGATTTGGCTGTCGCGCCATCCGCTTCCGTGATTACACGCGCCGGCGGGTCGTCACGTATCCGGTTCTGTGGTGAAACGTTGCACCGGACAAACGGTGAATGACGGCATTGCGTCATGAAGTCATTGAATCCATACTTCACCAAATCGTCGGACAACCGAATTGCCGATTGTTTGGAAATCCGTTTCGGCAAATGCTTGACGAAGCGGTTTTGCGGGTATTTTAATGTTCCGTTTCTCATATCTTCAAATCGTTCGTTTCTTGAATCACGCTGCAAATAAACAATGATATTTTTGAATCTGCATCACTTCTCCGGCAAGTGGCAGCATGTTGCGCCGGTTGGCACTATCTGGCACACTTACACCTCTGTCATACATGGCTTTATCGCCCTAACTTTGCACCCGAACGGCAGGGTACGCCGCAGGTGGCGCAGCCCGGAGTTTGAAAGGCATTCCCCCAATCCGTCCGAAGGCGGATTTTTATGTTCGCCTGAACATAGCAAGGTATGTTTTCAGCCGCTCAAAACATTTTGAGCAGCCATGAAAACGCCTTGCCCCCGGGGGGCGGGCTTCCCCTCCGAAGTCGGGAAGCC
Organism: Bacteroides sp. AF32-8BH; assembly: GCF_003435205.1. Taxonomy (NCBI): domain Bacteria; kingdom Pseudomonadati; phylum Bacteroidota; class Bacteroidia; order Bacteroidales; family Bacteroidaceae; genus Bacteroides; species Bacteroides sp. AF32-8BH. The sequence goes on along the minus strand of NZ_QVLZ01000009.1, from coordinate 112,675 downwards.
TTTCAAACCTGCGGTGGCTGTGCCCCTAAGCGGCGGCTTATGCCGTCAAACCGCTAAATCCAAATTATATGAGTGAGAAAAGAAAGAACAAGACCGGGAGAAATCCCAAACTCGATCCGGCGGTGCATCGCTACACCATCCGTTTCAATGAAGAGGAACACAACCGTTTCCTCGCCATGTTCGAGAAGTCGGGCGTTTACGCCAAGTCGGTTTTCATCAAGGCGCACTTCTTCGGGCAGCCGTTCAAGGTGCTGAAAGTGGACAAGACGTTGGTGGATTACTACACCAAACTATCCGATTTTCATGCGCAGTTCCGCGCGATAGGCACGAACTACAACCAAGTCGTGAAGGAGTTGCGCTGCCATTTCTCCGAGAAAAAGGCGATGGCGTTGCTCTACAAACTGGAGCAACAGACCGTGGAACTCGTGAAATTGAGCCGTGAGATTGTGGAACTTTCAAGGGAACTGAAAGAGCAGCGAGAGCAGAGCCAAACTGGTTTGGACTCTGCCGAGTCGCGTTTGAAGAAGAGTGAAACTCAAATGGAGGCGAAATGGTCGCAAAAATCAGTGTAGGGAACTCGTTGTACGGCGCACTCGCCTACAACGGGGAGAAGATTAACGAAGCGAAAGGCAGGCTGCTTACCACCAACCGCATCTTCAATGACGGCACGGGGACGGTGGACATCAACAAGGCGATGGAGGGCTTTCTCACCTTCCTGCCGCCGCAGATGAAAGTGGAAAAGCCGGTGGTGCATATCTCGCTGAATCCGCATCCCGAGGATGTGCTGACCGACACGGAATTGCAGGACATCGCCCGCGAGTATCTGGAAAAGATGGGGTTCGGCAACCAGCCTTACCTTGTTTTCAAGCACGAGGACATCGACCGCCACCACCTGCATATCGTGACGGTCAGGGTGGACGGGAACGGCAGGAGTATAGACATGCGCAATAACTTCTACCGGAGCAAGCAGATAACCCGCGAGCTGGAACGGAAGTACGGGCTTCACGATGCGGAGCGGAGGAAACCACGTCTTGACACGCCGCTGCACAAGGTGGACGCTTCGGCTGGCGATGTGAAGAGGCAGGTGGGGAACACGGTCAAGGCTCTCAACAAGCAGTACCGTTTCCAGACGATGGGCGAATACCGCGCCCTTCTTTCCTTGTATAATGTGACGGTGGAGGAAGTGCGGGGCAATGTGCGCGGGCGTGAGTATTATGGATTGGTGTACTCCGCTACGGACGATGCCGGCAATAAGGTAGGCAACCCGTTCAAATCCTCACTTTTCGGAAAGGCTGTCGGCTATGAAGCCGTAGAAAGGAAGTTTGTTCGCTCCAAGCAAGAGGTCAAGGATAAAAAGCTCGCCGACATGACGAAGCGCACCGTCCTTTCCGTACTTGCCGCAACGTATGACAAGGAAAAGTTCATCGCCATGCTCAAAGCCAAGGGCATCGACACCATATTGCGTTACACGGAGGAAGGGCGCATCTATGGGGCCACGTTCATCGACCACCGCACGGGATGCGTGTTGAACGGCTCTCGCATGGGCAAGGAACTTTCGGCCAATGCCTTGCAGGAACATTTCACGCTGCCTTACGCCGGACAGCCGCCGATTCCACTGTCCATTCCGCTGGAAACCGGGGAGGAACAGCACGGGCAGACCGCTCCGGATTATGAGAACACGGTTGGCGGTGTCGGCTTGCTTTCACCCGAGGGTCCGGCTGTGGATGCCGAGGAGGAAGCCTTTATCCGGGCGATGCAGCGCAAGAGAAAAAAGAAGAGACGCAAGGGCTTGGGAATGTAAACAAAGTATCAACGAACAATCAAAAATTTTCAATTTATGTCACAAGAAGACGATTTGAGGGCACTGGCGAAAATCATGGATTTCCTGCGTGCCGTGAGTATTATTTTAGTGGTCATGAACGTGTACTGGTTCTGCTACGAAGCCATACGGCTGTGGGGTGTGGACATCGGCGTGGTGGACAGGATACTGATGAACTTCGACCGCACGGCGGGGCTGTTCCGTACTATCCTCTACACGAAGCTGTTCGCCGTCCTCCTGCTTGCCCTGTCCTGTCTGGGGACGAAAGGCGTGAAAGGGGAGAAAATCACTTGGGAAAAGATATGGACGATGCTTGCCGCAGGGTTCGTGCTGTTCTTCCTCAACTGGTGGATACTGGTGTTGCCGCTGCCGGTGGAAGCTATCGCCGGGCTGTACATCTTCACCCTCTCGGCGGGCTATGTCTGCCTGCTGATGGGCGGTCTGTGGATGAGCCGCCTGTTGAAGCACAACCTGATGGACGATGTGTTCAACGACGAGAACGAGAGCTTCATGCAGGAGACACGGCTCATCGAAAGCGAGTATTCGGTCAATCTGCCCACACGCTTCTATTACAAGAAACGTTGGAACAACGGCTGGATCAACGTGGTTAATCCCTTTCGGGCGTCCATCGTGTTGGGTACGCCGGGCAGCGGGAAGTCATACGCGGTTGTAAATAATTTTATCAAGCAGCAGATTGAGAAGGGATTTAGTCAATACATCTACGACTTCAAGTATCCTGACCTTTCGACTATTGCCTATAACCATCTGCTGAACCACCCGGAGGGCTACAAGGTGAAGCCGAAGTTCTACGTGATAAACTTTGACGACCCGCGACGCTCGCACCGTTGTAATCCCATTCACCCGGATTTCATGGAGGACATAACGGACGCTTACGAGAGTGCCTATACTATTATGCTCAACTTAAATAAAAGTTGGGTGCAGAAGCAGGGCGACTTCTTTGTGGAATCGCCAATCATTCTCTTCGCGGCTATCATCTGGTATCTCAAAATTTTTCAGAATGGCAAGTATTGCACGTTCCCCCATGCCATCGAGTTCCTGAACCGCCGTTACGAGGATATTTTCCCGATTCTGACCTCTTATCCTGAACTGGAGAACTATCTTTCACCGTTCATGGACGCATGGCTCGGAGGGGCAGCCGAGCAGTTGATGGGGCAGATCGCATCGGCGAAAATCCCGTTGTCACGTATGATTTCCCCACAGCTCTATTGGGTGATGTCGGACAGCGAGTTTACGCTGGACATCAATAATCCGAAAGAACCGAAAATACTCTGTGTGGGTAATAACCCCGACCGTCAGAACATCTACGGGGCGGCTCTCGGTCTGTATAATTCCCGTATCGTCAAGCTCATCAACAAGAAAGGTATGTTGAAGTCATCGGTCATCATCGACGAGCTACCCACTATATACTTCAAGGGGCTGGACAACCTTATCGCCACCGCGCGAAGCAACAAGGTTGCCGTGTGTCTGGGATTTCAGGACTTCTCGCAGTTGAAACGTGACTACGGTGACAAGGAGGCCGCCGTGGTGATGAATACCGTAGGCAACATCTTCTCCGGTCAGGTGGTGGGCGATACCGCCAAGACGCTTTCGGAGCGGTTTGGAAAGGTGTTGCAGAAGCGGCAGTCCATCTCCATAAACCGGCAGGATGTTTCCACCTCCATCAACACGCAGATGGACGCGCTTATCCCGCCGAGCAAGATTTCCGGCTTGACACAGGGAATGTTTGTCGGTTCGGTGTCCGACAACTATGGCGAGCGTATCGAGCAGAAGATTTTCCACTGTGAGATTGTCGTGGATGCAGGGAAGGTGAAGCGCGAGGAGAAAGCCTACAAGCCGATACCCGTCATTACCGATTTTACTGACGAAAACGGCAACGACTGCATGAAAGAAACGGTACAGGCGAATTACAGGCGCATCAAGGAGGAGGTGAAACAGATCGTGAAAGACGAGCTGGAGCGTATCGCGGGTGACGAAAATCTGAAACATCTGTTGCAGCAGAAATAACCGGTAGGCGACAAAAACGGGCGGGGCAAGTTTGATACCTTGTTCCGCCGGTTATCTTTACCCTTCGTTTTTCGGATTCTCTTCTTTCAGCAGTTTGTTTATGGTCGTTATCGTATGGGTCTGAAAGTAGGTCTTCAGTTCCGCGTCATCTTTCAGGAGTATGCCGCATTCCTCATCATAGGTTCCGATAATATACTTTTTAAGTTCGGAAAAACTTTCCGCAAACGGTATCTGTCTGTTTTCCTGCCAGTATTCGGTTACCACTTCGGAAATAAACGCTTTTAACACGGCTTTTCCCTCTTTGTCCAGTTTCTTGAAACGTGTCGTTTCACGGCTCACGGGCAACGGCTCCGGCAGAATATCCTCCGGATTCTTGCCGCTGCGCATGGCGGACATGCAACTCTTGCAGATATGTTGCGCGTGACCTTTGCCGCTGAACTTCTCGTTCGCCTTGTAGTCGCCGCAGATACGGCAATAGTGCCCCTGCTGTTTTTTCTTCTTTTTCGCCATGCCTATTGCTGTTTCAACAATTCCAAGCCTTTCTCTGTAAGGCGGTATTTCTGTTTCGGATGGCTCGGCTGTTCCGGATACAATGGTATGACATAGCCCTCATTCAATGCAGGATGCAAGTAGTTTGTCCTGAATGTGGGGCGATGGTTCAGTTCCAATGCCTCCATTATTTCTTTTACGGACAACTCACGCTCATTCAGTATTTTCACCAAAGCAAGGACTTGGTCGGTGCTTGGTCGGTACTTGGTCGGTGCCTGGTCGGTGCTTGGTCGGTTTGTAACCTCACATTTGAATATCAGCGTTACACTGTCCGCCCATATCCTGTATTCAGGTTCGGGCAATCCGGCTTTGCGACACTCGGACATCATCAGTCCTATGCCGCGTCCCCAGCTTTCCAGAACCTTCCGCTTGTACAGGACATTGGCCAACAATGGATTTTGTGGTTTCGATTCATGCTCTGACCTCATTTTCTCCGCATCCCAGTCGGGCGGGAAAGTGCCGGGGTTTTCTATCTCCACGCGGTCATCATAAATGGCTATGCCCACCGAACCGCCGGCTTCTTTGTACGACCTGTGGGTAAGGCTGTTCAACACTCCTTCTCTTATCGCCTTGTAGGGGATGGTCAGATGCTCCTCCCGTTCCAATGTGTCGGTTGTGCCGGACAAGGAAAGATGCTTGAATATAAATGCCATTGCCGCGTTGAGCAGTTGGAAAAAGTTCCCCTGAATGCGTTGGCTGTCCATGAATACAGTTTTGTCCGTGCCCTTGAAACGTGCCAACCGGAGCAGGCATTGGGGATATTCCATATCCTCATGTTTTCCAAACAGCACGGCTGCCGCATTGTTCAACACCCCGTCTTTCAATAGCCCGAACTTCCCTAATATGGCAGGAACGTCAGTACCTGTATCCTCCGGCAGACGGCCGCATTCTATACCTAACCTTACTGTCTTCAACACCTCGTTGGTGTCCAAGTGCTGCAAGGTTAGGTTTCTGTTCTCTAAAAGTTCCCAGCGGTATCTGTTACCGTCACGCTGCAACAGCAAGTCATTATATGCAGTCTGCGGCATCGTTGTTGTCGCGCTTTCCACACGCATATAGGGTCGCCCTTTATAGCAGAACGGACGGTTGAGCGTTGAATCTTCAACACGGAAAATAATTACTTTCTTCTCACTGTCCGGCAGTGGAGCATAAGATATTCGTACCATTGCTACCGGCTCCAGTCGGTTGATGGCCTCCGCCATATCCCGTTTGGTCTTGTCGCTCACTTCCTGTCCGATAATCTTTCCCTTGTCGTTCACACCGAACAGCACCGTGCCGCCGTTCCCGTTCAGGAAGGCGCAAAGGGTTTCCATGCCGCGCTCCAACTGACCGGTGGTTTCCTTGAACTCCACCTGCCCGTTTTCCTTTTCGTCAATCAGCCGTTTTACTATATCGAGGTTTTCTATAATCATATATGAATCTGTAACGTAAATGCAAATGTAGTGTTTTTCGCTGGCTTTCGGGCGAATAGATGGAGAAAAGTATCTGCATGGCATGGATAGCCTATAAAAAATCAGAGGATGACACCCCGTCACCCTCTGTCTTGTCTATGGTACAGACTATCTTCTCATCCGTTCCAGCTCCTCGTCACGCAGAATCTTTCGGTTGAGTTTCTCCTGCATCCTGTCAAGGAAATAAGTGCGGCTTTCGTTCTTCCGGCGTTTGATGTCGATGTAGAAACGGTAGCAGTCTTTGGCTTCGATGCCGAATATCCGGTACAGGAGCGGGGCAAGCTGTTTGAGCGGCATTTCACCGTTGTTGATACAGCCCATTTCATTGATGCCGTAGATAAGTTCCACGAGGTCGATGGCGTTGCCCGTCCATTGCAGGGGCGAGGCCGGGTTTTCGGTCGTGTTATTGGTGGAGGTACGGATAGCGGATAGTGGTGGCACTTGGATGTGGTCTGCGGCAGCGTGTTTCTGCATCTTCCGTATGAAGGAGAGGGCTTTGCGGACAAACAGATTCACGCTGTTCTCTGAATCTTCATACAGTGTATGATGGTGCTGCAATTCGTTTTCGGCGTAAGCCATTGCGATTGCGGCATCTGCACTATTGCCGTTCCCGTAGCACAGTGATATGACCGATTCCACAAAGCCGTTATAGGCAGCTTCCATGTTGTTGCCGTTCCCGGCTCCGTTTATCAGGGCGAAAAACTCGGTTTCCGCCAGTATGAGGTAGTTCATTTTCTTTTCCTGTTTGAGGGTTTAACACTTGATTGTCAGTGTGCGCACATATACTGATAGTGCAAAGTGTTCACCGACAAGCAGGAAAAAAGCCGGTATGATTCGGTATCACACTGGCTTACAGTTGTATAAGGTTGAAAAATATTTTTAACCCGGATTTTTGCCTCTGAAAAATGTGTCCAGACTTTGGGCATCTGTGCATTTTTCGGGCACGCATCCCTTAAAAATGTGTCCACAGGCCGGACACATCGGTATCTCAACGGCGTTTCCTGTTTCTCCGGTATGTCAGGCGGATTATGCCGCCACCATATTTCCGGTTCTCCGCCAATGTCCAGTCAGTCGGGAACAGGCCGGACTTGAAAAAGTGGTCGCCGGTTCCGATGATGCACGGCATGATATAGATGATGATCTCATCCACCGCGTTCATCCGTATCAGCCCGTTGGCATATCCCACTGTCTTTGCATCCGCTTCCAGCAGATAGCAGGTGTCGTCCTCTTTCTCCCGCTGGTCTTGCAGTATCGAAATGGTGTAGTCGGGTGTCAGCCTGTAAAGGGCTTTGCCCCGTATCTCCTCCATACCGTAGTCTTCGGGGCTCCTGAACAACCGTTTTTTAGGGTTCAGCTCCGAAAGGCATCCGTCCATCGAAAGTATGGCAAGTATCTGTACCTTTCCCATAATGGTTTCCTTTTTATCGTTTGCGGCGAGGCAAAAAAAGTAGCGTGCAATCCACGCTACTTCTGATGGAGGCTCTGGAATGCCTTGAAAGAAAATAGGTGAATGCACGCTATGCGTAGGCATAGCATAAGCAATCACGCAATGTTTTCTTTCGATGTTAATTTTCCAGATTCCCATCAGAAACGCCTTGCGGTCTTATGTCTATATATCATCGGCGAATGGCTTCCCAGTCGCCTGCTTTTCTCTTAAATATGCCGCAAAGATAGCGAATTATCTTCATTTGCAGGCATATCCGGTCAGTTTTCTTCGTTCAATCCATATTCGTCCAGCTTGTTATACAGCGTTGATCTGCCGATGCCGAGCATCTTGGCGGCGAGTTTCTTGTTCCCTTTTGCCTGTTTCAAGGCACGCAGGATGCGTTCTTTGTCCTCCTCATCATTCCTTAATGTAAAACTGGTAGGAAAGGTCGTTTGTTCACTGCCGATTTCCAGATCATCCACGGTTATGGTATCGTTTTGGGCTTGCAGTACCGCCGTCTGAATGGTTTGCTTCAATTCACGCACGTTGCCCGGCCACGGATAGGTGAGCAGGGCGTTACGGGCGGTGACTGTGAAGCCTTTAATGTTGCGTCCCAACTCCTTGTTTGCCGTTTCACGGAAAAACTCCGCCAATGACAGTATGTCTTCTTGGCAATCACGCAATGGCGGTACTGTTATCGTGTATTCTTTCAGGCGGTAGAACAAATCTTCCCGAAACCGTTTATCGGCTACAGCTTTCTGTAAGTCCTCGTTGGTCGCCACCACTATCCGCACATTGGCGGTCTTGTCCTCCTTTGCCCCGATGGGACGGTAACGCCGTTCCTGTATGGCACGGAGCAGCATCTGCTGTGTTTCCAACGAGAGGTTGCCCACCTCGTCAAGGAACAATGTGCCGCCGTCGGCTTCCTCAAAATAGCCTGTCTTGTCGTTGTCAGCACCCGTGAAAGCCCCTTTCCTGTGACCGAAGAAAGCGGATTGAGCCAGCGTCGGGGACAATGAGCCGCAATCCACCGGGACAAACGGCTTGTCCGACAGCTTGCTTTGGGCGTGGATGTGCTGTGCGATATGCTCCTTGCCCGTTCCGTTCTCGCCCAGTATCAATACGCTCAACCGTGTGGGAGCGACAAGGCGGACACGCCTCTTGATTTCTTGGTATGCCTTGCCTTGACGTGTGAAGATGGGGACTTGGGAGTGTTTCTTCTTTTCCTGCATCTTGTGCAGTGAACGGACAAGCGGAACGAGTTTGTCCTCTACCAGCCGTTTGGGTATATAGTCGGAAGAACCGAGTTTCATACTCTCCACCGCCGTATGTACCTCGGCGTAATCGGTCATTACAATGAAAGGTTGCCGTTTGCCATTGGCACGCATCCAGCGTAGCAGGTCGATACTCTCACCGTCGAGCAAGCGTAAGTCTGCAAGCACGATGTCATCATCTTCCGCTTTTGCCAACAGTTTCCTTGCGGTTGAAAGATGGTATGCCTGCATCGTGTCGAAGCCCTCCTTTTTCAGCAGGTTGCAGACGTAATCGTTATAGACGGGATTATCCTCAATCACATACACTTTCATCTGACTTCCTCCTTCTTTTCCTTCCTCGCCAGTTCGATTATTGCCGTACCCATGCGTAACACTCCGTTTACGGAATGGCGCAATTCTTCATCGGAACATTTTTCATCACGATGCAGAAGTTCATGCAGTTTCCATAATGGTCCGTCCGCACGTATTACCGCCCATGAACTGCGCAGGCGGTGTACCTGTTCGTCCAACGCCTTGCGGTCAAGTCGTCCAAAGGCTTCCCTCATGGCTTGCATATCCTTTTCCGTTTCGGTTATCAGGCGGTCGAGCATGGCAGTTTTATTCCCATAGGCAAGCAGGGAGGACAAGTCGGGATATTCTTCCACATCTGTTTTCTGTAAAAGGCATTTTTCTGAAACATCTATCAGTTCCGCCATATCGAAAGGCTTGAACAGGCAGGCGGTGAAACCGTGTGCCAACAATTCCTCTTCGGTACAACTGCCGGAAGCGGTTGCCACGATTACGGGAATGGTCTTGGAGTTGCCAATGTCGGATGAACGCAACAGTTCCAACACCTCGTAACCGTTGGTTTCCGGCATTTTCAAGTCGGTAATCAGCAAATCATAATTTCGTGTGCGTACTGCCTCCATCAAGTCACCCGTGTTGTCACACGCATCGCAACGGATGCCACAGTGGGCGTACATATCCCTTACCATCGAAAGAAGAATGTCGTTGTCGTCCAGCACAATGACCGAGAATGACCGTTCAAAACGGCGTTCCGGCTTGTACTTTTCTTCATCGGAAATGCCATCCGCCGTATTCATGGGGACTTCCACCGTGAAACGGCTGCCCCTGCCTTTTTCGCTTTCCAAACGGATTTTGCCGTGCATCATATCCACGATGCGTTTGACGATTGACAGCCCCAGCCCGAAGCCGTCCTGCGTGGCGGCATTGGAGAGCCGTTCAAACTCACCGAATACCCGTTGCTGTTCTTCCTCGCTCATGCCGCTGCCCGTGTCCTCCACGATAAGGGCAAGCGTCTTTCCGTCATAACCCGAATGGAAAGATACGCTTCCGGCTTGTGTGTACTTTATGGCATTGGAAAGCAGGTTGTCGCCTATCTGCATGATGCGCTCTTTGTCACCCATAAGAATAACATCGGTACTGTTCTCCACGATAAGTTTCAAATCCTTGCTTTCTGCCATAGGTCGGAACTCTGCTTCAAGTACGTCCGTTATGCTTTGCAGGCGGAACGGGGAAATGTTCATTCTCTCTTTTCCGTTTTCCAACCGAAAGAAACTCAACAGGGAGTTGAGCATGGCTATCATCCGCTTGGAGGCTTGCAGCACGCTTCCCGCATGGTGTTGGATTTCTGCCGTACCGCTTTTCCGTATCAGTTCCGCATAGCCGTGTATGGCGGTCAGCGGTGTACGCAGCTCATGGGTGATAGTGTACATCGTCTTCTGTCGGGTGGCGGTCAGCTTCCCGTTCATACTATTCGATTCGCTCAGTTGCGCTATCAGCGAGGTCGTCTCACGCCTGTAGCGGCTTATCCGTCTGGCGTAGCGGTGGATGATTATGTATGACATTATCAGCAGTAGGAGTATAAATCCTGTCAGACCGCCTATCTGCATGAACGAGCGTTCACGCATGAAGGTTATCTCCGCTTCCCTCCTCAAAAGGTCGGTCTGCACTTTTTTGTCCATCTGCTTGATTAAGGTTTGCAGTTGGTGGTTCAGTTCCGCGTTCCGTGCGGCGAGGCTGTCGGCGTGATCGGAAAGGCGGCGGCTCTGCGCCTTCTGCTGCGTTATCATGTCACGGTTGAGCGTGTAGAGCATGGTGGTTGTGGCGGTCGGTTCCGGCTTTTCCCTCTTGCCGAATATCCCGAACAGTCCCTTGCGCTTCGTTTTCTTCGGCTCTTCCTGCGTACTCTTCCATGCGATGACAGGCACACGCTCGGCAATCCTTTCATTGATGTCCTCCTGCTCGTCAAGCACACGCATGATGCCGCACAGTTGCTTCTCCTTGTCTTCCAACAGCCGCCGCACGCTGTCGATACGCTCCGCAGGGTAGATGTTTTTGAAGCGGCAGAGTAGGCTGTCCACCGCCTGCCGCTTGTCCCGGTATTCCTCCACGTCCGCCACCTCCCATTCCAGTACGGTCTCGCCGAGCAGGGAGAGTTCCACCACACGTACATACACGTCATGCACCTCCATACGCAGGGCGTTTATCCGATGATTCTCCGTCTCGAATGTCTCCAGCTTCCGCCACTCGTCGACCCATAAATGCACGATACCGCCCACCAGCAGGAATATCAATATATATCCTGCGGCTATCTTCGTGCGGAGATGTTCAGTATGCCTCCCTTGCCTCTTGTCTGTCATTCCCGTTTCCATATCCTGTTTTCCTTATTGTCCGTCACCTTCTTTCTGCATCACTCCATCCTGCCGCAGCCTCGCCTTGCAGGGCAAGCCCGGTGACGTGGCGATGGGTGGTGTATATGTCCTCGTACATCCTCCACAGCCGTGCCACGCCGCCTTCCACCTCCCGCATCTGCCGCCGCTCATATATCAAAATGGCGATCATACTGCCTATGACCGCCACTAAGATGATATATCCGAAAATGATTTTATGCTGCAATGGCATTCGTTTCTTTTCCATACGTATCACTTCTTATCCTTTAAAAAAGCAAATTCTCACCACGGCAGACCTTGCAAGCTCGACCTGCAACAAAACTCAACAATATCTTTCTATTCTTCTTCTCCCAACAGAAAGAAGAGCATACAACACTTCCTCCTTTCTTTATCCGGATACTGTCCTAACAGCTTTTGGAAACAGTCGTCAGTACACCGGTTTCTCAGAAAGCAAGGACGGGACGCACATTGTCACTGCCGTCGAATTTACTTGCCCAGATGCAGCGCACCATGCCTTGGAAGTTGTTCAAAATCCAGTACCATGTGTGGTACTTCGAGTGCTCCGAAGACGAACAAAACGAGACGAGGTTGTTGAATGTATCCTTGTCCCCAACGGCGATATTCTCCATCCATGCGTTTAAAGCAGCGGGAACATCGCCTTGACCTGACCAACCGAAATCATCGTCTTGCGATGAGGCTTGTTCATCCGGCTTTGCCAAAGCCGTACAACCGCCCAAATTTTGCAGGATGTCCCACCACTGACCTGATGCAGGAAGATACCAGCCGGTAGTAGTCGTGGGAACCGGGCAGGTCGTGTTGTAGCCGTCGGCGGCCTTGAAGGCGGGATAACGGTCGAAGTTTCCGCGATTGGCGCGGATATGCTCGCAATTGCCGTAACCACTGATGTCGCTGTAGTTATCGGCTTTCGTCCTGCATGTTGTAAGCCCCTCATCCATACCGAAAAGGCCCCACGCTTGTCTTGTCGCGATATTCTTCACAGCCATGACAAGGCCATGGACATTACCTTCTCCGCCTAACTTCTCTTTTTCCTTTGCACCGATACGGCTCTTGTCCGTCTGGAAAACGATGCCGACGACTTTAGCCGCCTGCACCGTCGTTTCGTCCGCCTCTTTCGGAATCAGATACCCCGTCGTACCGTTATTTTTCGTGCAGTAGAAGTCTCCGATGCGGGCAATGCCCGATTCGGCATAGGTGACGTTCTTTATGGTTTCCGCCGCGCCGTCCACCTTATATCTCTTGTATTCCCCTACGACAGGATGGGACGCGGACGTGGTGATGGTAAACTCCCTGTTCCCCCCGTCATAACATCCCTCGATAGTCGGCATGGACGAGTGCACCAAGTAGCGGTAAGTGCCGTCAGCCATGCGCAGCGGCTTGGCGGTGCCTGTGAACGTAGCTTCTGCCCCCACGGTGTAGTCGGGAACATTCGCGTCGATAAACTTGTAAACGGTCTTCGGCATCTCGATGACGGCCAACGCCATGCGGTGTTTCATGGCGAAAGAGAGGTGGATGGTGTTGCCCGTCCCTGTCGTTGAGCCTCCGGCTGTCATCAGGTCGGAGGCGGTGTAAGCGGCATGGGTGCTCTGGTCGTCCCCGGGTTGCCAGCCATCAATGAGCGGCTTGAAGAACTCGGCATCGGTCATGACCGCCCCCTCCGCAGGTGTGGCAGTCTTGCCCGCCATGTCCGCCTGATAAGGATAGTAGAGGTAGTAGCTCTCTCCATCCATTCCGGCGGCAAGCGTCGTACCGTCGGTTTTCCACATGATGCCGCCCGTGGCGGCATCCTTTTCGGCTGTCAGCTTCACGTTTGAATAAACCGGCTTTCCGCCGCGCACCATGTAGAATCCGCAGGCATCGCCTTCGGTGAACTCGGTGGTGTAGCCGTTCTCCACGGCACGGGTCTCGACACGGGTTTTCATATTCTCAACAGCCGATGTATATCCGCCATCGGTAACGGAGATTGTCAGTTGCTGCGCCTTGTCTTGCACGGCAGGGAACTCTTCTTGCGTGCAGGATACAAGCAGCAGGAGCAACGCAGCTTGCAAGAGGTGGTATATGTTTTGTATCTTCATATTCTTAAAGGACTAAATAGGCAAATAGTTCAGAAAGCAAGGACGGGACGGACAGCGTTACTCCATTTCTTATAGACAAAGTCGCAGCACACGTAATCAGAGGAGTACACGTTCCAGTTCCGTGCGCGGAACTGATTTAACTCCGATGACGACCAAAAACGGTCACCGGTGGTAAAATCATTCTTGCTGTCGGCTGCAATTTTATTCATCCAAGCATTCAAGGCAGCTGGAACATCGCCTTGACCTAGCCAACGGAAATCACCGGAATCCGACGAGGTTTGCTGACCTTTATCCGCCATAGCCGGACAACCGCCCAGATTCTGAAGGATGTCCCACCACTGACCGGAGGAAGGAATAAACCAGCCTGTGGTATTACGAGGTGGGCGGTATTCATTTATACTGTACATATCATTCCATTTCTCGACGGCTTCGAAGGCCGGATATGCCTCAATTCCACCGATACTATTTGCATGGTCAAGAATCTTGGTGTAATTGTGCAGACCGCTGATGTCAGAGTAGATTTCAGACTTGGACCAGCAGTCTTTCACGTCTTCCAAATTATTCTCTTCATGGCTCCATTGGATATCTGTTGCGGTGTTCTTTAAGGCCATTACAAGGCCATGCACATTCCCTTCGCCCAATTTGGACTTTTCGGCAGTGCCGATACGGCTCGGGTCCGTCTGGAAAACGATACCGATGACTCTTCTTTCTATTTCACTTTTTGTTTGGAGTACGGGAGCAGGCTTGGGGCTTGCTATCTTCATACTGCCGTCAGTATAGATTTTGCGCAGGCCGCCGTCGCTCCAAGTCCCGTCGGAATAGAAGTAGTCGCCGATTTTAAGTTCGTCAGCTGTGAAACTTTGCTTTACCTTTTTGGAGGTGACGTTCTCCTCGCCACATGCAACCCACGTGCCACCGGTCACCGCCTGCACGTCTATTCCGCTTGCTTTCACGGTGATGGTGTAGGCATACCGCTTGCCACCGAAAAACCCAAATTTGCCGGCAGCTTCTGTTTCGGGAGTGTAGGTAAAGTCATTGCTGCCTATGCTGATTCGGATGAGCGGCTTGCCCGTCATATCCTGCGGCGGCACTAACGCCTCGTATTTCTTCGTTGCGGCATCATAATAGGGCTTTATCTCGCCGTCCGATTGGTCACCCGGTGATACCAAGCCGGCGGTTGAGTGCGTTAGCGGGTCTCCGAAAATGGTGACGGTCGCACCCTCCAACTCCTCTTCCGTAATGCCTTCGCTAGCTTTGAGAATTACTTCGATTTTCGCCATGCGGTGGATGAAACGGAGATTTATGGCTTGGTCATAACGCCCTATGGCACTGGCGTACAGGACATCGAAAGCGGCATACCCCTTGGTTTGGTCGGAAATATCCGTTTCTACTTCCAGGTCCGGTGTCCATGCCGAGATGCGGTCCTCGGCGGTATTCTTCCAGAAGAAGGCATTAGCGGCATCATTCGGGACAGCGTTGCCCGATGCGTCCATCACGTATGTTTTGTTACCAAATACACCTTTCATTTCCACTCTGATTTCCTCTCCGCCCGTCCACGCGTCCTTGCCCGCGGCGCGGGTATGCGGCTGCGCCACCTCCGCCGTCAGTTGCAGCGGATACTTGCCGTCGGGCAGGGGCGTGGTGCTTTCATCCTCACTGCTACATGAAGCGAGCACCCCACAGATGAGCATCACAACCGGCAACCAGCCGCCGATGCGCGGCCACGGCCTTCTCGCTATGTTCCTTATTATTTTCATATTGTCTTTATTTATTTCGTTTTGTGCCACTGCCCGTTGCGACGCGGGCTGCCGCACCATTTATTATATATGGCGTGCCTCCGTCTTACGCCTGATGCACGGCAGTGGCTTTCAGACACACTACATTTTTGCATCACCCGCATGGCTACCACCGTCGTTCCAGTTTTCGATGGTGCTTCCGCTAAGGGTCAGCCCCGTCTTCTTCACCGTGATGGTGTAGGTATAAGAATAACCGGCCTCCAACGCGGGTTTGATCATGTCCTTGTTGGAGTAGCTCTGGTATTCCCCGTCATCGGGAGATATCTCAAGCACCAAAGCGTTGGCGAGTGTCTGCGGGAGCAGGATCATGGTGAAAGTCATCACGCCCGTGGCGGCGTCAAAGGTTGCTACGCACTTGTCCGTGGCCGTCTTCGGGGCACCGGTGCACTGGCGTAACATCCAGTCGCTCACAACGCTGCCCGCGGTCGCGGCGGTACCGGTCTTCACATCGAACGTTCCCTCGTGAACCAGGCCGCCCAGCTTGTAGTCGGCGAATTCCAGCACGGCAGTGTCGTCGAAACCGTCGGTGTTCGACACCTGCACCTTGAGGATAAGACGGGCCATCTTGTGCTTGAAGGAGCAGTCGCTGCCGCCCGCGGCGGTGTTGTCCGTGAAGCTGACGGTCGGACTGTCTTTATCGGCCTTGGCTCCCGTGGCATGGATGTAGTCCACCTTCTCCTGTTCCGTGGTCGTGGGCTGATTGCTTGTATTTACCGTAATCTTCCCGTCTGTACCAGGCAGGGTGGAGGCGTTTGCGCCCGATGCGTAAGGCGCGTAGGCGGCAAAAGTAAACTCGAGGAAAGCGTCCTCGAAGAAGATGCCGCCACCCGCCGTCATCGGGGTAAAGTCCGCGTTGGTGCCGGTACTCGTGGTTGCGTATCCCACGTTCTTGTACTTGCCGCCCATGGTCGTGGTCGTGCCAGGGGCATCCACCACCATCACGCCGATTCGGTCGGCGTTCCACCCGTTGTCCACAGCACGGGTCTTCGGCCCGCTCACGCCTGCCGTGATTCGTGCTTCCACCGGATTGTTCTGTACCTCGTTCTCTTGTGTACACGCAGCCAATAGCGTTGCTGCTGCTGCAATAATGAAAAACCTCATGTTCATTGTCATAATCTTGTTTTTTTGATTAAAATATTTATCGTCAGTTAGCATCCCCATTGCCGCTTTCTACCTCGTTCCAACCCGTGATGGTTGCGCCCGTCACCCCGGCCTCTACCGGCAGCAGCAGATTACCCGTGAGTTTAACCGGTTTGGCACCGTTATTGAAGTCCTTCATGGCCTCGGTAAGGTCGCTCACTATCTGCTGCGTGTCTCCGTTGTTGAAAGTGATGTCCACCGTGAGCGTCTGTGCTTCCGTCGGGACGATACCGAGCAGTCGGAAAAAGATTGTGAATTTGTTGCCGTCCTGCTTGAAAGCGTCTATCACTTGTGCCGCACCACTCCGTTCGCCTGTTGCTATGTCTGCTGTCGAAGCTACGCCGGAGAGCGTTGCCGTAGCCGACTGTACACGGCTGTAGTCGCCTTCCGTGGCGGTCAGTTCGATGTCGAGCCTGCGCACGTATTGTCTCATCGGGGCGGTGACGTGCAGGGTGTCATCCGCCACGACGCTGATGTCCTGGTGCGAGGCGAAGAGGTAGCCGGGGTGCGGCTCTATTGCACCCGTCAGATCCACCGGATTCACCGTTGCCTTGTTTCCGTCGATACTAATCCCCTCCGGGGAGTTGTACACCGTCAGGCCGTAGCCACCGGGCGCGAGCAGCGCGTCGAACACGTTGGTCGCCGCGCTCACGTTCTGTTCCCTCCCGCCGATGCGCAGTGTGTATGCCTGCGGTATGTCCGCCTCGGTGCTCTTTCCGCTCCAGTCTGTGGTTACGACCACCGCCCCACGGTCGGGGTGCGGCGTGTCATAGAGGTCGTCCTTCACGCACGAGGTCAGTATGGCCACCGCACCTATTAGATATAATAAGGTATAAGCCTTTCCGTATGCTCCCGTATATTCCTTTATCTGTCGTATGATTATCGTTGTATTCATTGTTCCTCCTTTCCGCTAAAAGATGTTCCACACCAGGGTGACACCCGCCGAGACAGGGCCCCACCAGTTCTTTGTTCCGCTGCCGCGCCTTACCCTCACGCCGTTGATGACCACATACTTGTCATAGTCGGCATGGATATAGCCCAACCCTAAGGAGAAGTCCATCGAGAGGGCATTGTTCAGTTTCAGCACGTAGCCGCCGGTGATGCCGCCACCCATGATGTCGCCCTGCTTGCCGGTCTCCGACAGCTTGTAGTTGAATGAGCCGACTTTGTACATAGCACCTACGTAGCCGCGTTTCTCGCTGCCTATATAATAGCGGAGTTCCGGTGCCACTTCCCAAAGGGCGTATCTTCTGTCCTTGTCATTCCACGACCACGAAGTCCACGAGCCGTTCACGGATATTCCCCATGACGGGTTGATGTGCCACTCAATACCGAGGTCGGGCGTGAGGGTTGCCCAACGCAGCAGGTTGGCACGCAGTGATAATCCCAAAGTTGTGGATGATGCCGACAGTACGGATTCAGGCTGATTTTCCTGTCCGGTAGACACCTTTGCCCCCTCTGTGTCTTGGATTGTTTCTGTAGCCTTGTCGTTTTCACGGTGTGACTGTTCCTTTTCTTCCTCGTAACCGGGATGTGTATCCTCCGCAATAACCGGCACTTTCTCTTTCGGCAGTATGATACGCACCGTCACGAAGTCGCCCTTCGAGGCATGGTTACGGGTGATGAAGTTGTTTTCACGCAGTCCTTTCCGGGTAATCAACTCTGATTTCACACGGTTGGAACGTGTCCCGGCGATAGCGAGGCTTGCCCGTTCCGACTTGCCGGAGTTACAGTATCCGTCCACGTAAAGAGGCAGCCGTCCCTCCACTATATCCGGTTTGTTACTTTCGATACACTCCAGAAGACGCGCAAGTTCTTTGCCATTGTCATTCCATGGCACATAGAACATGTCTTTTCGCGGCACGAAGCGGAAAGTGTAGACCGTGTCGGTTTTCTGCTGCGCAAAAGCAGGAAAAGCTGCCGATGCCAGCCACGAAAACAAAATGAAGAATAAGATTCTTTTGCTCATTTTTATATGCTTTTTTATTTCCAATTAGGAATATCAGCATACAAAATAAGCGAATAGATTTTATTCTGCCCGATTCTTGCCTATAAAAATTGTCTCAATTGTCAGAATCGCACATCTTTGTGGTTTAGAACATTTCAGTTTTGTCGTTCAGACTATTTTTTGTCGTTTAGGTTATTTCTATTGGGCATAAAGCAGTGCATTATTCCGCCTCTGTTTTCCTCCATTTGGCAGGAGTACAGCCTGAATTTTCCTTGAACAGCCTGATGAAATGGCTTGGGGACAGAAAGCCGGATCTTTCAGAAATGTCAGCAACCGTCAGCCTCGGATATTGCGCAAGCAGGCGTTTCGCATAATTGATGCGGAGACCGGTAATCCAATCGCGGAACGATGCACCATACGTCGTTTTGATATACTCAGACAGATAGGTGCGGTTAGTCTGGAGCATATCAGCAAGTTTCTTTATGGTAAGGCCGGACTGGATATAACCCTCCGCATCAATCCAGCCGTTTATTTTCTCCGCCATTTCGGAACGGTATGACGGGTTCTCCAGTTTCTGTATCTGTTCCAGTTTGGTGTCACACGGGTCTTCCTCTTCAGAAATCATACCATCTTCCATTGCGGTTTCCACCTGTTCGTAAAACAGCAGATAATTCAGGTAGCAATGGTAGAGATAGACGTAAAACGGAATTGATGACAGAATCCATATATAAACGTATTCATCAGGCAAAAATGTAAGCAATCCGCATCCAACTCCGAAGATAAGAGCCCAATAAGTAAAGATGGACAGCCATTTTATATATGCGCCTATATCATCGGCATGTGTGTCATCGAAAATCCGGACAGCCCTGCGGTATGCGACAATGACTCTGCGAGACAACACCAGTCCGTAAACCACCAGCCATGCTGCCAAAGCCAGCAAAGTGCTTTTCTGCACTATTCCATCCGGAAACAACAACAGGACAACCCCGGAAAGTCCGGAGAAGATGATCCATAGAATGATATGCGTCCGAATCCTTTTCCGTGTGATATAGAAACGGTCAAGCAGTGTTATCAATGCTGAACTGAAAAGGTAGTAGCACAGAAAATAGGTGGACAGATTCATCAATATGGCTGCATGGACATTTTTGAACCTTATCCCGAAGAAGAAATGTACCGAATAGTTTGCCGCAAGCAATAACAACGCCATACCCATTATCCGCCGGGAGCGTAGGTAATTCTCAAAAATGGCCTTTTCCGGGGTTTGGGCCAGCAAAAAATAAAAGCCGAAGAACAACATCAACGGCAGCGCAATACAAAGTGAATAACTGTATATAGATGGTTCCATTTTATTATGCCTGACTATTTTGGTTGCAAAATTAGCGAAAATACTGAAAATATGGCGGATTTGCCGTGACGATTTACTTTCAACACCCTATTCCTTGATATAAATTGGAGGATTTTACGTATGGAATCCCTGTTATACCATATTGATGGAAAAAGGCAGGAAAAGGAACGGTATATTCCCAATCCTGCCATACATATCCACACTCGTTCACATTTTTATTCCTTTCGGTTTGCATTCGTCACGAACGTTGAATCCCGGCCGTCCGATAACGACATGGTCGGCAATGAAATTCCCAGACGGACTTCGGTCATTCGCCGGGCTGCGTATCAGCGGAGCTTCTTCGGTGGGTTGTGACGGTACGTTCCGTACACCTTCCGTATCCGGCTTGACCTCCTGCCCGTCATTCTCCTTTTCGGCGACTTCGGGCGTGGGCGGCGCAAGCTCCAACTGTATCTTGCGGTCGAGCGCGGCAAGTTCGAACTTCAGCTGTTTCAACTCGTCCTCCTTCTTCCACACCTTGCCGGCTATCTCCTGCAACTGCGGTATCTCCTTTTCCAGCACCTCGTTCTTCGCCCTGTACTGGTCGATGGTGGAAGGTATCTTCTCCAACGCGTTCAGGAAGTTGCGTGCGGCGGCCACCGGGTCAGCCATCGCCAGATGCCCGTTGTTGTAGGTGTACTTGTAGTTCCCCTCCACCACGAAACGGTTGTCGGTAAACTCCAGCCCCTCTTTGAGCATCCTCTCGCTGACCACCTTTATCGGGAAACCGTAAAGTTCCCCGACAAGATTGTACAGTCCGCCCGTCGTAGCGTTCCTTGCTATCTCCTGCAAACGCTTTCCGATAACCTTCTCATCCGAAGAAGAGACGCCGTCCACCTTGACCGCATTCAGGCGGTTGCCCTCCTTGTCGGTCTTGACGACGGAAAGGAAACGGTTCCAGTCCTCCGTCATGGCATTGATGACCGCCGTGTTGTTGCGAAGTTCCCCCGTCTTGGCTTCCAATTTGAACTCCGAATCGCGCTTGCCCTTGCCAAACGACTTGCGCTCACCTTCGAGCGATGCGATTTTCTTCTCCAATTTCGCCTTGTCGAGCAGGTCGGTGTTGCCGGAGAGCAACGCCATGTACTCCGAGAAGTTCATGCCCGACTTCTCGTCCATAGCCCCCTCGTCGATGGTACGCGCTCCCAACGCCCCGCTTTTGAGCTGCGAGATGAACGTCTGCTTGCAGTGCAGGAGGTTGAACTTGTAGCTGTCGAGCGACTTCTCCACGGCATAGATGATGACATCCACGTTGTTCCCGGCAAAATGCTTGGCAATCTCGTTGCCCGCCCTGACTCCCCGTCCGTCCCTCTGTTCGAGGTCGGACGGGCGCCACGGTGTATCGAGGTGATGGATGGCGACACACCTTTTCTGCGCGTTCACGCCCGTTCCGAGCATACTCGTGGAGCCGAACAGCACACGCACCGTCCCGGCGTTCATGGCGTCTATCACCGCCTTGCGCGCCTTGTCGGTCTTGCACTCCTGAATGAAGCGGACTTCGTTTGCCGGTATGCCGTAGTCCTCCGTCAGCTTGCGTTTTATCTCAGAATAGACATTCCATCCCTCGCCCGGCCGGTACGTCCCCAGGTCCGAGAACACGAACTGCGTGCCCTTGTGCGCGTCGTATTTGTGGTAATACTCCGCAAGCATCTTGGCGCAATGCGAAGCCTTGTTGTCGGGATGGTCTTCGTAATGCGGGTCTATCATGCGCATATCGAGTGCCATTTTCCGTGCGTAATCGGTGGCGATGAGCATCTTCGCCTTTTCCTCCGTTTCCGACAGCGGTTCTCTGCCGAGCAGCGTGGCGTCGCCCGTCTTGGCGAACTGCATCAACTGCTTGATAAAGTACTCTTGGTCGGGCGTGGGCGGGATATGGTGCAGTATCTCGTTCTTGTGCGGACGGTCCACGCCCACGTCCTCCGCCGTGCGGTAGTCGGTAATCTCGTTGTAGAAGGCGGCAAGCTCCGGCACCTTGATGAAGTATCGGAAACGCTCCTTCTGCACGATGTTGTTGGTCACGTTGAACTCGAAGTCGGTCGTCTTCTTGGCGAAGATGGCCGCCCATGCGTCGAAGCACCGGATGTCCTGCCTCTCCAGTTCCTTCGGGCGCAGGTACTTGAAGAGCAGGTACAGCTCCGTCAGCGAGTTACTGATGGTCGTGCCGGATAGGAAGGTGGCCCCCAAGTCCCTGCCCATGCGCTCCTGTATGGTGCGTATGGCAAAGAGCATGTTCAGGGCCTTCTGGCTTCCCTCGCTGTTGCCCAAGCCCGCCACGCGGTCATGGCGGGTGTTGAAAGTCAGGTTCTTATAGTTATGCGACTCGTCCACGAGCAGGTGGTCGATGCCCATCTGCTTGAAGTCCACCACGTCGTCCGTGCGCGATTGGATGGCGTGTTCCACCTTTTCCAGTTTCGCTATAAGGTTGTGCTTGCGCTTCTCCAATCCTTTCAGCATGGCCCTCGACACGCTCCTGCCCTGCTGCCGCAGGACTTCGAGGTTTTCCTCCACCGTGTCAAGTTCCGCCTGCAATATCCGCTGCTGCAACTCCGGCGACTGCGGAATCTTGCCGAACTGGTCGTGCGACATGATGACACAATCATAGTCGTTGTTCCTGATGTTGTTGAAGAAACGCACGCGGTTGGCGGTCGAGAAGTCCTTCTCCGAGGCATAGAGGATGCGGGCGTTGGGATATGCCGCCTGATAGGTGGCGGCAATCTCTGCGACATTGGCTTTCAGCCCGATAATCATCGGCTTGTGGACGAGGTTCAGACGCTTCATCTCGTAGGCGGCAATGCACATGATGAGCGTCTTGCCGGTCCCAACTTGATGGTCGCAGATGCCGCCGCCGTTCTGTTTAAGCATCCATACGCAGTCCTTCTGCGAGGGATAGATGCTCTTCACGCCCCGGCTTGCCAGCCCCTTGAGGTTGAGGTCGGGGAAGGTCTGGTGCGAGCCGTCATACTTCGGACGCACGTAGCAGTTGAACTTGCGGTTGTACATCGTCGTCAGCCGCTCCTTGAACTGCGGCGACTGCTCTTCCAGCCACTCGGAAAAGCCGTTACGTATCTCATCAATCTTGGCGTTGGCGAGCTGTATGCCCTCGCTGTCGCGCACCTTGATGTCATTGCCGTTATCGTCCTTTCCTATGGACTTCATCATGTCGGGGCAGGTGTTGTGCAGGGCGTGTTTCAACAGGTGCATGCCGTCATAGTTCCGGTAATAGCCCTTTACCAAGAACTCGTCCGTGATTTTCATGGTGCGGCAGCCGCACGCCACCGAAAACTCGTCCAGACTGGCGGAATAGGCTATCTTGACCTCCGTGTCGAAAAGGCGGCTCATGTAGGCGGCGTACACGCCCGTGGGGATCCAGCGTTCCCCGAAGTTGAAGTCGAGATCCTCGAACGGGATTTTCTCCGGTTCGGCTTCTTTCAATGCCTCCAACGACTGCCTGACTTCCGGCAGCCGTTCGTTTTCGGGATTGTCGTTTATCCATGCCTCGATATTTTCCGCCTTCTCTATCACGTTCCCGGCGATGAACCTGTCCTTTATCTCGTAACCTGTCACGAGCGGGTTGTAGAAGATGCGCCCCTTGAGGGCACCAAGCAGTTCATCCTCCGTATTGTCGGTTATCTCCCGCATATAGTCGAGATTGACCGTGCCGTACTTGTTGAGCGATGCGGATAACGCCTCTTCGGGAGAGCTTACGTTGGCATGGCTCTCCACCGAGAAGGACACGGGACGCTCGAAGATGTCCGCCTTTACGAACTTTCCGTTCTCTGCCCGTTCCAGCGAGAGGATGTCTCGCCCTCCGGCATCCATCATCACCAGTTTCACGTTCTGCCTGGCGTTGAGGTAGCCGTAGCGCATGACGAACTCGTCGTAGCAGGTGTTCAGGTGCTCGCGCCACGGGACATTTTCCTCGCGCCTGTTCGATTCATAGCGGTACAGACGCTCGTATGCGTCACGGAGCGACACATACAGCAGCGCCTTCTCTTTCTGATACCCGGTCAGTCCGAGCGGCTGGAATGTCGCGCCGTAGGGAGTGATGTCCTTCAGATAACCGATGTCACGCGCCCTGCTTGCCACCAGCGAGCCTTCACGCAGGTGCATCTCCGGTGTGCGGTGGTAGGGACGCGGCGTAAGGTCGGGGGCTTCCTCCTTCGGCTTTTCCGCTTCCATTCCGGGGAAAAGGGAGGTCGCGGCCGTTTCCGTTGCGAGAGCGGCAGGAGTGGCGGCGGCTTCCGGCTGCGTTTCGGGTTGCCGTGTTTCCTGCTCCGGTGCGGCTTTCACGTCCGGGACATTCTGCCGTTTCTCCTGATGCTGCGCCGCCAGTTCCCGAAGCTCCTTGCGCCGTTCCGGTGTCAAGTCCATCATCATTTCGTAAAAGCCGTTGATGGGAGGGTTGGTTTCCCAATCCAGAGTGGCATAAATATCATCCGGATCGCCTTTGGCTTCAACATTTTCCGGCTTTGATTCATGTTTTTCCCCGTTCTCCGTCAAAGGGGTGGCAGACGGCTGTGGCGGTGCGGTCGTAATCTTCGGCGCAACCTGCGGTTTGGAAGGTACACGCCTTGCCGTGCTTCCTTTCTTCGCCGCCTTTTTCTTCTTGGGGGTTTGCTCCTTGCGGACTTCCTCCGTCATTCCCCAAAGGTCGAGCAGGGAGAGCTGCACGCCCTCCGAATAATCGGGGCGGCGCGGTTCTATCTCCGGCTTCTCGTCTATGGGCTGCGGTGCTGCCGCTTCGGGCTTCGCTGCCATTTCATGGCGTGGCTGTATTTCGGGAGTAACCACCGAACTGGAAATAATTTCAGTTTCCGTGCTTTTCCCTTGTTCCGAATGAAGACTATGCCTTTCATACAGCTCCCTGTCCAGTTGGTGCAGCTCTATCTTTAGATGTTCACGCAAGTCCTCCGCCAGCTGCGCAATGCCGCCCCGGTGCATGACCTTATAGGCTGGTTTCCCGTAAGGGTCTGTGTCGCGTATCAGATCCGAGTGGGGAATCATGCCGATGCTGCCGACATACCCGTTCTCGAAACTGCCGATCGGTGTCTTTTCCGTCTGTACGAACAGCTTTTCGTAATCGTACAGCTCCCGTTTCTTGCCGCTGTTCTTTTGCAGGATAACCAGGTCGCTGCCCACCTCCGTGCCCGCGTTGTCCGTGAAGAGGTTGTTCGGCAGGCGTGCGACACCCACTAAATTGGCATGGCCCATCATATACTCGCGTATGGGCGCGTTGGACGGTGCGTCCAGTACCCCCTGTGAGGTGATGAACGCCACTATGCCGCCCTCACGCACCGCGTCAAGGCTTTTCAGAAAGAAATAGTTGTGTATCGTCTTCGATGCCGAACGCCTTGCCGGGTCTTGGCTTCCCGTAAACTCCGGGTCGAACACCGCCACGTCACCGAACGGGATGTTCGAGATGGCAAGGTCGAAATAGTCCGTGAAGGGCTTCTCTATCTTCTCGAATCCTTGCACCCTTACCTTTTGGTCGGGATGCAGGTGTTTCAATATCTTGCCCGTCATCAGGTCTTTCTCGAAAGCCATGATGTCCGCGTCCGGCTTGTTGTCCAGCACGGCATCCACGAATGCGCCCACGCCCGCCGACGGCTCCAGCACCCGGTCGGGGCGTATGCCGTGTTCATGCAGCACGTCTGCGATAGTGCCGGTTATCTCCGGCGGGGTGTAGAAGGCGGTCAGCACGGACTGCTTCATGGCATCCACGTACCGCTTGTACTCCGTTTCGTCCTTGCTGTTCTCGCGCACCAGTTTGTGCAGCTCCACCGTAGGGGCAAACAGTTCGAGGTCGGATTTCGCCCAATGGACGGCATCCGTCAGTTCCTTGGCGGGGTTCAGTATGCACTTCAGCCCTCCGAAACCGCAGTAACGCTCCAGCAGCAGCCTTTCGCGTGCGGTGGGGGTGCGCTGTTCCCTGTCAAGGATGAACGCCGTCCGTATCGCCTCGATGTTGTCCCGCAGTTTCTGTTTGCGGTTAAACGCCATACTTTTCGATGTAAAGCACGACGGTTCCCGTCAGCTCCGTGCGCAGCAGGTCATATTCGGGCGACAGGGCGAAGTCGTCGTCCGAAAGGTCGTAAATGGAGAACACCGCATCCACGAGCGGAAGCAGTTTTTGGATGAAGGCTTCCCGTTTTTCCTCCGGCACTTCGTCGGCAAACTCTGTTTCCACGACTTCGCGGAGGATGGCGTACTTGGAATAGTGCAGCCCGCCCAGCAGGACATTCATCGCCAGCTCCTGCGCACCCTCGGCGGGATAGCCGTCAAGCCGCGCCTGTTCATACGTTTCGGCGGCACGGTCGGCACGCTCACGGATGAAGGCGGTATCAGTCGCTTGTTCAAACCTGTTCGTGTGGAGGTAGTCCAGCAGGTACAGACCGTAATAGGAAAAGTCGGTCTGACCCTCGTTTTTCTTCTTGTTGTTCATTACTTTACTTTGGAATTTAGTGGATTGATAATAATTGGGATAATCGTCCAGAAAGGAGAAAGAAAAGGCACCCGGTATCCCTCCGAGTGCCACCACTAAATCCAAAGCATGAGTGTAATCCGGTATCGAAGAACAATTCATTACTCTGAACCAGTGGCAAAGTTACTATTATTTCTTCCGTCCTGAAAATTTCTTGCTCGTTTTCCTTTCGGGGAACACAAAAGTCGTGTTAAACTCCCCGTCAAAGGCGACTATGGCATCGAAGCTCTTGCCCTGCTTGCTCTTGAAGCCTTTGAGCAGCTTCGTGTGCCCGTCGGTGAGCAGGTCTTTGATTTCGTCATCGGAAAGGGTGCGGTTCGCCTTCAGCCGGAACACGGGTAGCCCGCACTCCGCGTTGTCGCAGCGTACCACCTTGCCGTAGAACTGCATCCTGCCCGTTCCGCACTTGGGACACGCACAGCCGGAATCCTTGTGTGAGAAGAGTTTGTCGCACGAGAGCAGTTCGGAGGTGATTTCACGTGTGTACGCCTCTATCTCCTTGCGGAAAGTTTCGGCGGACAGCTCCCCGCGCTCGATGCGTGCCAGCTCCTTTTCCCATTCCCCTGTCAGGGCGACATCTGCAATGCGCATCGTCTTCACGACTGAATAAAGTGCGAGTCCTTTCTCGGTAGGCACAAGTGATTTCTTGCATCGTTCCATGTAACCGCGTTTGAAGAGCGTCTCGATAATCGCCGCACAGGTGGCAGGTGTGCCGATGCCGCAGTCCTTCAAAGCTTGACGGAGCGCGTCGTCCTCAATCTCCTTGCCCGCTGTTTCCATAGCGGAAAGCAAAGTCGCTTCGGTATGCAGCGGCTTGGGCTTGGTCTTTCCCTCCGTGATGGAGCAGCCTTTCAGCGTCAGCGTGTCGCCCTCCTGCCAGTCGGGGATGGAGATTTCCTCCTTGTCCTCCTCGCCATAGACGGCACGCCATCCGGCTTGCCTGATTACGCTGCCTTTCACGATAAACTCCACCCCGGCACACTCCGCCGTGACAGCGGTGGTGTCCTTGACGCATTTCTCTGAAAACGCCTCTATCATGCGTCCGGCAATCATCTGATAGACGGTGTTGTCCTCTTTGGAGAGGAACAGCGGCTTCTCTCCCGTGACGAGCAGGGCGTGGTGGTCGGTCACTTTGCTGCCGTCCACATTCCGGCGTGTCGGCTGCACCTTTGCCTGCACCTTGCCCTTCCATTCGGGCAAAGCCCCGATGAAGGCGAGCAGTTTGGGGATTTCGGCGAACACGTCTTCGGGGATGTAGCGGCTTCCCGTTCTCGGATAGGTGATGAGCTTCTTCTCGTAGAGCTTCTGCGCGATTTCAAGCGTCTGCTCCGCCGTGAAGCCGTGCTTGGCGTTGGCTTCCTTCTGCAAGGTAGTGAGGTCGTACAGCAGCGGAGTGTCCTCCGTCTTCTCCTTGCGCTCTGCTTTTGTGACGGTGGCTGCGCCTATTTCCTTTACCTTATTATATAATGCCGTTGCAGGTTCTTTCTCTTTCCATTTTTCAGAGGAGGAGAGTTTCACTGTCCCGTCATTATTGCCGTCCACGGCGATATGGAGCTGCCAGAAGGCTTCGGGCGTGAAGCGGCGGTTCTCCCAGTAGCGTTCGCACACCATTCCCAACGTGGGGGTCTGCACCCGCCCGACGGAGTATGTGCCGTGTCCGGCGGCGATGGAGAGAGCCTGCGTGCCGTTGATGCCCACGAGCCAGTCGGATTCGCTCCGCGCTTTGGCGGCAAGATAGAGGTTGTCATACTTGCTTCCATTTTCGAGGTTGCGCAAACCATCTCGGATAGCCTTGTCGGTAAGCGAGCTTATCCAGAGGCGAACGAACGGGGTGGTGCATCCGATGTAATGGTAGAGGTATCGGAAGATAAGCTCACCCTCGCGTCCGGCATCGGTCGCCACGATAATCTGTTCGCTTTTGTTGAACAGGGAAGTGATAACCTTTATCTGTGTCGTCACGCCGCTGTCGGGCTTGTAGCCCTTCTCCGTCTTTACCTGCCGTGGAATGAGCGTGAAGGTTTCGGGGATGACGGGCAGGTTGTCACGGACAAATTCGCGCACGCCGTATCCATCGGGCATGGCGAGCTGCACGAGGTGTCCGAACGCCCATGTCACGGCATAGCCGCCTCCCTCGAAATATCCTTCCTCTCTCTTTGTCGCGCCCACGATGCGGGCAATCTCACGTGCCACGAATGGCTTTTCTGCAATGATTGTCTTCATTATTTCTTGCTGTTTGATTGTTTACTTTTACTTGTTACTTTGGATTTAGTGGTGGACACCGGATTACATCCTCATGCCCTTGCTTTTTCTTTGGGGCTGCTCCTGATGCTGTTGCTGGGTTTCGTCCTTCGGGGCGGTCTGTCCTTTCTGCAACGGCTCTTTCAGGTTCTTGGTCGCCTCGTTGGTCTTGCCCTCGCTGTTCACCGCCACCTGCGTGCGGCTCTCGTTGGACGGGGCGACTTTCTGCGCGTTGTCGGGGTTGGTGTCGTAGCGGTACGGGCGTCCCTTCTCCGGGTTGAACCTGATGTACATCGTGGCGTGGAAGCCCTGCTTGTCGGTCACGTTCTCCAGTTTCACGGCTTTGCCAGCCACGTAGTCGGCTTTCTGCTGCTCGGTGAAGTCCACGCCGCTCCATTTGCTGATGGGGCGGATGCTGCCGTCGGCGTTCGTCCACG
This sequence comes from Bacteroides sp. AF32-8BH, assembly GCF_003435205.1. Classification (NCBI taxonomy): domain Bacteria; kingdom Pseudomonadati; phylum Bacteroidota; class Bacteroidia; order Bacteroidales; family Bacteroidaceae; genus Bacteroides; species Bacteroides sp. AF32-8BH. The sequence continues at coordinate 83,942 of NZ_QVLZ01000009.1, read as the reverse complement.
TGTTGCGCCGTTGCTCCTTCTGCGTGTTGGCGGTGGTTTCCGTACCCTGCGACTGCGCTTGCGTGGGATTGTCCTTCGTTTCCTGCGCTTGTGCGGTACGTGGCGACCTGCCCGTACCCGGCACGAACTCCACGCCGCGCTGCTCCACGTTCACTTGCAGGGTGGTGAGGAACTTCCTGCCGTCCTTGCGCTCGATGAGCTTGTCACGCACGGGCAGCCCGGCACGCAGCATGTCCTGCTCCTGCCTGGTGATCTCCGTGTTGCCGATACGCTCCGGTATGCGCACCTTGCTTGCCGGGACATCCGTGATCTCGTTCGTCTTGCGGTCGATGCTGACGAACGAGGGGGTGATTTCGCCCGTTTCCCTGTCCACAAGATCCACGACCCTGCCGAGGTTGCCCGTTTCACGGAGATTCTTGCGGTCTTCGTCGGAGAACTTGTGTTCCTTGTACTCGTCTAATTTCTGCTCCTTGCGGATGAAGTGCGGCACGAGGCTGACATCGCCCTCACCGTCCTTCCTAAAGGAGAGGCGGGCGTCCAGCTCGAAAGACTCACCGCCGAAATTGGGCGTTACCTTCACCAAGTCGGACTTGCCGTAGTTGAGCATCTTTGTCAGATCGCCCGACTTTTCAAGGTCGTCGCGCTTCACGCCCCATTTCTCCTCCAGCTCCTGCCAGTTGATTCTGCTCTCGTCGATGGGTTGGTAGCCCCGGTTGCCCTGCGTCTGCTGCGGGCTTTCCTGATTCTGTTCGTTTTTCTGTTCCATTTCTTCTTGATTTTTAGGTTCGTCATCTTGTTTCTGTCCCGGTTGTTCCTCCGGTTTCTGCTCTTGGTCAGCGGTCTGTGCCGCCTGTTCTTCCTGCACCTGCTTCTCGTAGCCGGAGGTGTCCACCGTGTGGGGCGCGAGCAGCTCCCTGTTAGCGTCCGGGTTCTTCAGCAGTTCCTTCATCACCTCCAGCAGTTTGTCGGCCTGCTCTGCCGCCACCCGGTAGAATCCGAAGCGGCTCGGCTCCTTGCACTGCCGGAAGAAATTCTTGAAGAAGTTGTCCAGCACGTCGCCGTGCCGGTCGAATTGCAGGAAACTCCGCGCGTTCTCCGCCTTGGCGGGGGTGCGCTTGGGGGAGCCGTCGGCATTCAGCCCGGCCACCACGCTGATTTCGCCCGTCTTTTCGTCACGGACTATCAGCACGTCCTTTTCGTCTGTTTTCTTTGCCATTTACTTTTGTTTTAATTGGTTTATTACAATTTGCGCCATGCTTCAAAGTTTCTCTCAAGTGCGTCCAGATGAAGCCGTAGCAGGTTCTCGACGAAACCGGACGCACTCATCCCACGCTCTCCGTGATAGCGTACCAACCTGTCGAGTCTGTTGCGCAATTCTTCGCTGATGAACACGGGCTTGCGGTTCGTGATTCTGGGAACTTGCAGGTATCTTTCCTTGTACTCATCAAGTGTGATCCGGCGTTTTCTTTGTCTCTGTGCGGTCTGGTTGCCGCCTGTTTTCTTCTTTTGTTCCATCTGATAAAAATTTTAATTGGTCGTTATTTATTGAACAGGTTGCGGATGCGTGCCTTGTAGAATTCGATGTCGTTCTGTCGGAAGTCCTTCACATGTTTGGAAAGGAAGTCCAGCACGTCCGTTTCACTGTAATAGGTCTTCTTGCCCAAGGTCTTGTAGGCGAGTGCGCCCTCGCTTCGGTAGCGTTGCAGGGTACGCTTGCTGATCTGGAGCAGCAAGCACAAGTCCTGATTGTCGAAAAGCCGGATGCCTTCGGACAGGGACGGTGGTTGCTGCCCCTGCGTCTTTATCGCCAGCAGCAGCTCGTCCTGACGGTCAAGGCGGTCGAGGATTTTCTGCATCCAGCCCTCGAAGTTGTTGCGGGTAAGCAGTTCCATATCTCATTTCCTCCTTCCTTTGCCGGTTTTCCTGCCGCCCGTCCGCAGGGAATAATTATGGAACAGGGCGTCTATCGTTTTTTCCTTGTTCCTGACGGTATTCGTTTCCAGCAATCTTTGCACTTCGGAGAGGCGGTAGCGGCAAGTGCCGCGTACTATCACATATTCTATGCGGTGGTCATCCCTCATCCGTTGCAGGGTACGGGTACTCACGTTCAGCAGTTCGGCGGCTTGGGCTGTATTGAGCAGGCAGTCTTTCGTCGCCGCATCCTGACGTTGTTTCTCCTCTTTCAATTCGCGGATATATCCGGCTATCTCCGTTATCTGTTCCATCATAGCCTGATATGCGGAACTCTCGATTGTTATCACTTTCATATACAGTTGTTTTTATTGTTTCTGTGGCAAAGTTCGGCAATAAACAATGGCGGCTTTAACAGCTCACTACGTGACTCACGCAAGATTTTTATGGAAATGGCTCCGTAACCCGGACAATCGGCGCAACAAGCTGCCATTCAGACAAAAACGATGGGCGTTTCAGCCCGTGCCGTTACCTTTGCGGCAAATTCAAAATCGTTTTGTATATGGAAATAGTATCTATCGAGAAAAAGACCTTCGGGGAAATGATGGCACAAACGGATGCCTTCGTGGAAAAGGTAGCCGCCTTACAGCGCAAAGGCGATGGAAAGCGGCTTGGGAAATGGCTCACGGGCGAAGAGGTCTGCGGGCAGTTGAGAATCAGCCTGCGCACGTTGCAGAAACTGCGGGACAGGGGCTTTATCGGTTATTCGCAAATCGGCTTCCGTTTTTACTACAAGCCGGAAGATGTGAAAAGGCTTATACCGCTTATCGGTACAATTTGCCCCACTGACAGATAACCAGGTCTAACTTAAAACAGATATGATTATGAACGAAGACAACAATGTTATCACGATGGATTGTGAATCAGTAGCCGTATTGCTGCAAAAGATACAGAAGGAATCCAGATGGCTCTCCGGTTTTTTTGAAAGTTACCGTCCCCCGTTGGATGGGGAGCGGTATCTGACGGACAAGGAAGTGGCGGAACTGTTGCGCGTCAGCCGCCGGACCTTGCAGGAATACCGCAACAACAGGATATTACCTTTTATCCTGTTGGCAGGAAAGGTGCTTTATCCGGAATCGGGACTGCGCGAAGTATTGGAAGCAAATTATAGAAAGCCACTGAAAGGATGAGATAAGGCGACTGTATGTACAAAGAGGATACGGACAACTCCGGTTGTGGAGCTGTCCGTTTCCTCTTTGTGTTGCCGGCATCGTCAATGTATCTTCAGCAATACCCGTTTGCCTTGTGGATGAGCATCACGTATGCCTGCTGCTTTTCTTTGGCAAGAGCCTTCTCCACCAGCCACCTTCGGAACACGTGCGTGCAGTAGGTGTTCAGCCGAAAAGCAATGGGGATGATGATTTCAAGGGCGTACACATCGGCGTGCAGACCGTTTTCAAGCCGCATGTAACGGCATACCTCGTAGTCGTCGTTCAGCACGTCCGACTTGCGGACGGCTTTGATGGCGGCGTTCACTGCCGGAACGCCTGCACGGAACAGTCCGGCGATTTCGGTGGCGGTCATCCATACCTCGTTACCGGTTACGCTGACCTTCTTGTCCTCTATGATAATTATTCCTCGCTTCATGTTTTTCTGTTTTTAAATGTTACATCCTGAAAATTCTTCAATGGTATTCAACCGTGCGGCAAGACTCTCCATGTCTTGGTTGAGCTTCTCCTTGGTTATCTTCGCATAAATCTGGGTGGTCTTTATACTTTTGTGCCCTAACATGGAACTCACCGTTTCAATGGGTACGCCGTTGGATAGGAACATCGTCGTGGCTGCCGTGTGGCGGCTTTGATGCCACGTGATATGCTTGGTGATGCCGCAACGCTTGGCGACAGCCCGGATTCCATGCAGACAGGTCATATAGTGGGGGACGGGAAATATCCTGCCGTCTTCACACAATCCCCGGTACTTGTCGATAATCCGCTTGGCGATGTCAAGCAGACGGATGTTGGAAACGACACCCGTCTTCTGACGGCTGATGTTGATCCACTCGTGGTCGTCGAAGTAGGTTCGGATATTCTCCTCCGTGAGATTGCGCATGTCAGCGAAGGACAAGCCCGTGAAGGCGCAGAACAGGTAGAGGTCGCGGTAAAGCTCCTGCTTGGCGTTCTTCAATTTCCCGTCCATCAGCAGGCGGATTTCATCTTTCGTCAGGAAACTGCGTGTCGTTTCCTCCTTCTTGATTTCGTACTCCCGGAACGGGTCGCGTGTGAGCCACTCGTTGTTGATGGCGATGAACACCATCGTCCGGAGCGGGCATACGTAAAGCCACACGGTGTTGGTGCAGCAGTGCTTGTCCGTGCGGAGGAACATCTCGAAGTCGGAGATGAACGCCGGGGTAAGCTCCTTCAAGGCGATGTCCTTCACATGGTAGCGGATGTTGAGGAACTCTTGCAGGTGCTTGTACACGGTCCTGTACTTGGCAAGCGTGCCTTTGGCTTTCATGCCTGCCTCCACCTGCTTCTCGTAGTCCTCGTTGTGCCGGCTGAACACCTGCATCAGCGTGTGGCAACGGTGTTCCAGTCCGAGAAAGGCGTTCTTGACCTTTTCCGCCGTGACGTAGTTGTCACGCTCCATGATTTCCTGATAGTGCTTGTTGATGCGCACCCGCATCTTGTCGAGCAGGCGGTTCGCTTCGAGTGCCGCCGTGCTTCTGCCCGTGACACGCCCGCCTTTGGTGTCCCACAACTTCGGATCGACGGTCAGCTTGCAACTGAACTGTGTCTGGCTTCCGTCCACCGTGATACGACCCATGACGGGCACTGTCCCGTCCTTCTTCACTACCTGCCTTTTGAGGTAAAAGATAACTGAAAATGTACTCTTCATCGTTCTGAACTTTTTTGGTTTCAAAATTACTTGGTGAAGAGCCTTTGGCTGGTACGCAAACAAATGCAAAATACTGCAATTTATTTCCGGTTCGGTTTTTCTTGCGTGAGTTGTTAGTAACTCACTATACCATAGTGATTTGCTATGTTTTTCCACATCCCCGTGACACATTACAGGGCATGGTAACAAATGGGTAACGTAGCGAAGTACCAACATGGCTGGAATATGACTTTTACCGTCGTCGAACTTCTGATGATAATCCCTAAAAGCACCTATCTATCAATATCTTTGCCTTACTTTTCCATATATCATTTTTTCTCGCTAACTTTGTACTTTCAATACTTGATACTTTCTCGAAATGACTGAAGATATAAAGAATAAACTTTTAATGTGTGCGGAGATGTATCATCGCGCAGACTTTATACAAAGCGATCCGGTGCAGTTTCCCCATCGTTATACGCTGAAACAGGATATCGAAGTCAGCGGTTTGCTGACAGCGATTATGAGTTTTGGCAATCGCAAACAGATCTTGAAGAAAGCGGACGAATTGCACGGGCTAATGGGAGATTCGCCTTATCAGTATGTATTGTCCTGCCAGTGGGAGAAGGATTTTCCTTCAGGAGCAACCAATAGCTTTTATCGGATGTTGTCGTATGCTGATTTTTATGGATACTTTCGGCGATTATATATAGCTTATACACAGTTTGAAAGTCTGGAGGAAGCTTTGATGTTATATCCCGGAATACCAATGGAAAAGTTATGTGCATTTCTTGAAGTTTCTGCCAAAAGTCCTCAAAAGAAACTGAATATGTTTTTGCGTTGGATGATTCGTCGGGATTCGGAGGTCGATTTGGGGATTTGGGAAAGTTTTGATCGCAGAGATTTGATTGTTCCTTTAGATACACATGTATGCCGGGTAGCACATTATTTCAAGTTGACGGATACGGAAACTTTTTCTTTGAAAAATGCCCGTCAGATAACGGCAGCATTGGCTACAGTCTTTCCGGATGATCCTTGTCTGGGCGATTTTGCTCTGTTCGGCTTGGGGGTGAATGGGGAGATTTAAATAGATAAACTAATAGTACTGATTTTTCCGGCTATTATCGAAAATATAGTGTTTTCTTAAGTTATTTCGATTATAACCGGAAAAGTCGATATTAAACCAACTTTATTCGATTATAATCGAAAAACTGGAGAACTGTTAGAACGTTGTTATCTTGTTTGTGAAATCCCTCCAACCATTTGCGTTCTTATATTTTTCCACAGATTCGGCAGGAACACGAATGACGGTAATATCATCCGGAAATCCGTACCATACTTTTTCAAATACCTGCGGAGGTGTTGTCCCTTCTACCTTTACTTCTTTAATACCTGTATTATTGAAAGCCGAAAAATTAATCTGTGTGACGTTTGCCGGAATGGTTAATTGGGTCACTTTCCTATTACCACCCAGTAATCCCTGTCCCAATATCCGAATACTTTCAGGTATTTCGAAGCGAGCCAATTTCGGACATCCTTCAAGACAATAGGGGTGGATCATAGCTTCGGGGTCATCATTGAAAGTACTCCCGTAGGTGGTCACTTCCGCCAATTCCGGGCAGTAATAAAAGGCTCTTTGCGCCATGGTTGTAACGCCGTTCGGTAACTTCACGGTTGTAACGCTACTTTCCCGGAATGTTTCCAATCCGATTGTTTTTACATTTTCCGGAATCTCAATCGTTTTCAGTTGAGATGTCTTAAGGAATGCCTGTGCTCCGATTTCTTTTAGTGTCGCAGGCAGCAGCACTTCTTCAACGCCCGCATATACAAAAGTGCTGGCGGGAAGTTTGGTGAGTTTCGTTTGGCTTAAATCTGCTTTTTTCAAATTCCGGCAATAGTAGAAAATGTTTTCCTCCATCTGTTCCAGGCTTGATGGAAATACTATTTCCTGAATGGCCGAATTGAAGAAAGCCATATCTCCAATCGATTTTAATCCTTCATTGAGTACTACCTTTGCTGTTTGGCTGTTGCTGAAGGCAGCTTTCGGGATTGATCTCACGCTATTGGGAAGTATGATTTCATTGTATCCTTTCAATATTTCCGTCAATACTCCGTTTTCTATACGGACGGGTGAAACCTGAACAGAAAAGCTTTTCTGTTTTCCTTCCAGTGTGATGGTTACTTCTTGTTTTTCGACAGGCGTGGATGAAGAGAAACCGCTGATCTGTTCCGGGGTAACTTTTACAGGCCGTTGTTTCCCGTCATCATATTTTCCTGTCACGTTAAGGCCGGTTAAGTCTATATTCTCTCCTAATGCATAAATTGTTTTTGAGGGTAGCTGTTCTATGAAGAAATCTTCAAGTGAAGCCTCTATGGGTTCAACAGGATTTGCTGCCGAAGGTGAATCTTTCCTGTATTCGTCATTTTCGGTGCTGCAACTTAGTAATATTGTTCCCAAAAACATTTGCAGGCAAAGTGCTGTAATTATATAAAGTCTAGTTTGCTTCATGTGATAAAGGCTTAGTTAGGGAATTGGGTTAAACGTATTTCTACTTTTACGGCTTTTCCGGCTTCTACGGTTTTGCCGGAAGACCATATCTGATAGTTGTTAGGGCCGCCCCCTTCTTGTACCACGAATGTCAGGAACCGTTGCGACTGCGTTGCAAACCATTCCTCTCGTGGCAGTACAAAGGTGGCCATACCACTTTCATTTGTCTGTATGATTGCAGTTGGCAAAGTTAAATTATCTTTTTCAAAAACCTTATAATCCTTTTCATTATACATTTTTACGGGAACGCCCGTTGCAATTTTTCCATTCTCATCATAAACGGATACCACTACTTTTGCTTCTTTCATTTCTTCGTTTCCTTTTTCGCATGCTACCATGAAAAGCATGGCGCTTAATAGAATAACAATCTTCTTCATAATCTTTTCTTTTTTCTAATTTTTCGAATGCAAAAGTAATAAGATTGCATCAAATTCGGGTTGTGATGCAATCTCGCAAATCTAACACTTTGATTTAAAGTATATTGATATTCAATGGATTATGAAAGATGTATTCTAAGATTTCTAACACAGGTCTAACACCTATCCGAAAAGTGCTAAAAACAACTCTTTATTGGCCGTTTCTGCCGATTTGATACGTGATTTGAGCCGTGACTTGCGAGCATATACATTAGCTACCGTATCTTTCATAAACAAACTGATTACTTGTGGAGAGAAACCTACAAAAATATAACAAAGCAGTCGTATGTCAGCTTCTTTCATTGACGAAAATTCATTCCGCAACTTCTCCATTGCATTATCATGGCAGGTATTTACGATAAGTTCCAGTTCTTGCAACATTGCATTGTTCTCTGCAAAATCGGTGATAATCTGTTTCACTTCGTGGAACATGGCTGCTTGTTGCGATGCGGTATTCTCACGTTCATAGTAAGTCTTTCCCAGTTTGTCAATGATGTCGAATCGTGAAGCTATCAAACCTTTTAAATGGCTTTCTGCATTGCGCTGTCCTTCCATATGTTCTGTCAGGGTTTTGTATTGGGCGTTGGCTTCTTCCGCCAATAGCAGGTAGCGGTCGGTACGTTCGCGTTGCAGGCGCAGACGTTGACGGATGATGTAGTATGCTACCCCTATTATTAGAAAAATTACGCTTGCTATGGTAATCTCCCAGGTAGTACGGTTCTTCATCCGGTATTCGGCAAATTTGGAGCGTTCCTTGAAATAGTCACGTTCCACCATACCGGCGGAGAATTGCATATTTGAACGTGTCAGCGAGTCAGTCAGATAGATATAATGGTGTATCTTCTCTGTCGCTTTCTCGAAGTTTCTGGCCTGCGCTTCAATCCGATAAGCGGTGTATTGCAGGTCTGCCATGTCACGTATATCGGTGGAATGTGTTTCTGCAAGTGCCAGATAGTAGCGTGCGCTGTCTATACGGTTTTTTAGTAGATTCACATCTACTAATGTATGGTATCCGTATAACGTATCTTGCCGGGCAGAGAGTTCGATGCGTTGCAGTAGGTCATGAGGAATTTGTTTCTTGCCTGACACCACATAGAGAGAAGCAAGATTGGTGAGACTGGCTTTGGCTAACTTATTGTACTTGTGCTCATCAGCCAAATCGAGTGCGGCAGAATAGAGTCGCATGGCTTTCTCCATATCTTTTGAATTGAAAGTTGCGGCTGCCATATCGAGAGTTGCCTCTGTTTCTTCACGAGTGTTATCAGTCTGCCGGAAGTTATTGCGAGCTTCACGAAAATAATGATAAGCCCGGCTATAGTTCATTTGGTCATAATACACTTCACCGATTTGACTGTATAAAAGCCCTGCATAATAAGGCTCATTGGTATCTTTCAGTTTCTCTTCAATTTCTAGGAAAAGACGTAACGCTCCCGGTTTGTCTCCTGCGCGCAGTTTAACCCGTCCCCAATAATAGAGAGTTTTGCATTGGCGGCGTAAATCTTTGGGATGATGTTTATAATGGCTCCAAGCCTGGCGAATGAGCGAATCATTGGTTACTTTGATGTGATTTTTGTCTAAAGCCTCTGAATAAAGCAACGCATACCTGGCCTGTTCAGCCTGGCCGCCTTCCGATTTGAGTTGTTGTAATATTGTTAAGGCACTATCCGGCTTATTTTGTAACAGTGCTTCCGCCTCATCAAGCCGGGAAATCTGTTCTCTGTTATAACATCCTGTAAAAAAGAGAATTACTAATAGTTCGAGTATAATTCTGCATTTCATGCTGTGAATGTAGTGAAAATATTTCGAGTTTAGTATGGAATCGTCATATCTTTATAATTCTTATGATGTTTAATTTTGTAAAGGTAGGAAAATAGATTCGAGTTGAATTTTTCGGACTAATATCAATATATCTTGAATATATAGTCTTTTAATAGTTCTTTTTCAACTTTAAAGTTGAATGTTTGTTGTGTTATACTACATTATTCATATCTTTGCATAAAGATATTTTAGATATGGATATAGAAACAGTCGATAAATTCTTGAAAGAATTTAAAGATAAGGCTAGGGTTTTCGGGATTATCTTTCGCATAGATAGAAAGAAGAATATGCAAGCTTTGCTTGATTTGGAGATTTCGGCAATTATGCGTGAAAAGATAATAATGTCTTTGACAGTTGAGGACTATTATAAAGGTCCTACGGAAGATAAGTTGAATTATATGGGAGAACTTTGGAAGTTTGGCAAGTCCGTAGATAAAAAGGAGGTTTATATCAAAATAAGTAAAGGTACTGGAGCAAATTCTCCAATCTGTGTCTCCTTTCATTTGGCAGAGAGAAAAATAGAACATCCTTTCAAAAATAAAAAGTAGAAGTTATGAAAAGTCCGTTTACAGGTGGTGACGCTGCATTGTGTCATGAGAAGCAATCATTTGAATTTCGAAAAGACAATTTTGAGATAGTATATCATTTTTATAGATGTAAGGATACAAATGAAGAGTTTACTACAACTGAACTTGATCAACTGAATATGAATCAAGTTTATAATTTGTATCGTCAGAAATATGCGATACCATTTCCGGATGAAATAAAAAGAGTCCGGGAATTATATGGTATATCTGCACTTCGAATGTCTAAACTTTTAGGTTTTGGCGATAACCAATATAGAAAATACGAAGAAGGAGAGATGCCTAGTGTGTCTAATGGAAAAATGATTTCAGCTTTGAAAGATCCTCATTTCTTTTTGGAAATTCTGAAACTTGCTCAAAATCAGTTTCCCAATGATGAGATACTTAAAATTGAAAAAAGGGTAAAGGAACTGTTATTAAATAATTCCTGTTTTGAGAATAAAATAAATGAATTTATATTTCACAACCATTTGTCTTTACGTTCAAGTATGAATGGGTATGCTTCTGTCATTCCCGAGAAGGTTAAGCAGATTATTGTCTTTTTTGCATCTGCATTACAAGGAGTTTTTGAAACAAAACTAAATAAATTATTATTTTATTCTGATTTTCTTTCCTATAAGAAATATGGTAAAGGTATTAGCGGGTTACAATACCAAGCTATAAGTTATGGGCCTGTTCCTGTGCGTTATAGTACTATATATGAGAACTTGGACGGATTAAAAAAGGAAATCATAAATTTGGGAAATGGTTATTCTGGAAGTATAATTACAACTGTTGAGCAATTTGAACAATCTTTATTTACAGTTGAAGAATTAGAGGTTTTACAATGTGTATTAGTTCATTTTGAGAAGAGTAAGGCTAATGAAATTTCAGAAATGAGTCATGCTGAAGAAGCGTGGCGTCAAAATGAAAAACAGCATAGCTTGATTGATTATAGTTATGCGTTTGATTTGAGACAGTTGTAATGTAAGCCCCCTTCCTAGTTCTGTATAAACAGAGAATCGCTATAAACTTATTAGATTTATATAGCGATTCTATAATTTATACGGGGACTTGAAGTTTTATGTAGTTTTAATTTATACCTATTACAGAACATCCGGCTCCTAATAATAGACTATAATTGGGATTATCGTCCGTTCTTGTTTTTATGTATCTAATTAAATCATTTACAGAACGTTCTTTAATTTTTAACTCTTCTCTAATCTCTGTTAGTGTGTACATAGTATTTAATTTAAAAATTGAATTTACAAAATTATTGAAACAATATTATATTCCAAAGCTTTTGGATGTTTTCTATCATATGTGGAATGAAAAATATTCCAAATCGCATTTGATTTTATCTTGAATAATTACTATGGGTATATATGCTGTAGCTTATCACTTAGGGATATTTGCTTATTAGTCTTATTAAACTTTCATTTTCTTTCTCCACCTCTGAAACCCTCTCATCAAACTTTCCTCTTCCACCGACTCCGCCATATCATACTTTATCACAAACTCATGCATTGACTTTATATACATCACTCCATTTTTGAACTTATTTTCCAACAGGAATGAATAAAGCTCCGCTTTCATTTCCACCTCAATTTCCTTTTCGATAATAAAGATACTGTCCTGCCCGAAATAATTATAAACTTCCGGATTCTTCCCTTGCCTTGGGCTGGGAAGAACAAAACAGATATTTCCTGTCTCTTTCCAGGAGACGCCTTGCGGATGAGGAACGGATAATTGATGCAGGAAGTGATAAATGGGAGTGAGGTGGGAGAGGTGGATTGGAGTGGGGAGCCTTGAAGGTGGATTGTTGTGCGATTGAAGTTCTAAACTTTGTCCGTATCGGACATACATATACCTCGCCAGATATGGCTTGATGGCAAACGTGACTGTAACCATGGGAATTGAATTTTGGATTGTTGAAATTTGTTGTATACTGATTGCCGCTTCGTGCGGCAGATTCTGTCGTGTTTGTTGGAAAAAATCCCATGGGTTACGGGGACGGAATTTTAATTCAGTAAGAAGTTGAAATTCAAATGGTTACAAATGCCGGTTTTTCCTTTAAAACCAACGGGCCGTTCCTTTAAAAGGAACGACCCGTTGCACACCGAGGAAGGACCTCTTCCTTTTAAAGGAACGGACGGCTCCCTAAAATCCATAGTGCAAAGCTATGCCTAATATTCTAATTTTTCAAAAGGAATAATAGCGGAAATATTTATATTATGTAATGAAATATCATAAATAGTATACATCTCTAATTTATGCGTATGCATATTGGAAATATGTAATAAAAATATACTGATTACTAGAACGTGTATTTTAACTATATTTATCAGATAACTATTCTTAAAGTGGAAAAACTTTTTATTCCATTTCTTGTTTCTTGCGTAACAGGCGGAAAAATAGTTCTGATAAGTAAGGTGAACTTCGTACTTTTACGTTTCAAACAAAAAAAGCAAGATATGATAACATCAGTGAAACTTATGCTGAATAAGAGCAGGATATTGAATAATGGCAGTTATCCTTTAGTATTTCAGGTGATCCACAATCGGAGAAAAAAGTTACTGTATACAGGCTACCGGGTGAAAGAGGAGGTGTTTGACGAGCTGGAAGGGAAGATTATGAATGGCGTAGGTTCTACTTTTACGGCTACAGAGGTCGTGAAAATGAACCGCGAGCTGCGGAAGATGCGGAATCGGATTGATACACGGATCAGGCAGCTTGAGCGGACAAGGGAAGAATTTACAGTGGAGGATATTCTGGCTCAAAGTGCTTTTGGTACAGGAAAACCACAGTTTTATTTATTGCGATATATCAATGCGCAGATTGAGCGTAAGCAGGAACTGAAGAAAGTGGGGATGGCTGCGGCCTACAAGAGCACCCGCTCGTCGTTGGCAAAATTTATAAGCCGCCCCGATGTCCGGATGTCGGAGGTCGATTCGGCGTTCGTCAGGAGATACGAGGATTTCCTGTATAGTAACGGCTCTTCCGGAAATACGGTAAGCTATTATCTGCGCAACTTGCGTTCCCTGTACAACCAGGCGGTAGCGGACGGTTATCATCCTCGTGGCGAATATCCGTTTGCGAAGGCACAGACCCGCCCGGCGAAAACGGTGAAACGTGCTTTGTCACGGACGGATATGCAGAATCTGGCGGACTTGAATTTGGAGAATGAACCTGAACTGGAGTTTGCCCGCGATTTGTATCTGTTCAGCTTTTATGCGCAGGGAATGGCTTTTGTCGATATTGTCCTTTTGAGGAAGAGCGATATTTGCAATGGTGTGCTGACTTATTCCCGTCATAAGTCGAAACAGTTGATTCGCATAGCGGTGACTCCGCAGATGCAGGGCTTGATGGATAAATACAAGACGGAAAATGAGTATCTCTTTCCGATAATCAGCGGTGAATACGCTTCGGGATACAAACAATACCGCCTGGCGTTAGGGCGTATCAACCGCCATTTGAAGAAAATCGCTGTTGCAGCTGATATAAAAGTTGCGTTGACGACGTACACCGCCCGCCATACCTGGGCTACCCTTGCCCGTGACTATGGAGCACCAATTTCTGTGATTAGTGCCGGACTAGGGCACACTTCGGAAGAAATGACACGCGTCTATTTGAAAGATTTCGATGTATCCATGCTTAATCAGGTGAACAGCATGGTTACAAATTTATCCAAGTGAAATGAAAATTTGTAATATAATCCGTTGAAAATTAGAAGATATAATATTTTTATTTATCTTTGCGATATTGTAATCTATTCTGTAATAGAGATTATATTAAAATCTCTTTGTTATTTTGAACTATTTCACGCTGCAAAGTAAGCTTATTTTTTTATAATATAAATTGTCATAAAGTACATTTTTTTATTCATTTTGTACACGTTGCGTGGTTATCCTCATTAATAGGGCTGTTTTCAGTCTGGCAGCGTTCCATTAACTGTTTGGCGGTACATCCGAAATATAGTTTGCAGTGACGGTTAAAGTTACTCTGCGAATCAAATCCCAATTCTTCAACGGCGTCTTTTATACATACTCCCGGTTCGGTCATTTTTTCGAGTATCCTTTGGTTCTTTTGTTTCAGCATCCATTGTTTGGCAGTCATTCCGAACACCTCGTTGAATTTGGAAAAGAAGCGGCTTCTTCCCAGGTTCGATAGTGAGATGAGCTGTTCTATATTATCCACTTTGGTATGGTTACGCATGACAAAATCCTTGAAGTCTATTTCTTTTCCGATGATAGGGTGAAGCAGGGTTGCAATCTCCCGCTTCTCATAAAATCCGCGCAGGAGAAAGAAGAATTCCCGTTGCATCAGGGTGTGCAGGTGTGCACAACTCATCCCGTTCTTGATACAGTGGGTTAACACTTCGAGGAATGGTGTCAGTGGGTAGTGTATTCTAATCGGTGAGAAGTCATATTCAATGTTGTTGCATAGCTCTGATAAAGATTGCAATATGAGCTTGTCACAGTTTCCTTCGGGCATATCGAAAAACATGGAGAGCAGGCTTGAACCGTTTTCTCCAATTCCCTTCAGCCGGGAAGAACGGGGGATGAGTATCATCTCTCCGGCATGAAACGATCTGTTGTGGAACTGGTTGCAAGTTATGGTGAAATCACCTTTCAGGAAGAATAGAAGATAATTCTTACTTGTAGTGTCTTCCTCAAATTCTGTGTTCTTATCGAACTCCAAATACTTGAATCCGGTTTCAATCGTTGTCATGTAGTTTTGGCATGACAGGTGTTCTTCGATGTACAGCAATTCGCTTTTCATAAGTTTTGTTTCCATGGCAATAACTGTTTTGATTGTTTGGTCTGTTACCTATCTGTTTGTTTCACAATTGTTTCAGTATCTGTATTTTTAATGAATTATATATCAGAATATTATTTTCTGTTTTGTTTGCTATGATTCATTTTATCATGATACTGAAACGTTATATGGGTGCTTTATGTGATATAAATCATTGGTAATTAGGTTTTTATTGTTTGTATTCTTTTGTTTTATCTCTATTACAGAATAGAGATGAAACAAAAGCAATAATAAATAATAAGATGACATGAAGAAATATCTATGTTTAATCGGAGTCTTGGGAATACTACTTTGTAATACGGGCAACTCTTACGCCCAAAAGGTTGCAGTAAAGACTAATTTGCTTTATGACGCTACTACTACAATGAACTTGGGGCTGGAAATAGGTTTGGGCAAGAAATGGTCTCTCGATTTATCCGGAAATTATAACCCCTGGAAGTTTGATGATGAAACGCGCCTTCGCCACTGGGGCGTACAGCCGGAACTTCGCTACTGGCTTTGTGAGAAATTCAACGGTCATTTTCTGGGTTTGCACGGACACTACGCCAAATACAATGTGGGCGGAATGTCATTTTTGAGTGATAACATGGAACGTCACCGTTATCAGGGACATTTGTGGGGCGGTGGAATATCCTACGGTTATCAGTGGCTGCTCGGCAACCGCTGGAGTATGGAGGCTGTACTTGGAGTCGGATATGCGCGGTTGGATCATTCCAAATATCCTTGTGCCACATGTGGAACCATTCAGAAAAGTGAGAAGAAAAACTACTTCGGCCCAACAAAAGCTGCCGTGAGTATCATATACATTATAAAATAGGCTAATGATGAAAAGAATCTGTATATACGTGACCTTGGGACTGCTAGGCGCAGTTTCCGCCCATGCCCAGGAGATAAATATCGGACAAGCCGTTGCCCGGAAAATAAGCGATGACAAAGTGGAAGTCTCATTTAATATGGATTGCAGTACACTGCGGCTTCCTTCACGCCGACAGATGATAATCACTCCTTTGATAATCAGCCGGTCGGAAAACGATACGCTCGCCCTGCCTTCAGTCTGCATTGCAGGCAGAAACCGTTATCGCATGAACAAGCGGAAAGAAAGTCTGTATGGCAAAGAACCGGCTGCGGGAGAGAGACAGGAAATGATTCGTTTTAACAGGAAACGGGATATGTTGTTAGAATATAACGAAACAGTCCCGGCACAGGAGTGGATGTCCGGAGCACGTGTCGAGATATTCCGTGAATTACAGGGATGCGCAGGTTGCGGAGAAGCACTGGGTAATGATCCCGTAGCGGAGCTTCCTTTATTCAAAGAGGTAGTGGAACGCCCGAATCTGGAAATAATGGTGGCACAGGCAGAGGAGAAACGCCGTTCTTTCACCCGCAGTGCATATCTTAATTTTAAAGTGAACCAGTCGGCATTGCTTGCCGATTATATGAATAATCCTGCCGAACTGGCTAAAATCCATTCGTCCATTGATTCTATCCGTGAGGATGATAACTATCGTATTGCCCGGATTAAGATAGTGGGCTACTCATCGCCGGAAGGCAATTATGACGGCAATGCCCGCCTTTCCGAACAACGTGCGAAAGCGTTGGTACAAAACCTGAAACATGCCTATAAGCTGGACGACAGTATGATAGAATGCCGTTCGGTGCCGGAAAACTGGGAGGGACTAGCTGCATGGTTGTGCGAATACCGTCCTTCCTATATGCAGAAAGTACTCGATATTATCGGGCAGACTCCCGAACCGGATGCGCGCGATGCGAAGATAAAAGCTATCGATGGCGGAAAAATATATAATGCCTTATTGCAAGAGGTATATCCGAAGCTGCGCTTAGTGGAATATACAGTCAGCTATACAGTGGTTCCGTTCTCTGTAGAGCAGGGACGGGAAATCATCAGAACACGTCCCGATAAGATGAACCATAACGAAATGTATCAGGTCGCAGTCAGCTACGGCAAAGGTTCGGACGAATACAACAGGATTATCCGGATGATTGCTGACCGTTTTCCGAGTGACAGGATAGCTAACAATAACGCCGCTATCGTGGCTTGGGAAATGGGAGATTACGACGCGATGCGGGTGTACCTGAAACGTTTGGAAGGTATAAAAGCTGAATAATATAATCTGAAACTTATACTTAGTAATTAACATTTTAGTATTCATTAAATTTTAAAACAATGAAATTGGACAAATCTTTTTTAACGCTGTTTGTCGGACTGGCGATGGCAGCATGTAGTAATGATGAAGAGATGGCAACCGGCGGACAAGACCTGTTGCCGATAGACGGCAGGGAGGCTTATATGTCCGTAGTTGTAGATATGCCTAAAAGTACGGGAACACGCGCTCCTGGAGAAAATCACGGAACAGCGGACGAACAGAATGTAAACGAAGTACTCCTTGCATTGTTTGATGCATCAGACGTTTGTTTGGAGACAAAGACATTGGCTTCGGCCGAGTATATTTTGAATGCAGGCGGTAATCCTGCAGCAGGGACCGGAAATGCATTCAAAGTTCCTTCTACTACCGCCAAAGTACTGGCAGTAGTTAATCCGAGCGACAAGTTCAAGGCTGCCTGTGTAGCTTCAGCTTCCTGGTCTGTCATCAATGGTGCTGTAGAGCAGGCACTCGAAGAGGTGATTGGAGCAGCAAAGAACAACTTTATGATGATTAACGCCGGCGACAATGCAAATCCGGCTAACGGAGCATTGGTGACAGCTAATGTGAAGGTGGTTGATGGAACGCTTATTGCTGATGCTACTGCCGCGATTGCCGCTGCCGAAGCTGACCGTTCCCTGATTCACGTAGACCGTGTCGTTGCCAAGGTTTCTTTAGGAATAAATCCGGGTGGTGTCACAGTTCCGGCAGGAGTAACCTGTACATTCGGCAACTGGGCATTGAATGTTACCAACAAGAGCATGTTCCCGTATGCTGAAATCGTAATGCCCGCCGGAGGTTCTGCAGGTGCGGATTACAGAATTGACCCGAACTATGAACTGGCAGGATTCAATGTGTCACAGTTCAACTATCTGAAAGTTGCTGACGACGGAACTTTGCCTGCTGATTTTTCAGCTATGACGGATAGCAAATACTGTCTTGAGAACACAATGGCTGCCGACGCACAAACCCAGGCACAGACTACAGCTGCCGTAGCAAGTGCGGTTTACACTCCTAATTCATTTACAGCAGGCGATAGCTGGTTCCGCCTTTTGGGTGTCACTTATAAGACACTGGCTGATTTGCAGGCAGTATATAATGCTGCAAAAGCAGTTACTTCACCGGATGCATTGCAAACACAGATAATCACTCTTTGTGACCAGTTCTATGCACGTATGTCTGCTGCCGCTACTGCACAAGGCAAAACTGTCGGTGCTGATTTTGCCGCTATTACTCTCGCCGAACTGGACGCTATTGCGAACGGTGGTGAATACTCCAAGCCTGATGCAACAGCCGGTGAAACCGTAGGTGTAGAATACTTCCAGAAAGGTGTATGCTATTATAACATCCTCATCCGTCATGACGATGCAATCACCGCCACAATGGCACTTGGCAAATACGGTGTTGTACGTAACAACTGGTACACATTGACTATCAACAGCGTGAAACAACCGGGTACTCCCTGGATTCCTGATACCACAGATCCTACTGACCCTGAAAAACCGGGTGAGAATGATGATGACGCTGAAGCATATCTCTCTGTAAGTATTACGGTAAATCCATGGACTACCTGGAGTCAGGGAGTGGATTTGTAATGACAACTATATCGGGCTAAAATAACAATTAAAATAATAAGAAGGCGTTATGATACGGCGCAGCTTGTCTTATGGCGCCTTCTTTTTTTTCTTTCTTTTCGTTTTTATTCAGCCGGCGGAGGCTTATTTCCGTGAATCAAGACCTTGATATAAAAAAACTGATAAAAACAGGTCTTCCATACAGGCAAGTTTTGCGATTTGTCAACTAAAGCAGATTATTCCGAGAAAGGCAAAAGTCGCTTTTCCACGCTATATATGAAATTAGAAAAATAAATAGAACCATAGATTATGAGAAAGATAATGAAAACAAAGGGTGTCGTCCGGTGGATGAATTATGGAAGTTGCCTGTTGTTATTGCTTGTACTCTTTTCCTGCACATCCATTGATGAGACACTACCGGAATGTCAGTTGTATGTTCGTTTCCGGTATGACTATAACATGGAGTTTTCCGACGCTTTTGCGGCTCAAGTGAATCGTGTCGACGTGTTTGTATTTGACAAGGAAGGTACGTTTATCATGAAGAAGAGCGAGCAGGGAGAAACTCTGGGCAGCGGCAGCTACCGTATGCCGTTGCCGCTTCCGGTCGGTGAATACCGGATAGCCGCTTGGGCGGGAGTGAGCGATGACTTTGAAATGCCGGAACTGGTTGCCGGGAAATCAACATTGGAAGACTTGATGGTAAGAATGAAACGGAAAGAGTCATTGGTGCATAATAAAGCTCTGAACCCGCTTTGGTATGGCGAGGTGAAGACTGTCGACTTTACCGGCAGACAGGAACAGACGGAAATGGTCTCTCTGATAAAGGATAGCAATAAATTCCGCTTTATCTTGCAAAAGTCCGGTCCGGGAGAAGAACTGGATATGAGTGATTGCCTGTTCGAAATCCATGCGGACAACGGATATTATGACTGGAATAATGACTTGCTGGATGACGACGTGATTAGTTATCAGCCCTATCATTTGGAAAAAGTGGAAGATGTGGGCATTGTGGCGGAAATGAATACCATGCGCCTGCTCGAACATAAAAAAGTATATCTGACGCTTACACGCATGTCGGACAGTAAGGAACTGATGAAGGTTGACCTGATACCTTACCTGCTACTTACAAAAATGGAGGGGCACAATATTCCGGCGCAGGAGTACCTCGACCGTCAGAGCGAGTATGCGATAGTCTTTTTCTATAATCCGGAATTATTGAATTTCCTTTCCACGAAGATTGTGATTAACGGCTGGACTATCTGGTTGAAAGGTGAAGACCTTTAGTAAACGTAAACTATAACAGCAAATGATATGAGATATACAAAATATAAATGGATGATGTGGCTTGTGCTGCTTTGTTTCTCATGTGTGAATGAGGAACAACGTGCAGTTCTGTCGGATGAACCGGGAAAGGTGCGAATGAATATGAGTATCAGTACACGTGCTACATATGATCCTGAAGTATTGAACGAAAATGAAACGCGTATCAACCGGTTACGTCTTTACGTTTTTGATGGCTCTACTTTAGATAAGATGTATTATTGGTCGGATTTGAATATAAATGATGGTGTATACGTTACTCCGATATTTCTAGTAAAGGCTGCTACTGGTAAAACGTTTTATGCCATTGTAAATGAGCCAACGGATATGGATTCCCGTGCTTTATTGGAAGCAGTGGATCATCCGGATGATTTGGCTGAAATACAATACAGGAGACGTGATATAATGGATTATTGGAATCCTAATATAATGGGCTACTATAATGATTATTGTTTGCCGATGTATGGAGAACTGACAGGAGTGGACGCATTGGAAGGGACGACACAAATAATCAATCTGCAAGTAGACCGAGCTGTTGCGAGGGTAGATGTTTATATGAGGAGGGAAATAGGACAGGATGAAAACTACTGGGAAAACAGGCTTTATATTGAAGAGTTAGGAGTGGATCGTATATCAGATATTGGATTTATATCGCCTGTCCGAGTGCCGGATAACCGTTACGATAATATCTATTTTATGGACAGAAAAGAAATCAGAGAAGAAGTATATTCTGATGATAAAGGAGAATTATTATATTCTTTTTATGTTCCGGAAATGGAGTGTATATATGATAAATTATCCTTAGATTTCCATTATAGATATGAAACGGGATATGATGGTCGTGCTTGGGTCGAGTTGGGCGGATATGATCCTTATACCGGTTATCCCTATGGAGAAATTCTAGAAAAAATAGAACGTAACCATGTATATAAACTTTTTTGCCGTTTTACTCAAAAAACAGCTAAGTTTGAACTAAATCTGACAGTGTGTCCATGGGAATATCTTCCGCCACAAGCAGAAGAGGTGAAGGGAGAAGTTAAGATGACGAATTGTTATATGGTAGCTCCGGGCGGAAGGGTGGATATTCCTACTGAAAACGTATATAAGATATGGGCTCAACAAGCAGAGTTTGGCAATATTCCAATTCCGGATGGAGACGTAACGGCAGAACTCGTATGGCAAGATGAACAAGGAGTTATTGCGGACGAAGGAGTAACGGTAGTCAATGCTTTGGAGCGCGAGAGGGCTTATTTGCAGGTAAGGACGGCAAAAGAGGGAAATGCGGTTGTTGCGATGAAAGTAAACGGCGAGATTTATTGGAGTTGGCATATTTGGTGTACAGATTATGAACCAAATGTAACAGAAGGACAGAAGTTTTTTAATAATTTGGTTTGGATGGATAGAAATCTGGGAGCTATGACTAATGAATATACAATTGACGGTGGAGTAAAAGGTTTACTGTATGAATGGGGACGTAAAGATCCTTTTCCTAGTGCTGAAAATTGGACTCAAAAGGAAAAAACACTTTATACGGAAAATAGTGTAACCAATGTCCGTTTTAAAGTAGCTGAAGTGGAAAACTTAGTAGAGTCGGTTCGTGAACCTCTAACTTATATAACTAATGAGCGAAGTTGGGGAGACTGGTATACAAATTCGGTGTCATTAATGAATTATTCATTATGGTTGCCAAATAATAAAACAATATTTGATCCATGTCCGATAGGTTGGCGTGTTCCCCCAGACAATCAACCTTGGAAGGGATTACAAGCTGGTTCAACTGAGAGTACACAAGGTATTATTCATCCAGAAGCAGGCTATTATCCAAGATCAGACAAACGTCTGCCTCAAGATGGTCGTCTTATATCTGGATTGTCGCATTGGGCATCTGTAGCTTCAGTAAATTCAGTTTATCCTTTAGGGGGATATGGTTATGGCTTGGGACAAGAATGGCAACCGTTTTGGCGGGCAGATGGACGCTCTATACGTTGTGTTAAAGAATAAACTAAGAATAGCAGAATAATATATAGTATGAAAAAGTACATTGTATATCTAATATTATGCTCTGTAAGCTGTTTTATATTCTCATGTACGTCAGTGTATGAGAATGGAGACACTTCATGCATACCGGAAGGAATGGAGAGGCTTACTTTTAAAGTCATAGTACCTTCTTCTAAAGTTGTGGGTTCTAATACACGCAGCACTGCTTTAGAAAAAGAAAATGAGATAAAAGACTTGTTTGTAAAAATAAGAAATTATGATAGTGACCATTACAGAAATTTCTATTCTACGCAGAATGGAGCAATATATCTTGATTCCTATGCTTATGAGGATAGTATATATAAGGCAAGTATTGAAGTGCCTATTGGTACATTTAGAGATGGAGATAATATTTATGTGTGGGCAAATCAAGAATATCCGATTGATGTCACTCCAGAGGAGGAATTGACAACTCCGTTATATATGTCCGGGATAGGGACAATAAGAGATAGGTGGGGCGGTGGTCGTGAGTTTGAGGCTGATGTACATTTACTTCGTGGAGTCGCTAAGTTACGAACCGTGGTTCGTACTACAAAACGCTCCGTTCTAGGGTCATGGAATATTAATATAAATCAGGTAGAGACTCAAATACTTCATATGCCTTTGTGTATTCGTCCATTTGCACCTTTTGAGACTCACCGTAATCCTGCTGCAAATGATTGGTGGAATGACGTATATCACAGATATATAGATTGTACTTTAAAAAATGTTGATTGGTGGTTTCGCTGGGAAAATTCTCATTTATTATCATCCGTTGAGTTACCGATAGATGACGGGGTAAATGTTGATAAAGTAGCGGAGACGTCTTATGACCGCTATATTTATGAGAACTGGTTAGAGAATGAATCAGACTATGATGAAAATACGAATGTTACAGCTTTGAAAGTCAGGATTCCTTTGTGGAATAATGAAACTGGAGAAAATCGTATTATTGAACGTGTAATTCCTATTAAAACAAATGATAGTTATCGAATATTGAGGAATCATATTTATACAGTGGACGTGAGGGTGCTAAGTGTGGATGATGTAGAAATTGATATGGATTTGTTGGACTGGAGAGAAGAGATAAATATTAATGGCGATGTCCCGGGTGAAGGCTTTACGGTAAGTAAGGGGGAAGTAGCCTTATTGCCGAATATAACTGATCCGACTTCTGTTTTTACAGTTTCAACTTCAGGCAGGCCTGACAAAACTATAAGTATTTCTATTGTAAAGGCTGACAAACAGACTGAAATAACACAAGATAAAGAAGGGGTGGTATTATGGGATTATACTAATGGAAGCCTGCAAAGAACAAATAATGATAATCATGTTTCTATAAGTAGTAGTGCTGTGTCAGCTGACGAACTTGGAATAAAACTAGCTATTACAACGAAGGATAAATCAGGTTTCGAAGGTGGCTTTTTCAAGGTCTCATGTGGAAATTCTGTACGCTATTTACCTATTGTGGAGCCTGCTCCTACCGTAGCATTAGATATCAATGAAAGTTATGCCAACTGTTATATTGCAGAAAAAGTAGGAACTTATTCGTTCAATGGGGCTATTATGGGAAATGGGGCAGAAGGAATTATTCATGATCCTTCTCATGAGAATCCCGATTATTCTTTTGAAAAAGCTGATGGAACACGAATGGTTAAAGCGGAAGGAGCAGGAATCGCTCCTAAATCGGCAAAGTTGCCTTGGCAAGATGCAGAAGGATTAATTACACAAGTTGCCTTCAATAATGATAGGGTTGAATTCATAACTTCGGGTAGTCAGGGATTTGGAAATGCTGTAATTGCCGTGTATGATAATGTAGATCCTAATGCAAATGATGCAAAGGTGCTTTGGAGTTGGCATATTTGGTGTGCTCCTCGTCCTTCAGATAGATATATTCATTCAGAGTCCGGAGGTACGATTTACACGTTTATGGATCGGAATATAGGGGCTGTTTCGGATGCTGTAGGTGATAATTCTTATGGTCTGTATTACCAATGGGGACGTAAAGACCCGTTTGAGAAGCCAGGTAAACCTCTCTTTGACGTTTTGGGGATGAAGGTTTCTGCTTTGCATGAATTAAAACGAGTTTCATTAAGTGAAGGTATTCTAAATCCCATGTCTTTCTTTAGTAAAGGGACTGATATAAGAACTGCCTGGTCATTTTTCAGTCCGTATAGATGGGAAGGTAGAGATATAACAGCAGGTAAATCTATATACGATCCCTGCCCCTATGGATATAGGGTGCCTATTAATATTGTTTTTTATAATTTGAGAAAGGACTATTATTTAACTGAAAATTGCCGTATGGAAGATACGGGAGTTTATTTTTCAGTAATACAGCCTGGTAGAGAATTGTTTTTCCCAATGACGGGTGTAATTGATTTCGATTATAGTTTTGTATATGATAATGGGCTACAATATTGGACTGCTTCTCCAATGACAACAACAAGTATGACTTTTGGGTGGTATAATGGAAAGTGGATTGATTTTTACGATAATGACATGGGAACAGCACGTGGATTACCAATACGTTGTGTGCGGGAAGATTGATTATTGGGAATGATAAATACGTATAAGATATGGAAAAATGTATATATATAGTTTTGTTCTTATTAGGCAGTTTGGTATTAGGAAGTTGCGAAGATGATTGTTCTGCTGTTGCGGAAGGAGATAATCAAAAAAATGTAATACAACTGTCTATTGTGGGCATGCAGGATGTCCAGGTGCGTGGGATAGCTTCTGAATGGCAGAATGAAATCTCATTTTACACTTTATTTGTATATAGGGGTGATAATTTAAAGAGTACTCCTGTATATTATCAAGATGGAAATTCCAGGGCAATATTGGGAAATTCAACAGCTTCCCCATTATTGAAATTCACAGATGATTTTACTCCGCAAACGAATGATCGTGTTTACGTATTACTAAATGCTAGTGTCGGTAATTCTTCTATTTCGGAAGAAGATTTGCAGAAAGCTAAAGTCAGTCCTATTCAGGGCTTGTCTGACTCCGGTAATTTTTATATGTGCTTTAGTGGCTCATTGGTATGGAAGGAGAATGCATCCAATCTTTGTGTTATGGATCGTCGAATGGCTGCCGTTAGAGTAAATTTGTCTTCTGGTATAAATAAGACAATAAACAAGATTGTCTGCTATAATGAACCTCGTTATATATCTTTGTTTAATGGTGATGATATATATACGGAAGTTGGGGAACTGTCTTATGCTTATACTTTATCTTCGTTAGGTATAAGTTCGGCAGAAACGTTAATATCAGAATACAGATGCTCTGATCATACTGCCATGTCAGGAGGTAAAACACTTCAGGAAACTGTTTTTAGTCCTCAACGGATGGGAGTGATAATTATTGTAGAAGATAATGTTACCAATAAAGAAGAATATTATCGGCTCGATTTTTATGATAAAGTTGCTGGTAAGTACATAGATGTCAAACATGGATGCCGATATACTTTCAATATTTCTAGCGTGCGTTCTGATGGTTATTCTTATGTAGAGGATGCGGTAAATATGCCGGGTAGTAATTTGGAATATACAGTTTCTGTAGATAATTCATGGACAGGAGTATATGAATATAACGGGCAGTATCAAATGAATTTTAGTAGGGGAGCAGTTGAACTTTTATCTGAAATTTCAGATCCGGTCTCATTGGTAAATGTCGATTTATATAACAATGATTCAGATGAGGCACTTTTGGATAAATTGATCTTTCGTAGTATAAGGGTTGTTCAACCAGACAAAGAAACGACTATGCCTACATCTAATTTGCAGTTATGGCGTTATGATGAGAAAATAGAGAATGTAATTAAAGTAGATAATAATTATGCATATAACGACAATCGTTCGCAACGTATTGATTGGCTTAGTGGAGATATTTATTCGTGGAAGTTTTATTGTACAACAGGGAAGGGATTTGATGGTGGCTATTTAGAAGTGAAAATGGGAAATATGACTAGATATATTCCAATATCAGAGATAGGGACTTCGAATGTATTGGACGAGGAAGGGACTTCCAATTGTTATATTGTATCTCCCTATGCAGGAAAATACTCGTTTGACGCTACTGTTATGGGAGTCGGTGCGAGAGGTATTATTGATGTGGGAACTTTTAGGGATGCCGATGATAATCTGTTGACACAGGCAGGTGGTGCGGAGATTCATCCTAAATCTGCAAAACTAATTTGGCAGGATATGGAAGGGTTGATAACGCAGGTTGCATTTAATTCGACAACAAACCGAGTTGAATTTGTAAAAGGAACAGGAAGTGGCAATGCCTTGATTGCTGTATATGATGATAACGATCCTAATGCAGAAAATGCGAAATGTCTTTGGAGTTGGCATATTTGGTGTACAGAACAACCGGAAGAACAAAAATATGTGATACCTACGAATGACCGGACTTATAGTGGAAAGCAGTATTATGTACTCGATCGTAATTTGGGAGCTACATCTGTCCAAACTAATTCGATTAAATCGGTTGGCTTACATTATCAATGGGGACGTAAAGATCCTATGATTGGCAAAGTGTCATTAACAGAGGGAAAGGATGCTCTGGTTTATAATGTACGTGATAAACAAATAGAGTTGGAAAATGTGGTGATGAATCCGAATGTTTCAGGGCTTCAGTATGCTATTCAGAATCCGGAGAAGTTTATAGAATGTATACTACACGGTAGTATGGAGGATCGTTACAATGATACATGGATACCTTATTCAGAAGAACTTTATAACTTGTGGGGAGTCCCTGTCCAGGATTATAAAGTTGAGGCTGTAAAAACAATTTATGATCCCTGCCCGCTGGGGTATATGGTTCCGCAAACAGACTTTGCCGCTTCTTTTTATAAATCCGGTGTAGGTTCTGAATTAGATAATTTGTATTACGATTCTTCCATGTCTTATGAAAATAATATGGGATATTGTTTTTATTATGATGCTGAACGTCGTAAAAAGGCTTATTATCCTGCTACAAGTGCAAAAGTCGCAAAAAACACCTTTTATTTTCTTACTGATGGGTATTATTGGACTTCCCGTCCACAAAAATGGGCTACTCCCAGTAACGATGGTTCAATGGCGTGGGCTGAATGTCTTATGTTTACATCGTCAGAAATTGAACTTTCTGCATATACGGGTTCTTGGGATGCAGCCCAATCAGTGCGGTGTGTGCGTGAATGACGTTGTCGTGTAAATTATAAATTATGAAAATATGAACAAATCAGAACTAATCAAAGAAGTAGCCCTTAAAGGTCAGTTGAGCTTTAACGAAGCTACGAATGCAGTAGATGCAATCATGGAAACCATTGCGGAAACAATGCATAAAGGAGAGAGTGTCACTTTAGTCGGTTTCGGCAGTTTTGTCGTTCAGGAACGGAAAGCACGCAACGGGCATAATTCTGCCACAGGCGGCTCAATGCTGATTCCGGCCAAACGACAAGTGAAATTCCGCCCCGGAAGTAAAATGAGATTAGAGTAAAGAAACAGGTTAAACTAAATGTTGAACATAAAAATTGAAACATGAAAAAGAAAATTATTACAGTTGCATTGGTATTATCATCAGTCTGTGCCATGGCACAGCAAAAGGAAAATCGTGACACGGACGGAAATATTCTCCGTGGCCCGTATGAAACGAATAGTTTCTGGAGTAACTGGTATATCGGTGTAGGCGGTGGAATCAATATCTATGAAGGCGAATTTGATAACAAGACATCGGTGGGCAACCGTATCGCTCCTGCACTGGATGTGTCGTTGGGCAAGTGGATTACTCCTTCTTACGGAGTCCGTCTGCAATATTCGGGTCTGAAAGCCAAGGGGCTGACGGACGCAAGCGGAATGTATGCCAAAGGGGCGCATCGCGGTTATTACAAGGAAGAGTTTAATGTATCCAATCTCCATGCGGACTTTATGTGGAACTGGTCGAACGGTTTCCTCGGATTCAATGAGAAACGTGTGTGGAATGTGATTCCGTTTGTAGGTTTCGGTTGGGCACGTTCGTGGGGAAACAGTACGCATGACAATGAAATTGCCGCCAACATCGGTATCTTGAATACGTTCCGCCTGGGCAAGCGTCTGGACCTGACTCTGGAAGGACGGCAAATGCTAGTGAAAGAGTGTTTTGACGGAACTGTAAGTGGCAGCAAAGGTGAAGGTATGAGTTCGGTGACACTGGGTCTAAGCGTGAAGTTGGGCAAGACCCGTTTCAATCGTGTCGAGAAAGTGGCTCCTGCAGATTATTCATCTTATAATGAACGTATCAACGCGCTTCGCGCCAAAAATCATGATTTGAGCACCGAAGCACAGCGCCTTGCCGCCGAACTGGAAGCTGCCAGAAGTCGGAAACCGGAAGTGGTGAATGAATCGAAAGTGACTGCTTCGCCGGTAGCCCTGTTCTTCAATATCGGCAAAGCTACCCTGGACAAGAAGGAACTTACCAATCTTGAGTTTTATGTGAACAACGCCATCAAGGCGGATAAGAACAAGACTTTCACGCTGATTGGTTCGGCAGACAGCGCTACGGGCAGCAAGGAACTGAACCAGCGTTTGAGTGAACAACGTATGGAATATGTGTACAATTTATTAGTCGAAAAGTATAAAATTTCCCCTGAACGTCTCGTGAAGAAAGCGGAGGGCGATACGAACAACCGTTTTAGTGAACCTGAATTGAACCGTGCCGTAATCGTCGAATAATAGTTTTATTTCATTTCAAGGTATTTCAGGCAACATTGCGGGGCTGTCTCGTTTTCTTCTACGTCGGGACTGAAAGTGCTTTGTCGTTACAAGGTGGGCTTGTCGACCGGTAGTTGGATGGTTCTTTGCAATGTTGCTTTTTTTTAAATGAAGAGGAGGATATGATAATATATAATAGTCTGTTGGCGAAAACTTTCCTGAACAGGAAGAAAAGGCATTATTTTATGATTTTCGGATGTTGTTTCACCCGGTTCAAATATTTGGAAGGGTGGGAGGAGATGGAACTTCAGATTCATGCGCGACAGTATACGGAGTGTTTCTTCTTGGCATTATTGCCAGCATTGGCGCTATCCGTCTGGCTTTCGTGGTGGTGGATGTTGCTTGCGTTCATGAGTTATCATCTGCTTTATTGGTTGGAGAGGTGGTTCGGACACCATTCTTCATTTGACTGGGAAGCGTTGGAGCATTGTAGCGATGCGCTTTATTTGAGAAAGCGGAAATCTTGAATGATTGGAGAGAATTGAAAATCTTTTAGTTGAATATCTTGTAATTGAATAGAAAAAAGTAGATTATGAAAACGAAATTTATAGCTGAAATGGTGGGCACTATGGTGCTTGTCTTAATGGGATGCGGCGCTGCTGTATTGAATGGCGGCGCGACATCGGTAGCCGCGGTGTTGGCGATTGCTTTCGCGTTCGGTTTGTCGGTGGTGGCAATGGCGTACACAATCGGTCCTGTTTCGGGCTGTCATATCAATCCGGCCATCACCATCGGTGTTTGGCTGAATGGCGGACTGTCGGTAATGGAAGCCGGTGTGTATATCGTAGCGCAAGTGACGGGCGGAATACTTGGCTCTGCATTGTTGTGGTTGATTACCGACACAATGGGGATAGAAGGTACGGGAGCCAACGGTTTTGAAGAGCCGTATCTGCTGGCTGCATTTGTAGCCGAGGCGGTGTTTACGTTTATCTTCGTGCTGACTGTATTGGGCACTACCGACCGCGATAATGGCAGTCCTCATTTTGCCGGGCTGGCTATCGGATTGACTTTGGTTTTGGTGCATATTGTATGTATTCCCGTTACGGGGACATCGGTTAATCCTGCCCGTAGCATTGGTCCGGCATTGTTTGCCGGAGTGGAGGCTATCAGCCAGCTTTGGTTGTTTATTGTGGCTCCGATTGTCGGTGCGGTGGTAGCAGTGCCAGTCTGGAAAACAATAAAAGGAAATTAATTGTTTCATTTCATGTTTTTGTGAGAATAGAAAAAGATGTAGGTTTTCCCCATATAGTATAATAAATGAGTTTAATGGCCTATATCCTTTATGTCGCTGTGAAGCGCCTCATTTCCCCAAGAGAATCCATGCCCTAAACATTTTTCTTTTAGTAATAGTAGCATGGGAAAAATGGAATAATGGGTTCTCCTCTGCCTGTGAAGGTAGACTATTGTTTGTTTTGTTTGTGTGGTGCACCTTTTTCCCGGTGGGGGAGAAGGTGCACTCTTTTTGTATGATATCTATTCGTTTGAATATATTTGTTTGTTTATTATTCTCCCCCGGCTATCGGTTTTGTCGCTTTTTCTTTGCTTTTTGTCGTTATCTTGTCGTTTATTTAGTTCCTCTATGTCAGTTGTATATGTCTGAAATGCTTTTTAGTACTTTTCTGATGAGGTTATTAGGTGTCGTTTCATCTCCGTGGAAGATGCTGCATCTTTGCATCGTTAACGTTAGCGAAGTGATAATTAAAACAGTATTTATTTAAAAAAGAAAAGTAGTATGGCTATTAGATTTAGAAGGGTGTCTCGCCTGTGTGACCCTACAAATAAAGAAGCAGGAAAGAAAGTGTATCCGGTGATTTCTTATCAGTATGATACGAGTGCAACGTTGGATGAGTTTGCAAAGGAGATTGCGTCTGCTTCCGGTGTCAGCGAGGGTGAAACGATTAGTGTATTGAAAGATTTCCGTACGTTATTGAGAAAGACATTGCTGGGTGGCCGTTCGGTGAATATCGCCGGTCTGGGATATTTTTACCTTTCTGCCCAAAGCAAAGGGACGGAGAAGGCGGAAGATTTTACGATCGCTAATATTTCAGGGCTTCGTATCTGTTTTCGTGCTAACTCGGACATTCGTCTGTTTACCGGGACGACTACCCGTTCGGATGGATTGAAGTTCAAGGATTTGGATCATATTAATGATTTGGGTAGTGTTGGTGACGGTTCGGATGATGGGGGTGAAACTCCGGATCCGGATGGTGGTTCGGGTGGTAATGGTGAAGCACCGGATCCGGCTGCTTGATTCATGAGCCGTTGAGAACTGTCTGGTTTGTATGGAATGGGGCTTCGGCCTCATTCTTTCTTTATAACTACGTAAAAATATAAATATGCAAATAACTACAATCCTTGCTTTTATTACTGCTATGGGTGGTTTGGAAGCAGTGAAATGGTTAGTGAGGTATCTCACTTGTCGTAAGACGGATGCACGGAAAGAGGAAGCGTCCGTGAACAGTATGGAAGAAGAAAATCGCCGTAAAAAGGTGGACTGGCTGGAAGAACGGCTGACTCAACGTGACGAGAAGATAGACGGGCTTTATATTGAACTTCGCAAGGAGCAGGAAGAGAAGATTGACTGGATACATAAATGTCATGAAGTGGAGTTGATACAGAAGGAGTCGGAAGTGAAGAAGTGTGAGATTAGAGGGTGTGTGAAGCGTATGCCGCCTTCGGATTATTAACAGGTACATTTGAACTAATAATGAATTATCATGAGAAATATAGATTCTATCATAGTGCATTGTTCGGCTACGAAAGCCGGACAGGATTTTACTGCCACAGATATTGACCGTTGGCACCGGGAACGTGGGTTCAACGGTATCGGGTATCACTATGTGATCCGTTTGGATGGGAAATTGGAAAAGGGGCGGGATGTCGCTTTGGCCGGTGCTCATTGTAAGGGTTGGAATGAGCGAAGTGTCGGGATATGTTATATCGGCGGATTGGATGAGAACGGGCGTCCGGCAGATACCCGGACGAATGCTCAAAAACGGGTGCTTTATCAGATTATTATCGATTTGCAGCGGGAATATAATATTCTCCAAGTGTTGGGACATCGGGATACTTCACCGGATTTGAACGGGGACGGAGTGATTGAACCTTATGAATATGTGAAGGCTTGTCCCTGTTTTGATGTGAAGGAGTTTTTGAGGAGTGGGAGGGAGTTACTGTTTGTGTTGTTGGTGGCTTTGGTTGTGCCTGTATTGCTGTCGGGATGTAGGAGTAAGAAAGAGGTGATAAACAGGGAGAGTGAAGTTAGGGTTGATTCAAGTTTAAATAGTAGCTCCGGGAAAAGTCTTGTTAAAAATAAGGTTGCTTCAGAAAAGGATTCGGAGGTGGTGGAGGAGCATATCGAGCAGGTGTTGTTTGTGTTTCCTGTGGATACGCTTAGATTGAAGGCTGGGATGGTGGTGAAGACTGTGGTGGATAGGAAAAATGTTAATGAGAAACAACTGCTTCAAGAAGTAGATTTACAGTCTGTGAGCTTGTCGGATATGAGTGCTAAGAAGGAGATTTCTAAAACGGGAGTTGAGAAAACTACTAATAGGACAACCGGAGGTTGGTATTGGTACGGAATTATTTTGCTGGTTCTGGTTATTGTGTGTTGGATTTGCAAAGTGAAGAGGAAGTGAGATGGTGCTAGTCTGGTACAGAGCTAGTTTTGATGAAAAATGGAGTCATGGTAGTGATGTCTGTGAAACTGTGTACTTTTTTGTGGAGTTTGTATGTGTATTCCCATGGAAATGCGTATCTTTGAATAATCAAAATAGAGAAAAAATCATGGACGGGATATTACGTAAACTTCCTATTGGAATACAGACTTTTGAGAAACTTCGTGAAGGAGATTATCTTTATGTGGATAAGACTGCTCTTGTATGGAGAATTGCTTCAACGGAGACTCCTTATTTTTTAAGTCGTCCTCGTCGTTTTGGCAAGAGTCTTCTTCTTTCTACTTTCGAAGCTTATTTCGAAGGTAAGAAAGAATTATTTGAAGGGTTGGCCATAGCTGATATGGAAAAGGAATGGAAGACATATCCGCTATTTCATTTGGATTTAAACGCGGAAAAATATGATTCTCCCCAGGCTTTAGTCGAAATTCTTAGCAGGCAGTTGACGCAATGGGAACTGAAATATGGCAAAGGGGAGGATGAGGAAACTCTCTCCGGACGTTTTGCGGGTGTAATTCGCCGAGCCTGTGAACAGTCTGGTCGTGGAGTCGTAGTCTTGGTGGATGAATATGATAAACCTTTGTTGCAGGCATTGGGTGATGACGCTTTGCTTGATGACTATCGTAAGACATTGAAGGCCTTCTATGGTGTACTGAAAAGTTCTGACCGTTATCTTCGTTTTGTTTTCCTTACCGGTGTGACTAAGTTTGCGCAAGTCAGTGTGTTCAGTGATTTGAATCAACTGAATGATATCAGTATGAAGCCGCAGTATGCCACGATTTGTGGTATTACACGACAAGAATTGGAGGATACTTTTATTCCTGAACTGAATCGATTGGCAGAAACAAATGAACTGACTTGTGAAGAAACATTAAATAAGATGACGGCTTTATATGACGGTTATCATTTTTGTGAGTTTGCGGAAGGAGTATTCAATCCATTCAGTGTGCTTAACGTTTTTGACGGGTATAAGTTTAGTAATTATTGGTTCCAAACCGGTACTCCTACTTTTTTAGTCGAACTGCTTAAAAAGAGTGAGTATGATTTGCGTACGTTGATTGATGGGGTAGAAGCCAATGCTTCTTCGTTTATGGAATATAGGGTAGATGCTAATAATCCGATTCCGTTGATTTATCAGAGTGGCTATTTGACTATAAAGGGGTATGACAAGCGTTTTGGAAACTACCTGCTGAAATTTCCCAATGATGAAGTACGATATGGATTTATGGATTTTTTGGTTCCTTATTACACATCAGTGGTAGATGATGAACGGGGCTTTTATCTTGGTAAATTTGTACGTGAATTGGAGAGTGGTGATGTTGATGCTTTTCTTACCCGCTTGCAGGCTTTCTTCGCAGATTTCCCTTATGAACTGAATGAAAAGACCGAACGACATTATCAGGTTGTATTTTATTTAGTTTTCAAACTGATGGGGCAATTTACCGGAGCAGAGGTTCGTAGTGCCCGCGGACGGGCGGATGCAGTGGTGAAAACTCCGAAGTATATTTATGTATTTGAATTTAAACTGAATGGTACTGCCGAACAGGCTTTGCAGCAGATTGATGAAAAAGGCTATCTGATACCTTATCAGGTAGACGGGCGTGAGTTGGTTAAAGTTGGAGTGGAGTTCAGTGCAGAAAAAAGGAATATAGACCGGTGGTTGTATTAGCTCGATAACCATGTTGTTAAAGGAGTTACGGAGCCGTTTGAGATTGTTCAAGCGGCTCTTGTTTTGCGGGTAGTTCTTTTAATTTTCGATGTTATATTCTATTACAGGAACCGACAACTGGGTGAAGAAACAGAATAAGTCAAAGTTAGCTTGTGCATAGCCCTTGTGGCTGCCACATAAAGCATACTTTTATCAATATTGGAATGATAGTTCTTATCATCTGTTTGCGGAATGATTACTTCGTCAAATTCCAGTCCTTTCGCCATATGGGCGGAAGTGATGATAATCCCTTTCACATAAGCAGAACTTTGATTTGATAAAAGTGAGATGTCGTTTGCATATATCTGGAACTTTTGAACAAGTTCTTTTGCTTGGGATTCTGTTTTGCAGATGATCCCTAATGAGGTATAATGGGAGTTCCTGAAGGAGTTTACTAAATCCGCAATACCTTGGATTTCCTCTTCTGTATTTTTGAATGGAAGAATCTTGGGGTGTTCCCCATGTCTTATAATCGGTTCTAATTCATTGTTCGGTTGAATTTTTTGTGCAAAACTGGTGATCTCAAAAGTAGAACGATAGCTTTTGCAAAGTTTCATTATTTCTCCTGTTGCAAATGCTTTCTGAATCATATTGGCAGTGGAAGAACCATAAGGATTGACGGATTGGGAAGTGTCTCCAAGAATTGTTTTTCGACACGGATAAAGTTTTTGAATCACTTTGTATTGTATGGGAGAATAGTCTTGCATTTCGTCTATCAGAAGGTGTTTGACGTAAGATTGGGCGTTGTTCCCATTTAATGCGATATGCAGATAAGCCAAAGGGGCTAAATCCGCATATTCCAGTATGCGGTTTTTGCGTGTCTTGAACATCTCCGGTTTTCCGATCCACTCAAAAAAGTCTTTATAGATTTGGAGATCGTTATTGCCTACGAACATCTTTTTTATCTCTTTCTTTAGTTGGTTTTTCTCCGGAGTGCTAACTGTGAGATTATATTGTAGTTGCATCATTTCCAGGATGTAATCTGTCATAGTCTCAAATCGTTGACGTATGGGATAGCGGTGGAATCGTTTGAATTGTTCGTTAATAAATTCGGCAGGAATGGTGATGTATTTGGTGAGTTTTATGTCTGTTGCTTTGAAATAGTTGTTTTCCATGTAAAGGATGAATTTGTCAAGTAGTGATATAAACTCGAAGGAGGCTTTGTATTGTATCCGTTCGATAAAGTCGGGTGTCGGGTTTTCTAATAGTTCCGTCACCTGTTCGAAGAAATTCTGGTGTTTATATTTGTTGTCAATTACGTCCGACAGAATTTGCCCCATGCTGGTTTCGGGAACGGTCTCTTCGCCAAGTTCTGGAAGTACATTAGAAATGTAATCGGCAAATACTTTATTGGGGGAGATGATTAATATGTCTTTGGAAGAAATCTGTCCTTTCTGTGCATAAAGCAGGTAGGCAATACGATGGAGGGCGATAGAGGTTTTTCCTGAACCGGCAACACCTTGTATAATAAGTACAGAAGCGTTTTCATTACGGATGATCTGATTCTGTTCCCTCTGAATTGTCGTGACGATATTTTTCATTTTATTGTCGGCATTGGAACATAGTTCTTTTTGCAGAATATCGTCATGAACAGTTACGGAACTTTCAATCATATACTCCATTTTTCCTTTGCGAATACGATATTGGCGTTTGAGTGAGATCGCTCCGTTAATTTTGCCTGCCGGGGAGGAGTAGAACGCCTCGCCTAATTCATGATCGTAGAACATGCTTGAAATAGGAGCTCGCCAATCGTAAATCAGATTCTTTTTTTGATTGAGGTCATAGAAAGTATGTATTCCTATATAGATCGGACTAACTTGGCTTTTGTCTTTCTTTTCCTGAAAGTCGATTCGTCCGAAATAGGGGATATCCAGTATTTTGCTTAGTCGCCTGCGTTTGTCAATTACATTTTCACCTAATGCAAAATGATTTAATATGCTTTCGCGCATGGAACGGATTTCGTGGGGATCGATATCTTTGTTCGACCATAGATAATCCTTGTACTCCTGCAGGGTGTCTATATGCTCTTTGACGGAAGTACTGGTAGTGTTAATCGTATCATGGATAGTGGTTATGACTTGCTGTAAATACTCTTTTTCCTGTTTCTCTGTTTGATTGAATATCATAATCTCTTTTTAGTTGTATGATGAAGAATTGAAATTGCAGGCAAAGTTAGCTCAACCCATTAAGGGATTAAATAGTTATTTATAGCTATATATGTATCCTTTTTCCTATTTTTGCATACTTACTTAATAAGGAAAAGATGAATATTCTTGAATTGGCAAAACGTAACCAGCAGAAAGCTTGGGAGATTATAGAGGATACCCGTATTGTTCGGATATGGGAGGGGATTGGTGCCAAAGTGAATCTGGTAGGTTCGTTGCGTACAGGATTATTGATGAAACATCGGGATATTGATTTTCATATTTATACTTCTCCTTTGGATTTGTCTGCCAGCTTTCGGGCGATGGCTGAATTGGCGGAAAATACGTCCGTAAAGAAGATTGAATATACGAATTTATTACATACAGCAGAAGCGTGTATAGAGTGGCATGCATGGTATCAGGATATGGAAGGAGAACTCTGGCAAATGGATATGATTCATATCCAAGAAGGCTCTCGTTATGATGGCTATTTTGAAAGGGTGGCCGAACGCATTTCTGCGGTATTGACAGATGAAATGAGACTGGCTATCCTGAAATTAAAATACGAAACGCCTGATACGGAAAAGATTATGGGAGTGGAGTATTATCAAGCTGTGATTCAGGATGGTGTACGTAGTTATCCGGAATTTGAGGAATGGAGAAGATTACACCCGGTGGTGGGTGTGGTGGAATGGATGCCTTAGACAGACTGGTAGCTTCGGGAAAAGTGCGTATGGGTTAATTAACTTAGTAGTCCGGTTTCCTGTCCTAAGCGAATGGCTTCGATAGAATTTTGCACACCTAATTTGCGTAACAGGTTCTGCCGGTGAATATTGACAGTGTGAATACTGATACATAGCTTGTCTGCAATCTCTTTACTTAACAACCCTTTTTGAATAAGCCGTAATATCTCTATTTCCCGATTAGTGAGGTTGAGCGAAGAAGGCATTAGCAAAGAGGAAGGAGAGAAGAATTCCCCGTTCTTCAGATTTAGGACAGTGCAGTCTACTGTTTCGGAATGTTTTTGGTCGGGTGAAATATCCATATTGCCTATTACGAGCCATGCTTTGCCGTTACGGTCATGTTCCAAAACTTGATGTCGGCTAGAGACACGTATATATTGCTGCCTGGCATTGAGTATACGGAAACTGTAAATGTTGGAATAGTCGTTTCGCTGTTCGAGAGGCAGACTGTAAATGAACTGGCTTAACGTGACCTGTAATGCTGCCAGTTGCGCACGGTCGTCCGGATGAATACGTGATTCTAAATAATCTCCCTGCTTTTCCAAAGTTTCTATCTTGTGACTGTCATACCCCAGTAAATCAACGAAATTCGAGGATGCATACGTGTAATTGCATTTGTAAACATCGACAACAAATGTGCAGTTGTGACAGATTTTTGAAAGTTGGTGAAGTATGGATTTATCCCGTTCCCACACAGCGTAATCAATATCGGTAGCAGACAAGCATTGCTTTGCCCACATTTCTTCCCGAGTGATATTGTTTGATTTATTCATAGCGAATGTTTTTGGGTACTGATAATCTGTTTTGAGAAATCGTTTATTTACCAATCAATTTCTTCTATTCCCTTGCTATGCAAGAAAGCATTGGCTTTACTGAAGTGTTTACAACCGAAGAAACCATATTCGGCAGAGCGGGGAGAGGGATGAACAGTGGTTAGTACCAGATGTTTGTTGGTATCTATCAAAGATCGTTTCTCTTTCGCATAACTTCCCCAAAGCATAAATATCAAATTCTCCCGTTTTTCACTTAGTTTCCTGATAACTGCGTCTGTGAAGATTTCCCAACCCATATTTCGATGAGAACCGGTTTCGTGCGCACGTACAGTAAGAACAGAGTTTAGCGGGAATACACCTTGAGCTACCCAACGATCCAAATTACCAGAAGTTGGAATTGGCTTTCCCAAATCTTGGTGTATTTCTTTGAAGATGTTGCTTAGTGAACCAGGGATAGCTACTCCATCAGGTACAGAAAAACAGACTCCATAATATTGTCCGGGATTGGGATAGGGGTCTTGTCCAAGGATAACTACTTTTACCTTTTCGAAGGGACAGGAATTGAATATATGAAAAATCTGATGTCCGAGAGGGAGGACGTGTGCCCGTTTGTATTCATCTTTGACGAATGTAACCAACTTTTCGAAGTATGGTTTGTCAAATTCTTCTTGTAATTGTTGTTTCCAACTTGGTTCTATTCTGACATCCATAAAGTGGGACTTGATAATTTATGTAATGGCAAAAGTAGATATATTACAAGAGAATATCAAGAATGATAGGCAAAATTGTGTATCTCGCCGATTTAGGATGAATTGTGTGCTAATAAATGATAATTATCGTCTTTCTTCCGAAAAAGAACGGGTATAAATGTATTATTCTGATTTATTGTGTTACCTTTGTACCAAGAGTTTGAGTTACGAATCATTATCGTATAGTTCTTCTTTATAATATTTTATTAGCAAGCAGTCCTTGTCTTTAATTATCCTCCTCACTCCAAATTAGTATTTATTTTAATAAAATTTTAAATGAACATTTACATTTCAGGTTTAAGCTATGGCACTAATGATGCTGACTTAACAAATTTATTTGCAGAGTTTGGAGAAGTTTCTTCAGCTAAAGTAATTTTTGACAGAGAAACTGGTAGATCCAGAGGATTTGCTTTCGTAGAAATGCCGAATGATACAGAAGGACAAAAAGCAATTGACGAACTGAATGGAGTTGAATACGACCAGAAAGTTATTTCAGTAAGCGTGGCACGTCCTCGTACTGAAAGACCGTCTAACGGTGGTGGCCGTGGTGGTTATAATAACTCTAGAAGATATTAATATCCGAATAAAAGCAGAAGATAATATCTTCTGCTTTTATTTAATAAGTTATTTCTGTTTCATGATTCAACGGAGGAATCTTCTGATTGACACAGGGGAAGACAAAAAATCATATTACATTTAAGTTCTGCTAATTCTGGCTCTTTTTCTGTGCAATATCAGGAATATCTACTCCTGCACTTTCCATTCTGAAAATAGATTTATTAGACTTTTTTGTAATACACAATACTCTTGAAGAAGTCAGGAGTAAAGGTTTAATAAATTACACCCAACAAGGCAAATAGTCAATGACAGGGCCAATCTTGAGCGCTTGAATAAAGTGTGCTCACACTGTTTATCTTGTTCAATTGCTCTAAAGCAAAATAAAACATATGAAATCATTCTTTATAGGAAATATTGAGATAAAAACACCTGTAATACAAGGTGGAATGGGAGTAGGTATCTCGCTCTCGGGTTTGGCTTCGGCAGTAGCAAACGAAGGAGGAGTAGGCGTTATATCATGCGCAGGTTTAGGTTTGTTATACCCCAAAGGGAAAGGTACTTATCCTGAAAAATGTATTAACGGGCTGAAAGAGGAAATCCGGAAAGCACGTGCGAAAACAAAAGGTATTATTGGCGTAAACGTCATGGTTGCTTTATCGAATTATGCGGATATGGTGCGCACCGCAATCGAGGAAAAGATTGATGTGGTATTTTCCGGTGCCGGGCTTCCACTCGACCTGCCTTCATATCTGACTCCGGAGAGTACAACCAAGCTAGTGCCTATTGTATCTTCTTCACGAGCAGCCAAAATCATCTGCGATAAATGGCAGAAGAACTATAATTATCTGCCCGATGCAATCGTGGTGGAGGGGCCTAAAGCCGGTGGACATTTAGGATTCAAAAAAGAACAATTACAGGATCAGCATTATGCTTTGGAAACTTTGATTCCGGAAGTGGTAATGATTGCATCCAGCTATAAAGAACAGAAACAGATTCCGGTGATTGCCGCCGGTGGCATTTCGACGGGTGAAGATATTGCACATTTTATGGGACTGGGAGCTGCAGGGGTACAAATGGGAAGTATATTTGTTACCACCCAGGAATGTGACGCGTCCGAGACGTTCAAGGAAGTATATATTCACTCCAAGTCCGAAGATGTTCTTATTATTGAAAGTCCTGTGGGAATGCCAGGACGAGCTATTGACGGGGAATTTATTCACAATGTGAATAGTGGACTGGAGAGGCCTAAGAGTTGCTCATTCCATTGTATCAAAACATGTGATTATACAAAAAGCCCTTATTGCATTATTAAGGCTTTATATAATGCAGCCAAAGGAAATATGAAAAAAGGCTATGCTTTTGCCGGTAGCAATGCTTTTCTCGCTGAAAAAATCAGTAGTGTAAAAGAAGTAATGAGTACACTGGAGCGCGAGTTTTTCTTGGCAACCCATAAACTGGCTTAACCTACGGGATTTTCATTCCCATGATGGAGTTTGTCAGTCCCTTTACAATATAAATTAATAGCTGTTTTGATACAGCAAAAATAACAATTATGACATTTAAAGAATTAAATATAACCGAACCGATTTTAAAAGCTATTGAAGAAAAAGGATATGCAGTGCCCACTCCCATTCAGGGAGAGGCAATTCCGGCTGCATTAGCAAAAAGAGATATATTAGGCTGTGCGCAAACGGGAACAGGTAAAACTGCTTCGTTTGCTATTCCCATTATACAACATTTGCAAATGAATAAAGAGGCAGCCAAGTGCCGGGGGATTAAAGCGTTGATTTTGACGCCCACCCGTGAACTTGCCTTGCAAATAAGTGAATGCATTAATGATTATGCCAAATATACCCAAGTGCGGCATGGGGTTATTTTTGGCGGAGTAAATCAACGTCCTCAAGTTGACATGTTACACAAAGGAATTGATATCCTGGTTGCTACACCGGGACGTTTGCTTGACTTGATGAATCAGGGACATATCCATCTGGATAAGATACAATATTTTGTACTTGATGAAGCAGACCGTATGCTTGATATGGGATTTATTCATGATATCAAGCGGATATTACCGAAACTTCCGAAAGAAAAACAGACTTTATTCTTCTCCGCTACAATGCCTGATACAATTATTTCTTTAACGAATTCTTTGTTGAAGAATCCTGTACGAATCAGCATAACTCCGAAATCATCGACTGTGGATGCTATTGAACAGATGGTTTATTTCGTAGAGAAAAAGGAAAAGAGTCTTTTACTGGTTTCGATTTTGCAAAAATCAGAAGATCAGTCGGTGTTGGTATTTTCACGTACGAAGCATAATGCTGATAAGATCGTAAAGATACTGGGCAAGGCGGGAATTGGTAGCCAGGCGATTCATGGAAATAAAAGTCAGGCAGCGCGGCAGTTGGCTTTGGGCAATTTCAAGTCGGGCAAAACACGTGTGATGGTGGCTACTGATATTGCAGCCAGAGGTATCGATATTAACGAACTTCCTTTAGTTATCAACTATGATCTTCCTGATGTGCCGGAAACGTATGTGCATCGTATCGGACGTACCGGAAGAGCCGGGAATACAGGGACAGCACTGACATTCTGCTCGCAGGAAGAGCGTAAACTCGTTAATGATATTCAGAAACTGACGGGTAAGAAGCTGAATAAAGCCAGTTATACTATTTGAAATCAACAAATAACAATCTCTTTAAAATTAATATAAAACTAAATATAAATTCTATGGCAAAATCCATGACAGTTGGTAAACGTGAAAATGAAAAGAAAAGACTCGCTAAACGAGAAGAAAAACTGAAAAAGAAAGAAAGCAAGAAATTATCGGGCAGCTCAAATAGCTTTGAGGATATGATTGCCTATGT
Organism: Bacteroides sp. AF32-8BH; assembly: GCF_003435205.1. Classification (NCBI taxonomy): domain Bacteria; kingdom Pseudomonadati; phylum Bacteroidota; class Bacteroidia; order Bacteroidales; family Bacteroidaceae; genus Bacteroides; species Bacteroides sp. AF32-8BH. The sequence continues at coordinate 41,969 of NZ_QVLZ01000009.1, read as the reverse complement.
AGATGAGAACGGAATGATAACTTCGACTCCTCCGACAGAGGATATAAAGAAGGAAGAAATTAATCCGGATGAAATAATTATAGCAACTCCTAAAAAGGAAGAAGAGGAGCCGACGATCTTGAGAGGACGGGTTGAGTTTTTTAATGAGTCAAGAGGATTTGGCTTTATTAAAGACCTTTCAGGTGTTGAGAAATACTTTTTTCATGTGAACAATGTCATTGGCAATATTGCAGAAAATAATATCGTAACATTTGACCTTGAGCGTGGAGTGAAAGGCATGAATGCGATCAATATCTCTTTGGAAAACAAATCTACATCGGAAGATTTAGCTCAATCTAAACCTGTATAGGGAAGTGTATATTCTGCTTGTGTGTAAAATAAAAAACAAAATAATTAGAGATATGAAAAAAGGTAATATAATGCGTGATGTTATTTCATCCAGTCAGTTTACTGAAAATGTTATTAAAGAGTATAAAAAGGGTTTGGGAGATATGGTATTGGTAGCAATAACTCCGCGGACTACCATTGAACTTCCTGCGCATTTGACTCAAGCAGAAATAGATGCTCGTGTGGAGATTTATAAAAAACTGCATAGTTCTAAAGTATAGGCGGTTGCAAATTGCAATACGAGGAATAAAAAAATCCCTTGAACTTCAAAAGTTCAAGGGATTTTTTTATTACCGAATCGTTAGTGGTGCCACCAGGAATCGAACCGGGGACACAAGGATTTTCAGTCCTTTGCTCTACCAACTGAGCTATGGCACCTCGTGCTTGTTCGGTCCGGTAATATCTCTTTTGCGGTTGCAAAGGTAGTGAAACTTTTGGATTCTGCAAGTCTTCTGGAAATAAAAAACACTGATAAAAAGTTAGTCGGCTTATTATCAGTGTTGTATAAGATAAAAAATATTTCAGGTATGTGATGAAATCTATTGCTTATCTTCTTTTAATGGATTCCATCCCTGTGCTTTTAGTTCGAATTCTTGTCCATCACGGGTAATCAATGCACAGCCAAGTTCGGGTTTGGTAATATGTCCGATGAGACGAACTCCTTCCATTTGTGAAATTTTCTCATGATCGGCGATGGAAACAGTAAAGAGTAGTTCATAATCTTCTCCACCATTCAAGGCACAAGTCGTAAGATTCATGTTAAACTCTTCGGCCATAACAGCTGTCTGATAATCGATTGGGATATGCTCCTCGTAAACGCGGCAACCAGTATTGCTTTGTTTGCAGATATGCATCAGTTCTGATGATAGGCCGTCAGAAATGTCCATCATAGAAGTAGGGATTATATTGGCGGCTGCCAATTTCTCAATGATATCTTTGCGCGCTTCCGGTTTCAATTGGCGTTCTAATAAATACTCTTTGCCGGAGAAATCCGGTTGGACATCTTTATCACCTTGCAATACGACTTTTTCACGTTCCAAGAGTTGTAAACCCATATAGGCTGCCCCCAAGTCGCCGCTGACGCAGATCAGGTCAGTGTCTTTGGCTCCATTACGGTAAACTACTTTATCCTTGTCGGCATCGCCAATACAGGTGATGCTGATAGCAAGGCCTGTCAAGGAAGAAGTGGTATCGCCTCCCACAATGTCGACATTATATTGCTGGCAAGCCAGACGGATACCGGAATAAAGTTCGTCCATATCTTCCACGCTGAAACGCTTGGAAAGACCAAGAGATACCGTAATCTGCCGGGGAGTACCGTTCATGGCATAAATATCGGAGAAATTAACTACTGCTGATTTATATCCCAAGTGCTTCAAGGGAACATAAGTCAGGTCAAAATGCACACCTTCCATAAGCAGGTCGGTTGTTACCAGTACTTGCTTTTCTGAAGGGTAGGAGAGAACGGCGGCATCGTCGCCCACTCCATATTTGCTGGATTCGTTTTCCAGTTTGATTCCCTCGGTGAGGTGGTCAATCAGACCAAACTCACCGAGAGATGCTATTTCAGTTCTCATAAATCGGGATGGTTGTTTAGGCACGGTTGATAAGTTCACGCATGATCGTGGTCATTTTCGGTTGAGCAGCGTCAGCGGCTTTCTGAACTTCTTCGTGTGTTACTTCTACGATTTTTCCTTCTACTCCCAAGTCGGTGATGACGGAAATACCAAAAACTTTGATACCACAATGGTTGGCTACGATAACTTCCGGAACGGTAGACATACCAACCGCATCAGCACCAAGGATATGGAATAATTTATATTCGGCAGGAGTTTCGAAAGTAGGACCTTGCGTACCAATATACACTCCGTGTTGTACTTTAATTCCTTTTTCTTTGGCAATCTCGTCAGCCTTACTAATCAATTCCTTGCAGTATGCTTCGCTCATGTCCGGGAAGCGAGGTCCGTAAGGGATATTTTTTCCGCGAAGCGGATGTTCGGGGAAATAGTTGATATGGTCAGTGATAATCATCAGGTCACCGATTTCGAAATCTGCATTTGTACCGCCACTGGCATTGGATACGAACAAGGTTTTGATACCTAATTCACGCATGACACGTACAGGGAAAGTTACTTCTTTCATCGAATAACCCTCGTAATAGTGGAAGCGTCCCTGCATAGCCATGATATCCTTATTGCCTAGTTTGCCGAAAATCAGCTTACCGCTATGACCTTCGACGGTAGATACCGGGAAGTTGGGGATATCTGAATACTTTATTTCATACTTCTCGGTGATTTCGTTTGCCAAACTGCCAAGTCCGGTGCCTAGTATAATGGCAGTTTCCGGACTGGTATGCATCTTACCTTTCAGATAAGCTGCGGTTTCTTGTATTTTCTCTAACATAGTCAATAATATGTTGGTTAAATTTATCTTGTTGATTTTGTAATATTTCAATTTCAATAGGCAAGGCGTAGATAAATGGTTTCAATTCCTTGTCCAAAGCCGGATGGTTAATCAGGCGTGTTGCATCTTTCTCGGTGGTAATAATCAACCGGTGTTCTCCTTTCAGTTTATGAAACCGTTCTTTGATAAGCTGTATATCCCGATGAGTGAAATTGTGGTGATCGTCAAACGATAGTAAATCTATTTGTTTGGTACAACCTTCCAGTCTTTCGAGAATAGGGGCAGGTGAGGCAATTCCCGTCATCAATAATATATCAGTGTTTGTCAGTGAGGACAAAGCAACCTCATGGTTTGTCGAAATTGCATTTGTGTCCGGAGACATGGTAGGGAACACTGGTTGCAGGTTACCATACCGGAACGATGAGAAGAATAACTGTTGATATGGATAAAGGTTCAGCCGTTTCGTGATAATGTTATAATCAATAGGCTTGATGTCTTGCGGGCATTTGGTGACAATAACGATTTGCGCCCGATTCTTGCCGCTAATTGGTTCACGAAGCCGTCCTGCGGGGAGCAAAGTGTCATCACAGAATAATCGGTGATAATCCGTTAACAGAATACTCAATCCCGGTTTGACGTATCGGTGCTGGAAAGCATCGTCCAATAGGATAACATCTATTGAAGGCTTTTGCAGTGCAAGCAACTTTTCTATGCCATGACAACGCTTTTCATCGACAGCTACTGTGACAGACGGGAATTTTTGATGCATCTGGTAAGGTTCGTCGCCAATGCTTCTTGCCGTACTTTCCGGAGTTGCCAATACATAACCTTTCGTGTGCCGTTTATATCCCCGGCTTAATACAGCTATCTTATATTGATTACAAAGAAACTTTATCAGATATTCAGTGTGTGGAGTTTTTCCTGTCCCTCCTACAGCGAGATTACCCACGCTGATGATAGGTATATCAAAACTCTTTGATTGAAGAACTTCCCAGTCAAAGAGTTTATTTCTCATCATTACCACTGCTCCGTAGAGCCAGGAGGCAGGGTAGAGCCACTTATGTATCTTGATAAAGTGTTCGTCCATGTATTACGGTTTATTTAATATTCAGTTCGAACGGAATACGTGCCTGAATCATGGATTGTTCTTGCAGATTTTTCAGTAAACCGAATTGCTGGTAGTACTCGCCTAATTTACTTTTCAGTAATTGTGATTCTACATAATTCGTCGGTTTCGTATCAAACAGGGAAGACAGGAAATCTTGTTTCTCCGGATAAGAGACAACGGTATAGCCTTCGATACCGGCTTTTGCAACAGCGATATCCAGTGCCTTGTCAATGCCACCTAATTCGTCTACTAATCCCAGTTCTTTAGCAGTTTCCCCAGTCCATACACGGCCTTCGGCAATCTTCTCGATAGCTTCCTTCGTCATGTGACGTCCTTCGGCACAACGAGTTACAAAGGTATCATATCCTTCAGTTATCATCATTTGAAGCAATGATTTCTCATCCTCGTTAAACGGACGCATGATATTTCCGAAATCAGCGAATTTATTCGTTTTTACGACATCATAACTTAAACCGATTTTATCAGTCAATCCTTTCACATTAGGAATCATACCGAAGATTCCGATAGAACCGGTCAGGGTAGTAGGCTCTGCAACAATCGTATCGGCAACGCAAGAGATATAGTAACCTCCTGACGTGGCATAATCACCCATAGAGACAATGACCGGTTTCTTTGTTTTCAGCTCTTTTACAGCATGCCAGATTTGTTCCGAGGCGAAAGCACTTCCACCTGGAGAATTGACACGGAGTACAACAGCTTTCACATCATCATTATCTTTCAATTTGCGCAGGTCACGAATTACTTTCGAACCGACAATCCCGTCTTCGGAAGTTGCAGAGCTCGGATAGTCTGTAATTTCACCGGATGCATAATAAACAGCTACGATATTACCGCTTTTATCTTTCGGCACATTTTTCCTTACGTTCATCATGTCGCCCAATCCTAATATAGGAAGATTATCATCTTCATTGATCTCAACCAATTTCTTAAGATAATTGCGCACATCATTGCGGTAAATCAATGTATCAGCCAATCCGCATTTTACACTCTCTTCTGCCGGATAGAACATGAGCATACGATCTGCATAAACATTCAGTGAGTCTACAGAAATATTACGTGAAGTAGATACCCCTTCCGTAACCTGCCCCCAGATAGAAGTGATAAATGTGGTAACCTGTTCGCGGTTGGCAGGACTCATTTCCGTAGCAATAAACGGCTCTACGGCAGATTTGTAAGTTCCCACCTTGAACACCTGCATCTCAACTCCTATTTTTTGCAGCAGATCTTTGTAGAACAGGGGAGCAGAGGCGATACCCCGCCATTCAATCATCCCTTTGGGATTGAGCAACACCTTATCGGCTGCGCTGGAAAGATAATAAAGTCCCTGCGTATAGGAGTCTGCATAAGCAATAACGAATTTTCCACTTTCTTTGAAGTCGAGCAGTGCGTTGCGGATTTCCTGCAAAGAAGCATAGGAGGTGCCTAATGAGTTTGCCTGTAGATAAATCCCTTTAATATTTTCGTTTTCTTTAGCCTTCTGGATGGAAGAAAGAATATCGTCCAGTCCGTACGTGTTAGATCCGTCACCCAACAACTGTGATAAAATACCCAGCGGATCTTCTTGCGTACGTTCAACCAACGTTCCGTTTAAGTCGAGCATCATTACAGAATTCTTTTTTACGATTGTTTCCGTGTCCAAAGCAGACATGATGCCAAACAACGTTACCATGCTGATTATAAATAATACAATACTTGACAAAATGATACCTGTCACCGTGGCAAGTGTAAATTTCAAGAAATCTTTCATTATACTTATTGTTTTTTGCGCCAGCTTGTTATTAAGCTAACAAAGATAAATAATTGAGTTGATATTTATTCAATAAGTCGTACGAATTTTTGTTTTATCACAGCGAATCCACATAAATAGGAACTTCCTCCATTTAAGATTTAAGTATATTTGTCTGTATCAAATCCTTTTAAATGAGAAGAAATCTCTAATTTTGTGGCACAACTATTAATACATTGAATAATACTATCATGAAAAAACTCACATCTATCCTTTTATTGCTTTTGTTTGTATGGACGGTACAAGCGCAAACTGCTCGTGAAGAGATCCGTGCAAACCGGTATTTATCCGCTAATAATTATTATGCATATCCCACGCCTACTGCCAAGCAGACAGCTGCTCCTAAGGGGTACGAACCTTTTTATATCAGCACATATATGCGTCATGGTTCACGGTATTTGATTGATCCGAATGATTATCGTTTCCCCAAGCAAACTTTATTAAAAGCCGACTCTTTAAACAAACTTACTGCAACAGGTAAAAACACACTGGATATTGTTTTGCGCATGGCTGATATGGCGGAAGGTCGTCTTGGTGAACTGACTTCGGTGGGAGCACGCCAACACAGAGGAATTGCAAAGCGTATGTATACTAATTTCCCACAGATATTTGCGGATGGAACAGAAGTGGATGCCCGTTCCACAGTTGTCATCCGGTGTATATTATCCATGACATCCGAATGCCTCCAATTGCAGGCGATGAATCCTAATCTATGTATCAAGAATGATGCAAGTTACCATGATATGTATTACATGAATCCTCCTGCTAAGGATTTGAGTAAAATAGCTAGTTCCGATAAAGTGAAGAAGGTTCAGAAAGATTTTGAAGCTACCCATGTACGTCCGGAACGGTTGATGAAAACATTGTTTACAGACGAAGCGTATGTAAAAGCAAACGTTGATGAAGCGCGCCTGATGAGACGTCTTTTTGATTTGGCTTGTAATATGCAGAGTCATGATACAGATATACAGCTATATTCTCTTTTCACGGATGAAGAGTGTTATGATCTATGGAGTTGTAACAACTTATATTGGTATCTGACACACGCTTGTTCTCCTGTAACGGATGGTTTGATGCCCTATCGGGAAGCCGACTTGTTGCGTAATATTTTAGATAGGGCAGATGCTGCTTTGAAAGAAGGTAAGAACCAGGCCACTTTAAGATTTGGTCATGAGTCTTGTCTGTTACCGTTAGTCGCTTTATTGGAACTGAATCATTATGGAGAATCTTACCCTGACGTAGAAAAGTTATCCGAACAATGGAGAGCGTATGATATTTTCCCGATGGCTAGTAACGTGCAATTCGTCTTTTTCCATAAAAAAGGAAGTAACGATGTATTGGTAAAAGTATTACTTAATGAAAAGGAAACTAAACTACCGGTGAAAACAGACGTAGCTCCTTATTACCACTGGAAAGATGTAGAAAGCTACTATCGTGAAAAATTAGATAAATATCAGCATATATAATGCGGCATTAACTTAACATTATTATATTTACCATGAGAAGAAAAACCCCTTTTATGGCTGCAACTCTGGCAGCAGGCTTGTTTTTTTATTCTTCTTGTACTCCGGCTGAAAAGACGGATACAAAAGATTATACTCAATACGTTAATACCTTTATCGGTGGCGCAGACAACGGGCATACATTTCCCGGCGCATGTTATCCTTTCGGTATGATACAGACCAGCCCTGTGACGGGTGCAGTCGGTTGGCGTTACTGTTCTGAATATGTTTATGAGGATTCTCTGGTTTGGGGATTTACACAGACACATTTGAATGGAACAGGCTGTATGGATTTAGGCGATATTCTGGTGATGCCGGTCACTGGCACACGTGCCCGTGCGTGGGATGCTTATCGTAGTCATTTCCCTAAAGATAAAGAAGCGGCTACTCCGGGATATTACACCGCAGAGCTCTCTGATCCACAGGTAAAAGCGGAATTGACTGCCTCTATCCATGCTGCCCTTCACCGCTATACTTATCACAAGGCTGATTCTGCCTCTATATTGATTGACTTGCAACATGGCCCTGCATGGAGAGAAGAACAATATCATTCACAAGTCAACAGTTGTGAAGTGAACTGGGAAGATGATCAAACACTGACAGGACATGTCAATAACACGGTATGGGTCAATCAAGATTATTTCTTTGTGATGAAATTCAACCGTCCGGTAGTCGATTCACTTTATCTTCCGATGGGCGAAACAGAAAAAGGAAAACGCATCATTGCCTCTTTTGACATGCAGCCGGGAGACGAGCTGATGATGAAAGTGGCTCTTTCCACCACCAGCATAGACGGGGCTAAAAAGAATCTGGAAGCAGAAATTCCTGCCTGGGATTTTGAAGGAGTAAGAGCTACCGCCCACAATGAATGGAATAACTATTTGAGCCGTATTGAAATAGAGGGTACCGATGATGAAAAGACAAATTTCTATACTTGTTTCTACCACGCATTGATTCAGCCTAATCAAATTTCGGACGTAGATGGTATGTATCGTAATGCCGCCGACTCTATTGTAAAAGCCGGAACTGGTGCTTTCTATTCTACATTCTCTTTGTGGGATACTTACCGTGCCGCTCATCCATTTTATACATTGGTGATTCCCGAACGTGTGGACGGTTTTGTGAATTCTCTCATCGAACAGGGTGAAGTGCAAGGCTTCCTGCCTATTTGGGGATTGTGGGGAAAAGAGAATTTCTGTATGATTGGTAATCACGGCGTATCAGTCATTGCCGAGGCTTATCGCAAAGGATTCCGTGGCTTTGACGCTGAACGTGCTTTCAATATAATAAAGAAGACGCAGACTGTATCTCATCCGTTGAAGTCTGATTGGGAGGTTTATACGAAATATGGTTATTTCCCGACAGACCTGATAAAAGCAGAATCTGTATCTTCCACTTTAGAATCTGTATATGATGATTATGCTGCTGCCGATATGGCACGTCGTATGGGTAAAGAGGAAGATGCCGCTTATTTTGCGAAACGTGCTGACTATTATAAGAATCTTTTCGATCCGGAGACGAAGTTCATGCGTCCGCGCAAAGCTGACGGAACTTGGAAAGCTCCGTTTAACCCAAGTGCGTTGGCACATTCTGAAAGTGTCGGTGGAGATTATACGGAAGGAAATGCATGGCAATATACTTGGCATGTACAACATGATGTTCCAGGATTAATCCAGTTGTTTGGGGGAGAAAAACCTTTCTTGAATAAATTAGACTCATTGTTTACGGTTAAGCTAGAAGGTGAAAGTTTGGCAGATGTTACTGGATTAATCGGGCAATATGCTCATGGAAATGAGCCAAGCCATCATGTGACTTATTTGTATGCACTGGCTGGTCGTCCGGAACGTACACAGGAATTGGTTCGTGAAATATTTGATACTCAATACAAAAACAAACCCGACGGACTTTGTGGAAATGATGATTGCGGACAGATGTCTGCCTGGTATATGCTTAGTGCGATGGGATTCTATCCGGTAGATCCGGTAAGTGCGGAATATGTATTCGGTGCTCCACAGTTGCCGAAGATGACTTTGCATCTGGCCGATGGCAAGACTTTCACGATTATTGCGGAGAATTTGTCGAAAGAACATAAATATGTAGATAGTATTACATTGAATGGCGAACCATATACGAAGAAAACAATCTCGCATGAGGATATTGTAAAAGGAGGAACGCTGGTATACAAGATGAAGTAATAAATTCGTTTCTGTACTGTTATGGGACTAATGATTTTAATTAATAGTGGTTGGGATCATAACTTATAGTAGAGAAGAAAAAAAGATACTGCAAGAATAAATTGTACGACACCCGGGTGTCGTACAACTTAATACTACCAAATGAAATTAATTTGAAGCCATACGATTAAGTTTGTACTAATACAAACTTATTTCCGTACAATCCTACTCACCTCTATACGCTGCTTTTCAAACTTCTCATTATTGGTGTTGCGGTTACTAACCTCTTTACAGCGAATAGGTGCACTCATTTCAAGCAAGCGCAAAATCTCATTTAAAGATTCACCTTCAAAAGTCGCTTTATAGGAATACTTTCCTAATTCAGCGTCTTTCAGAATAAATTCCACGTTATAAGTCTGTCCCAAACGCTTGAATACATATTCCAGCGGGTCATCTCTAAAAATGAGTATTCCATCTTTCCATGAGCACCATTTATAAGTGTTGGTTTTATTGACGTTATATAAAGAAGTGGCTAGATTATAGTCAATTTTCTCTCCCGGTGAAAGGGGAATCGTCTTTTTCTGGTCAAGAGTAACTGCGACCTTTCCTTTTACTAACGTCACTGCTGCTACATGATCCGGAGCGTATGCGTTCACATTGAATGCAGTGCCGGTAGCTTCTACAGTCAGTTGTTTTGTTTTTACGATGAAGGGATGCTCTTTATCGGATTCTACTTCAAAATAGGCTTCACCCTGCATCGAAACAACTCTTTGCTTATCATTGAATTGAGTCGGATACTTTAAAGAACTTCCGGCATTTAGCCAAACCTTAGAACCGTCAGGCAGATTAACTACCGACCAAGTGCCATAAGGAGTGAATAGCTCCTGATAAGTCTCTGCAATTTGAGAAGCGGGTTTAAAATAAAGATAAGCAGATAATATCAGTAAAGGAAGAAGTAAGATAGCTGCCACTTGCTGCCAATAGTGTAGGAAGGACAACTTAGGACGAACGGAAACCGGCTGGTTTGGATGGAGAATCTGCTCCATTACTTTTCTGTGCGCACTGTCCACATCTATCTTTTCCGGATTAAAAGCCGGGTGACTGACTTCCCACACATTCTTTTGTGATAGAAAGCTCCTATAGTTTTCGGGAGTAGCTGATGTCCAATCTTCCAGTATCTTAATGTCTTCTGGTGTAGCCTCTTTCGAGAGATATCTGGAGATTATAATTTCTATGTCTGAATCTTTATTTATCATATGCATTTTACCTTATATATAATAGACGTTTCAGAAAGAAAATCCCACATTCATTAGTGGAAAAGAAATAAAAAAAGTAGTAAATAAAAATCTTTTAATAAGATGCGGAGCTGCTTCAATGCTTTGCTGATACGTACTTCTACCGTTCTGACAGAGATATTCAGGCGATTGGCTATTTCCTGATATTTAATATTTTCTAATCGGCTCATCTCGAATACTTCTCTTTCTTGAGGAGGTAATTGTTCCAATGCATTTTTAAGTTGCCGGCATAAATCAGAATATAGTATGTAGTTTTCTGTCGTATCTATATCCTTAGAACTCGATTTAAGCTCGTAAGCGATATGTTCATCTATAATCCTGCGATGGCGTAATTCGTCCAGACAGTAATTCCTGACCGCTTTCAGTAAATATGATTTTAGTGAGTTCTCAATTTCCAATGACTTCCGGTCATTCCATAGTTTGAGAAAGATATTTTGCACAATATCTTCGCAGGTCGATTTCTCTGGAATATAAGTACCGCCAAACAACACCAAATCTTTATAATAAGCATGGAATAATCGGGTAAAAGCCTGTTTATCATCCTGTTTCAGTGCTATTACCAGAAAACGGTCGTCGGAAGTCTGTTGTTGGATATTCGACATAGTATTGTAGTAAAGGTTCTATTGTTGGGGGTAAAAATAGAAAGATTATTTGGGATAAACGATAGTTTGATGAAAAAATAATGCAGATGAAAAAATAATGCGATATCCAATGTGGCTTTTATTTTTAGAAACGTCTTATTGATAGAAACGAGAGAAAAACACATTTATTAACCTTTAAATAATACAAGCCATGAGAAAGACATAATCAGTGAATTCAGCTTCCGACAACTGATAAAAAAAGGAAGGTCTGACTCACCTTCCTTTCCAAAGATTCAGTTATTCGTTAATCAACTTATTTGTAGAACCAATAACCAAACATGTAAAGGTATGAAACTTATTTCAATTAGAAAAATGAAAAAGAGAATTAATGTACCTGCGAATGTAAAAATGGGGAGAATCTGTGCTATATGGTTGTTTTGTATAGCTTTGCAAGCTATCAGTATACCTATCCTGGCACAATCCGCCAAAATTACATTGCGACTGAAAAATGTGACTGTAGAGGAGGTCTTGACTAGTATCGAAAATCAGACAGAATATCGTTTCTTATACAACAAAGACATTGTTGATGTAAGCCGTATAGTAAGCATTACTGTGAAAAATGAACGGATGACTCTGGTGCTGGATAAACTTTTTAAAGGCGAAGGAGTATCTTATACGATTGAAAAACGTCAGATTGTATTAAACAAAGTTTCATCTCAACCACAGGATAACAAACAGCCGGTCAAAGTGACCGGAAAGGTAGTGGACGAATCCGGAGAGGTTCTTCCGGGAGTGACTGTGATGATAGAAGGGGCTACTCAAGGAACCATTACCGGTATAGATGGCAATTACCAGTTGCAAGTTCCGGAAGGCTCGACACTGAAATTTACTTCAATAGGTTACACTACATATACGCAGAAAATTACCCGACCGATGACGTTGAATGTGACGATGAAAGAAGATTCGAAACAGTTGGATGAAGTTGTTGTGGTAGGGTATGGAACGACCACCCGTAAGAATCTGACAACTTCCATTGCAACGGTAAAAACGGAAAAAATATCGCGAGCCGCAACAAGTAATATGTCACAGATGTTGCTTGGGCGGGCTGCCGGACTGGAAGCTACGTTGACAAGCCCGCAACCGGGTGGAGCAGTTGACCTTTCAATTCGTGGGGCAGGTACTCCTATCTTTATAGTGGATGGCGTAATGATGCCTTCCACTTCTTTAGAGGTTGGAAACGGAAATCAGGTTATGCCCAACTCTATCAATCGTTCGGGATTGGCCGGACTTAATCCTGCCGATATTGAATCTATCGAAGTGTTAAAGGATGCATCTGCCTCCATTTATGGAATTGGTGCAGCCAATGGTGTCGTTTTAATCACTACAAAGAAAGGTACTGAAACTCGTCCCCAAATCACTTATGAAGGAAATTATTCTATCGTGAAAAACTATCCGTATCTGGAACCTTTGAGTGGGGAAGAATATATGAATGTTGCCAACATTTTCAATAAAGAAAACTATTTATTTACGAACGGTATGTATCCTTATGGTGATAAACCTTTTGATAATAAATGGGTACCTCAATTCTCACCTCAACAGATAGCTGCCGCTCAAACAACAGACTGGCTGGATTGTGTATTAAAGGATGGTAGCATCAATAATCATAATATCACAATTACGGGTGGTTCTAAACTGCTGAAATATTATCTGTCCGGAAATTATTACAAACAGGAAGGTACGGTAGAAAACTCCGCTATGGAACGTTATGCTCTTCGGACAAACATATCTTCACAATTGCTTCCATTTCTTAAGTTGACAGCAATTGTCAATGTAAATGAAAATGAATATACAAATTCAACTTCCGGTGGCGGAGGTGGTGGAAATGGGTACGATGCTATACAATCAGCATTGACTTATCCTTCTTATTTACCAATCAGAGGTGAGGACGGAAAGCCTACTTTATATTCAAATTACCCTAACCCGGCTGAAATGATAAAAGTTAGTGACCGGACTAAAACAAGCGGTTATTATCTAAACTTTGCTGCCGATGTGGATATAATCAAGGATATGTTGTCTTTCCGCTTGATGTATGGTATCAATAAGGAAAATGCTAACCGTAACTTGTATGTTCCTTCTGATATTTATTTTATGGACATGTATAAATCAAGAGGGCATTTGGGATATGTTGAACGTAGAAACCAAACCATGGAAGGCACATTGACTTTCAAAAAGCAGTTTGGAGATTTGTTACGTGTCGATGCCGTAGTCGGTATGGGAAGATATACGAACGATTCAAATGGACTTGAACTTGACTACGAACAGATTAACGATCACATTGCTGCTGATAAGGTGGAAGCTGCGGAAGGCGCTTTCTACCCGACTTCTTTCAGAGCAGCCGATGAACGTCGTTCTCAATTTGCCAGGGCAAGTGTGGATGTGCTCGACAGATATGTGGTTGCCGCTACTATTCGTCGCGATGGAACGGATAAGTTTTTTCCGGGAAAGAAATATGCCTATTTCCCTTCAGTGTCATTGGCCTGGAAATTATCTAACGAGCCGTTTATGAAGCATATATCATGGATTGACCAGTTGAAGATTCGTGGTAGTTATGGACAGACTGGTAATGATAATCTGGGTAGTTCGCTTTATGGCACTTTCAGTCTGGCAGCCCAATATATCAAGTTTTCTAACAATTCAGTGACTTATGTGCCCTATCTGCTTAGCGGTCCTGATTACCCGAATGTAACTTGGGAAAAGACTACCATGAAAAATATAGGTGTAGACTTTTCTGTTTTAAAAGATAGAATCTGGGGAAGTTTTGATATGTTCCGCAATGATGTAACCAACTTGCTGGGATATGACTCTGCCTCTCCGCTTAGTATGACATCTTCCGTCCCGATGAATTATGGACATTATGTACGTTACGGATGGGATGCGACTATTAACTCACTTAACTTTGAAATCCCCCGTGTATTTAAGTGGACCTCACAATTGACCTTATCACATCATAATGCCGTTTGGAAAGAACGGATGCCCAACTATTATTATGAAGAATATCGAATCCGCAAGAACGAACCGGTGAATGCTTATTATTACTATGAAACGGAAGGCGTTATCAACATAGATAAAAGCAATATGCCCGAATCGCAGAAATCTTTGCCGGCAGATGCGCAACAGCCCGGTTATCCGATTATTAAGGATGCAAATGGGGATAACAAAATAACGATTGATGATGTAAAGATGCGGAATACACTTCCAAAAATTCACATAGGCTTTGGAAATACATTTGTATACAAAGATTTTGATCTGGATGTATTTATGTATGGACAATTCGGACGTACACGCTATAACTATGCATATCGTTGGGCACTTGTCGGAGATGTGTATTACACGAGTCCCAAGAATTCGAACAAATATGTATATACTATCTGGAATTCTCAAACCAATCAGAATGGAAATCGGCGTGGTATTGCTTCAACAAAGGCTGTCGCTTTGCCTGGTAACGTAGGTTTTGAGGAAGATTATCAGAATGCTTCGTTCGTACGTGTCAGGAATATCACTTTAGGATATAACCTTTCAGGAAAGAAGCTGGGAAGAGTGGGTGATTATGTGAGTTCTATCAGAGTTTTTGTCGACTGTCAGAATCCGTTTACTTTTACCAAGTTTGTAGGTGTCGATCCTGAAATAAAGACGGGTGGCGACGGCTCCAAAGCGGAGTATCCGATGACGAGAACATACTCCTTCGGAGCAAAAATATGTTTCTAAGAAAACCTGTAACGAAAGAAAAGATTGAAAATATGAACAAGAATAAATTATTTAAGGTGTTTGTCATGATTGCATTTATCATGTGCAGTTGTGAGGATAATTTTGATCCGAAGATGTATGGCACGTTGAATGTTTCTAATTATCCGGTGACTGAAGCCGAATACGAATCATTTATGATGACCTGCTATATGCCTTTTACGACAACATGGACCTATTGGATCGGTGCCGGAACAAGTGGCAATCAGCACGGTTGGTATATCCCTGCCGGAGGTGTACTGAAGTTCTTTGATTATCCGACAGATGAGGTGGCTGTGTGGAATAATGGTTGGGGAGGCGGATATTATTTCCTTTCTAAAGCCGATTTCAGTCAGTGTGTTTATTACGCAAGCGGTACATTAAGCGATGAAAACCCGAACCACTTTCCGAAAGTAAGTGAGATTTCCTACTTCACCAATGTGATCGGCACACTGGAGAAGGCTTCTACCGAAGTGGTCTCTGAAGAGCGTAAAAGAGAATTTATTGCTGAAGCCCGTCTTTGTCGTGGATTGATGATGTATTATCTATTGCATGTATATGGTCCTGTTCCTTTGATTGTCGATCCGAACGACCTGATTAATCCTTCAAAACTGGAAAATCTGGTACGTCCGACATTGCAGCAAATGACGGAGTGGATTATGGCTGATTTTGATTATGCTTATCAGTATATTGCAGATACACAGCCGGAGCAGGGACGTTACAATAAAGACTATGCACGTGTATGCATCATGCGGCATTGCTTGAATGAAGGCTATTATATGTCCGGTTATTATCAGAAAGCGATTGATATGTATAACGAGTTGAAGGGACGGTATAGTCTTTTCAAGAAAGGGGACAATCCTTATATCGAGCAATTTAAAAATGCTAATAACTTTAATTCGGAAGTGATTATGGCTGTCAGTTGTGATGAAACGGCGGACGGTACGAATAAGTCCGGCAACTTTAACCCGCTGATGATGCTCGCTACTCCCGATAATGCAGCTCGAGTGGACGATCAGGGAAATCCGACTCCTTTCTACCTGCAAGGGCAGGGATGGGGGCAAACCTTCAATGTGTCTCCGAAATTTTGGGATACGTATGATCCTTCGGACAAACGTCGTGAAGTGATCCTGACCAAATATTATACGACTGCAGGAACCTGGATTGACCGGAATACTACTACATGGGACGGGTTTATCATTAATAAATTCCCGGTGGAAACAGCTACGGCTTTTCAGGGGACTGATATACCGTTAGCCCGTTGGGCAGATGTATTGCTCATGTATGCGGAAGCCGAAGTACGTAAAAACAATGCGGCTCCGTCCGCTGACGCTATTGCTGCGGTCAATGAGGTGCGTAAGCGTGCCGGACTGGGGGATCTCCCGTCATCGGCAACAGCGAATGTTGAAGCTTTTCTGGATGCTTTACTTACGGAAAGAGGACATGAAATGTTGTATGAAGGGATGCGTAAAATAGATCTCATCCGTTTTAATCAGTATGCGCAGCGTACAGCGAAGATCAAAGGAGTGGCTCCTACACATCAATATGTGCCTATTCCTAATTATGCGGTTCAACAAGCTTCGGAATCTTATGGAAAAGTGTTGGCACAGACATTTGAACGTGAGGGATGGAAAGCGGATCTTGCGGCAGCTCGCAATTAATGTCATCATTCATTATTGTTAAACTAGAGATCTTAAGAAAAATGAAAAAGATATACGTATTATTCATGTCGTCGTTATTGCTCCTTTCGTGTGCAAAAGATGATGTTAGTAAGCCAAGTGAATGGCCGGAGTGGCCTACACCTTCAAAACCTAAAATAGAAAATGCCGTATTGCGGGGAGTGAATGGTGAAACGGTTGTGGCGGCTGGTGATAAAGTGAAGTTCACCGCACAAGTCAGTGATGAATATAATGATTTGGTTTCATTCCAATTATTAGTGACAATGGATGGAGCCGAAATCTTGAATTTGTCTAAAGGATTGAGCGGACGTTCTGCGGTTATTGAAGAGGAAGCTACTTTACCTTTTGTTGCCGGTTTCCAGAATGGACGTCCTGTGGTGACTATAAAAGCTGTAAACGATTTAGGTGGCAATGAATCGACTCTGACTTTGGATGAGGCCGCAAGTGTGGCGGTAACCCGTCCGGAAACACCTTCCCAATTATACCTTGTTGATGATTTGGGAAATGTGTATGAAATGGACAAGGAGAGTCAGAATGAAACGGATTATAGTTTCCGGACGAGTGCGGCGGATTTGGCAGGGATTGGCGACCATTTTAAAGTTGCCGAAAAGATAATAAATAATAAACCTGATTATTCCGGTTTGGTATGGGGATATTCAGACAATAAGATCGCGATTGTGACTGATGATGCAGCTACTTCGATTCCGACTCCTAAGGTAGGGAGTTATACATTGGAGAATATCACTTTTGATATGTTGAGTTTTCTGGCTGATAAGACTTTGACATACAGCATTGATATTGATAAGTCCCGCTTCTTTGATGTGGGAGGAGGATATGTCCAGTTGGATGTTCAGTTGGTAGAAAGTGCCAAGATTAATTTTATAGGTTTTGGTAGTGATGTCACCAATATGCTCCGGCCGGAATTCTTTAAAGATGTTTCAGGGAGCAAAGCAAAATTCGATGGTCCGTCGGTACTTTATAACTTGAAATATAATACATCAAATGGTTTTATGTATATGGAACGTCCGCGGGATGTTTTTTATCCGGAGGTGATGTATATTCTCGGTACTGGAGTCGGATTTCCACGCGAACCTTATGTGGCTACGCTTGCTTGGGACTTCGCATATCCTCACCAGTGGTTCTTCTTTAAAAAGGTCGGTGCAAATACTTTCGAAGCAGTTGTATACATCGACCAGACGATGGGATTTAAGTTCTATAGAGGATATGGATGGGCGCAAGAGGAAGATACGAAGAACTCATATACGGTTGAGCCTGTCAACTTGGTTACGAGAAATGCTCCCGGCGATCTGATTCCCGGTCCTGATTTTAAAGCCGGACTTTATACGATACATATTGATAAAGCCAGTGAAGTGATACGATTGACTCCTTACAATTAAGAGGGGATCATGATTAATAGTCTTTAATTTAATATTCAATAGAATTATGTATATATCAATGAAAACATATAGTAAGAAATTTCTGGTTACGTTCTTTTTTTCGATGTTGCCAATGTTATTAATGTCTTGTTCGATGGATCCGGAGAAAGCCTCTTTTTCTATTTCCGGAAATTTAGAGAAGTTACAGATCGGTAATGACGGTTTTACGGAGGTTTATTCGATAAAGTCTAATACGGAATGGAAATTTGTAAACGAGACGGATCAGTCTTGGGTTACCATCTCACCGACCAAAGGGAGTGGAAACGGAACTGTGACAATTACTGCAAATGCAAATACAGGAACCGGACGTACGGCTGTATTCCGCGTAGTACCTAATGGAGTAAAGACACAGGAAATTGAGATCATTCAGGGTAATTCTTATATCCCTACAACTGATGGAGAATTCCCGATTATAGCATGGACCGGGGTGGAAGCAGATAAGTCGCTGGAGAAATTCCCGGTGATGAAAGCATCCGGCATTAATATTTATCTGGGATGGTATGATGATTTGGAAACAACATTGAAGGTGCTTGACGCCGCACAGAAGACCGGAGTGAAAATGATAACTTCTTGTAAGGATCTCTTGTCTGTCGCTACTGCCGAAGAGGTTGTAAAAGCGATGATGAATCATCCGGCTTTGTATGCCTATCATTTGAAGGATGAACCGGAAGTGAATGATTTGCCGGGCTTGGGCGAATTGGTGAAGAAGATTAAAACCATCGACAGTCATCATCCTTGTTATATCAACTTGTACCCCAATTGGGCATGGGGGAAAGAACTTTATTCTGAAAATGTAAAGTCGTTTATAGAACAAGTCCCTGTTCCGTTTATTTCGTTTGACAATTATCCAATTGTCTCTATAAATGGTGCTCCAAGCATTATCCGTCCGGACTGGTATCGAAATCTGGAAGAAATATCGGCTGCTGCTAAAGAGAACAATAAGCCGTTCTGGGCATTTGCACTTGCACTTTCCCATAAACTTGATGACACTCATTTTTATAAGATACCGACATTGCCCGAGTTGAGATTACAAGTCTTCAGTGATTTAGCTTATGGTGCGCAGGCAATCCAGTATTTTACCTATCGCGGACTTCAACATGATGATCCGACTGAAGTGTATGATTTGGTCAAGACTGTTAATCAGGAAGTACAGCAACTTGCGGGTATATTCTTGGGAGCACAGGTTATTTCAGTATCTCACACCGGAAGTGAAATACCTGAAGGCATGAAGGCTTTGGGAAGTCTGCCGACTCCTATAAAATCATTGACTACGAGTGATACAGGTGCTGTTGTCTCTGTCCTGGAGAAAGGTGGTAATCAATATCTTGTGGTAGTAAATAGAGATTTTCGTAATGTGATGAACCTGTCTATCGATGTGGATAGTTCTGTTAGCAGAGTGTTGAAAAATGGTTCAACGACTACTCCGGACGGCTCTACGATAGCAGTCGAACCGGGTGATATGGTAATATTTACGTGGAGAAAATAAAAAGATTTTTAATTTGATAAAGTAAAACGATTATATGAAAAAGATATTACTTTCCTTTTTTATTGGTGTTATGTTGATTGCCTGCAACCAGAAAACTGTCTCTGTTCGTGAGGTCTGGACGAAAGAGCAGGCTAATGAGTGGTATAAACAATGGGGATGGCTTCGTGGATGCGATTTTATTCCAAGCACGGCAATCAACCAAATGGAGATGTGGCAGGCAGATACTTTTGATCCGGTGACTATTGATCGTGAACTGGGGTGGGCGGAAGAAATAGGCATGAACTGTATGCGCGTATATTTGCATCACCTGGTTTGGGAAACAGATAAGGAAGGCTTTAAGAAACGTATCAATGAATACCTTACTATTGCCGACAAGCATCATATCTCTACCATCTTCGTCTTCCTGGATGATTGTTGGAATCCTGTATATCAGGCTGGCAAACAGCCGGAACCACAGCCGGGAGTACACAATTCGGGATGGGCACGTGACCCGGGTGATCTGTATTATAAAGGCGATACGGCAGTGATACTTCCGATATTGGAAAGCTATGTGAAAGATATCCTGACTACCTTTAAGGATGATAAGAGAATCGTATTATGGGACTTATATAATGAACCCGGAGGTTCGGGAGGATATAGATACGGTGAAAGAAGTTTGCCGTTATTGCAGAAGATATTTACGTGGGGACGAACGGTGAATCCGTCACAACCTCTGTCGGCCGGAGTTTGGGATATGAGCCTGACTAATCTGAATAAGTTCCAATTGGAAAATTCGGATGTGATAACATACCACACGTATGAAGGCGTGAATTCGCATCAGCAACTCATTGATACATTGAAGCAATACGGTCGCCCGATGATTTGTACAGAATATATGGCACGTACTCAAAATAGTACTTTCCAGGATATTATGCCAATGCTGAAGAGAGAAAATATCGGTGCAATCAACTGGGGACTTGTAGCCGGAAAAACAAATACGATCTTTGCATGGGACACTCCATTGCCTGATGTTGTTGAACCTCCATTGTGGTTCCATGATATATTCCGTAGTGATGGAACCCCTTATTCGACAGAAGAAGTGGAATGTATTCGTTCATTAACTAAATAATTCCCTTATGATAACTATGAGGAATATATGGATAATGATGTTGGGGATATGCCTGTTTGGTTGCGGGGCTGGTAAACAGCCCCCTTCCTCACAGCTATCCTTAACATGGAAACTGGAAAAAGATAGTGTGGAAGCCAGATATTTTAAGAATACATTCTGCCTGACGAATAATGGGAATAAATCCTTGACTAATAATTGGGTGATCTATTTTAATCAGACACCTATTTATTATCAGCAACCTATTAATGCACCGCTGGAAATTGAATGTTTGGGTTCGACTTACTATAAAATGTACCCCACTGAACACTACCAGGCATTGCCACCGGGTGAAACAATCACTTTTACCATATTGAGTGAAGGAAATGTGATTAATGTGTCCTCGGTTCCTGAAGGGGCCTATGTGATAACTACCGATGAAAAAGGAAAACCGTTACAACCGCAAAATGTCCCCATTGAGATCGAGCTTTTTAAGCCCGATACCCAATGGGTTAGCTCGAGGAATAGCTTTCCCTATGCAGATGGGAATTATTTCTATAAGCAGAATGATGATTTCAGCAAACCGGTAGATTGTGATATGCTTTCTCTTTTTCCTGCTCCTAAAAAAGTGGAAAAGACGGGCGGGGTTTCTTCTTTCTCTCAAAAAGTCTGTCTGAAGTTTGATGATGCGTTTAAAGAGGAAGCTCTTTTATTGAAAAGTCAATTGACTTCATTATTAAGATGTAGCGTTTCCGATAAGGATGAAGAAACAATCATTGAATTGAAGAAAATGGAGGTTCCTATTACCTGTCAATATCCCGATGAATATTACGAAATCGTGATAAAGAATAACCGGTTGACTTTGAAAGCTAGTGATACACATGGCATATTTAATGCTTGTCAAACATTGCTTGCCTTATTAGATAACATGGAACTAACTTCTTCTCCGCTACCTAATCTTCATATTACCGATTATCCGGACATGGGGCATCGGGGAATTATGTTGGATGTAGCCCGCAACTTTACAAAGAAAGCGGATCTGCTGAAACTGATCGATATATTATCATTCTATAAGATGAATGTACTGCATTTGCATTTGAGTGACGATGAGGCCTGGCGTGTGGAAATACCCGGATTGGAGGAATTGACAGAAATAGCTTCTCGCAGAGGACATACCATAGATGAACAGACATGTCTTTATCCTGCGTATGCCTGGGGATGGAATGAGACAGATACTACTTCATTGGCCAATGGATATTATTCTCGCAGTGACTTCATGGATATTCTGAAATATGCGAAAGAAAGGCATATCAGAGTTATTCCCGAAATAGACATTCCCGGACATTCCCGGGCAGCGATTAAAGCCATGAATGCCCGTTATCAGAAATATATAGATACAGACCAATCGAAAGCGGAAGAATATCTTTTGACTGACTTTGCAGATACTTCCCAATATCTGTCTGCACAAAATTTTACAGACAATGTGATTAATGTTGCCATGCCTTCCACTTATCATTTTCTTGAAAAAGTGATTGACGAAATCGTACGGATGTATCAGGATGCAGGAGTAGAACTGACTGCTTTCCATGTGGGTGGAGATGAAGTGCCGGAAGGTATTTGGGAAGGTTCTTCTATCTGCCGCACTTTTATGCAAGAGAACGGACTGACTAAGATACGGGATCTGAAGGATTATTTTCTGGAACAAATATTGGAAATGCTGGACAAACGTAACATACAGGCAGTCGGATGGCAGGACATTGTTATGAATCCTGATAATACCGTTAACGAACATTTCAGAAATAGCAAGGTCTTGAATTATTGCTGGAATACAATTCCGGAACAGGGTGGGGATGAAGTTCCGTATAAGTTAGCAAATGCGGGCTATCCTATTATACTCTGTAATGTGGGTAATTTCTATTTGGATATGGCCTATTGTTATCATGTGGAAGAACCGGGGTTACGTTGGGGTGGTTACGTAGATGAGTACGTAACGTTTGATATGTTGCCTTTTGATATTTACAAGTCTTTACGGCGGAATCTGAAAGGTGAATCTGTGGATGTAAAAACAGCCTCAAACGGTAAGCAACCTTTGACAAAAGAGGGGTATAAGAATATCAAAGGTTTGTCCGGACAAATCTGGGCGGAGACAATCCGTAGTTTCGAACAAATAGAATATTATCTTTTCCCGAAAGTCTTTGGACTGGCAGAACGCGTTTGGAATGCTCAACCATCGTGGGCATTGTCTCCGGACGGCAAAGTATATATGGATGCCAAACGAAAATATAATGCCGGTATTGTAACTTATGAATTGCCCCGTTTGGCAAAACGAGGTATTAATTTCCGGGTATCTCCTCCAGGTATTATAGTAAAGGATGGATTGTTACTTGTTAATACTACCAATCCCAATGCGGTAATCCGGTATACAACCGATGGCAGTGAACCTACGGAAAGTTCTGTAGAATGGCAAACACAGATAGCATGTGATGCTCCACTGATAAAAGCAAAGGCTTTTTATTTAGGAAAGGAAAGTGTAACTACCGTATTGATAAACGAATCATATTAAATGGTATGTTAAACCCTCCAGAGAAGAAATTCTTTGGAGGGTTTTCTTATTAATTTTGCTTTTAACTCGAATAATTCTCTAAATTTGTGCCATTAACTCGACTAATACATCCATGGAGCATACTGAAACTTTAATAGTAGAGCAGTTGAAGACAGGTAATGAAGATGCCTATCAATACATCTATGACCGTCACTATGCCCTGTTATGTCATGTCGCGAATGGCTATGTAAAAGATCAATTCCTCGCGGAAACCATCGTCGGAGATACTATTTTTCATTTATGGGAGATTCGTGAAACGCTGGAGATTTCCGTTTCCATCCGTAGCTATTTGTTGAGAGCCGTCCGTAATCGTTGTATCAACTATCTTAATTCAGAATGGGAAAAGCGCGAGATTGCGTTTTCATCTCTGATGCCCGATGAGATAACAGACGATAAAATGACGATATCCGATTCGCATCCGTTGGGGACATTGCTGGAGCGTGAACTGGAAGAGGAAATATATAAAGCCATTGATAAATTGCCGAACGAATGTCGTCGCGTGTTCGATAAAAGCCGTTTTGAAGGAAAATCATACGAAGAAATTTCTCAAGAGTTAGGCATCTCTGTCAATACGGTTAAGTATCATATAAAGAATGCATTAGCATCTTTACAAACGAATCTAAGTAAATATCTGATTACTCTACTTTTATTTTTTTTCGGGTAAAAACGAAAAAAAAGTCATTTTTAGACTACCCTCAATTAAAAATCTACTGTCTCCTTTATAGAACGCAGAAAAATGGAAGAAGAAAAGAAACATATTGATGAATTGATTGCAACCTATCTGACCGAAGGTTTGGACAAAAATGCTTTAGCCGAACTAAAAGCATGGATAGCTGCATCACCTGAAAATGAGGATTATTTTATTCAGCAACGGGAAGTCTGGTTCTCTGCCGTGAGCCGTGAAGCCGCGTCGAAATACAATAAAGATAAGGCATTCGATACCTTTAAGAATCGTATCGGGAGCCGGAAGCAAGTGGAGAAAGCTCCTCGCCAGGAATTCCGTTTGTCGGCGTTGTGGCGTTATGCCGCGATTATCGCAGTCATACTTGCAGTAGGATGCTTCTCATATTGGCAGGGAGGAGTGAATGTAAAAGACACTTTTGCAGATATATCCGTAGAGGCTCCTTTAGGATCAAGAACGAAACTTTATTTGCCTGATGGTACATTGGTTTGGTTGAATGCCGGTTCACGAATGACCTACTCACAAGGCTTTGGAGTAGATAACCGTAAAGTAGAATTAGAAGGTGAGGGATATTTTGAAGTCCAACGGAATGAGAAACTCCCTTTCTTTGTAAAGACTAAAGATTTGCAATTGCAGGTATTGGGAACAAAATTTAATTTCCGCGATTATCCGGAAGATCACGAAGTGGTAGTATCCTTGTTGGAAGGGAAAGTGGAATTAAATAATTTACTGAAAAAAGAGAAAGAAGCTTTCCTTGCACCCGACGAGAGAGCGATATTAAACAAAGCGAACGGATTGATGACCGTAGAAACGGTCACAGCCTCCAATGCCTCCCAATGGACGGATGGCTATCTGTTTTTTGATGAAGAACTTTTGCCGGACATCGTGAAAGAACTGGAACGTAGCTACAATGTGAATATCCACATAGCTAATGATTCATTAAATAAATTCCGGTTCTACGGAAACTTCGTCCGTCGGGAACAAAGTATTCAGGAAGTGTTGGATGCGTTGGCATCTACAGAGAAAATACAATATAAAATTGAAGAGCGCAATATAACTATCTATTAACCGGTTACCAGAGATTATAATACTATGATTGTTTAACCTTATAATTGAAGAATATGAGTAAAGGAAATAATACTGAATAGTCTTTAGTGAATGATAAGGAGAGAAAAATAAAAACCGGAAGATCTCGAACATCTTCCGGCTCCTGAATCTCTTCTTCAACAACTTTCAAACGTGAGCATGTTTTCAAAAGAGATTATGCAAAGTTAGCAAAATACATCTCTTTTAAAACGAGTTATTCAAGTTTTAATTAAATAATTTGTTTATTTTATGAATTACAGGAAGAAGGCCATATTAATGGTCGTGGCTCTCTTTTGCCTTAACATAGCAATACTAGCCCAGGCCGTTTCATTGAAAATGAATAATGTTTCAGTGAAAGAAGCAATGACGCAATTGAAGAATAAAAGCGGATATTCTTTCGTATATAAAGTGGGAGACCTGGATACTAGGAAGATTGTAAGTGTAAAGGCAAAACAATTGAATGAAGCTATCGATCAGATATTGTACGGGCAAGAAGTTGTTTATGAGGTAAAGGGCAAGAATATTATTGTCCAAAAAGGGCAAGCGCGGCAGAATACCTCTAAAGACACTAAAAAGCGTAAAGTCACAGGTACAGTGAGCGATGCCAACGGTGAACCGATCATCGGTGCTACCATTAAGGAAAAAGGAACAACCAACGGAACCGCATCTGATTTGGATGCTAAGTTCTCTCTGGAAGTGTCACCGGGAGCTGTATTGGAAGTCTCCTATATCGGTTATCAGACACAGGAAGTAAAGGTGGGCGACCGGGTATCTTTATCTGTCACCTTGGCTGAAAATCAGCAAATATTGGACGAGGTGGTAGTGGTGGGGTATGGTACAACCTCCCGTAAAAACCTGACTACTTCTATCGCTACCGTAAAAACAGAAAAAATATCCAAAGCGGCTACTAGCAATATCTCAGGAATGTTGCTGGGACGTGCTGCCGGTTTGCAGGCAACCGTTGCCAGTCCCCAGCCGGGAGGAGGTATTAATATCTCCATTCGTGGAGGTGGTACACCGATTTATGTGGTGGATGGAGTAGTTATGCCTAGCGGCTCTTTTGAAGTCGGCACGGGAAGTACGTCACTTCCTTCTTCCGTCAATCGTGCCGGACTGGCCGGATTAAACCCCAATGATATTGAATCCATTGAAATCCTGAAGGATGCTTCTGCAGCAATTTATGGTATCGGAGCAGCGGATGGTGTTATTCTGGTGACTACCAAAAAAGGAAAAGAGGGAAAACCGACCATCGTGTATGAAGGAAGCTATTCCGTGCAAAAACATTATCCTTACCTGGATGTATTGAGCGGACCCGAACTGATGAACATGGTGAATGTGTTCAGTAAAGAGAATTATTTATATGACAAAGGCCAGTATCCTTATGGAAATGCCGCTTATGACGATAAATGGACACCTATCTTTACACCGACACAAATAGCCAATGCCCCGACTACGGATTGGCTGGACAAGGTACTGAAAACAGGTGCAGTGACCAATCATAATCTGACGATTAGCGGTGGTTCGGAAAAGTTTAAATACTATCTGGGCGTTAACTACTATAAAGAAGACGCTACCGTTTATAATTCGGATATGGAGCGATACTCCCTGCGTACAAACATCACATCCCAGCTGACTAATTTCCTGAAACTGACAACAATTGTCAACTTGAATCAGAATAATTACACGAACTCTACTGTCGGCGGAGATGTCGGAAACTTAAGAGATCAGGGAGCCGGAGCACTTTTCGGAGCAATCTTCTATCCCTCTTATCTTCCCGTGTACGATGCCGAAGGACAATATAATGTATTCAGCCGGACGCCTAATCCCGTTTCCATGCAAGATATTAATGACAAATCCGAGCAAAATGGTTACTACATGAACTTCTCACTGGATGTCGATATTATCAAGAATATGCTTTCGGCAAAAGTTTTGTATGGCTTGAACAAGGAAAATACTTCTCGTGATTCATACATACCTTCTGATGTTTACTACGCATTGCAACGTAAATCCAGAGGAAACTTAGGATATGGAAAAAGGCAGCAAAGCACTCTCGAAGGTACATTAACATTCCAACATAAATTTGGAGAGTTATTGGATATGAATTTGATGGCCGGTATGGGACGTTATCTTGATAGTGGCGATGGTTCGGATATATCTTATGAAAATGCCAATGACCATATACAGGGAAGTAGCGTAGGTATGGCAGACGGTCCTTTCTATCCGACTTCCTATAAATATAAGAATGAAAAGAGATCACAGTTTGTCAGAGGAAGTTTCGACTTATTCGGACGCTATGTAGTATCCGCTTCATTGCGTCGTGACGGTACGGATAAATTCTTTCCCAGTAAGAAATACGCCTTCTTTCCATCTGTTTCTCTTGCATGGAAGATGAACGAAGAATCATTTATAAAGAATATCTCCTGGATTAATATGTTGAAATTAAGAGCCAGTTACGGTGAAACAGGTAGCGATAACCTGGGTACAACACTATACGGTATTGTAACGACAACCCGCGAGGATGTTCAATTCAATAATAACTCGGTAACTTACATTCCCTACATATTGTCCGGCGCTAACTATGAAGATGTCACCTGGCAAAAGACAGTCATGAAAAATATCGGATTGGATTTTTCTATTTTTAGAGATCGAATCTGGGGTAGTGTAGATGTATTCCGTAACGACGTAACCCATTTGTTGGGAACAGCGCCGACAGAATTATTGGGAATGCACGGAACACGTCCAATTAATGGAGGGCATTATAAACGTACCGGAGTAGATGTAAGTCTGAACTCATTGAATCTCCAGACACATGATTTTAAATGGACCTCTCAAATTACGATGTCCCATTATAACGCAGTATGGATAGAACGTATGCCTAACTATGATTATCAGAAATATCAGAAAAGGAAAAATGAACCGATGAATGCATTCTATTATTATAAAACGACCGATATTATCGATGTGGATAAGAGTAATATGCCCGAATCGCAACGTTCATTGGGACCTGCCGCCTGTATGCCGGGTTATCCTATTGTCGAAGATAAAAACGGTGATGGAATTATTGACGTGAATGACTCTTACATGGATAACATGCTTCCTAAATTATATTTTGGTTTTGGCAATACATTTACATGGAAAAACTTTGATCTGGATATATTTATGTACGGACAATTAGGTGTAAAGAAATGGAATGACGCATATAGTTATAGTGCAGATGCCGGAAATCTCTCCAGAGGAGTGGATGCGCACAATGTTGGTATCTATTCTTATAACATCTGGAATACCCAGACAAACATGAACGGACATTTCCCGGGTATCGCAATCAGTAAATCAGTGGCTTTACCCGAAAATCTGGGCTTTGATTATACAAGAGAAAATGCCTCTTATGTGCGTGTGAGAAACATCACATTGGGATATAACCTGGGTCCCAAAGAATTATCCATATTTAAAGGGTATATTAGAGGAATACGTGTGTTTGTCGACTTTCAGAATCCTTTGACCTTTACCAAATACAAAGGATATGACCCTGAAATCAACACTTCTTCTTCGAATCTGACCGGAGGACAATATCCTCAAATGAGAGTTTATTCAATAGGTGCAAAATTAACCTTCTAAACTTCAAGCTATGAAATCTAACAAATTATGTCGTATGAAAAAGAAGTTCTTTTTACCGATGCTTGTTTCCTTGCAACTCTTATTCGGTAGTTGTGAGAATAATTTTGATCCTTATATTTACGGAGCTTTGTTACAGGGAGAATATCCTTCCACAGAGCAAGAGTATGTTTCCTATATGATGGTTTGCTACCTGCCTTATACTACGGTTTGGACGTATGATATGGGTTCGGGTGGTTTACAACATGGTATTCATATACAGTCTGGAGGAGCGGTGCGTATGTTTGATTCTGCTTCTGATATATGTGCGCCTGCTACCACAGTAGGTGCAGACTGGGAACGCCTTAGTAAAGGAGATTACAGTAATTGCTTTTATTACTGGCGTGGAAATGTAGACGACGGTGGTAACTTGAATCATTTCCCGAAAACAGCCCAGGTGACCCGTATGACTGAAGTGATTGGAACGTTGGAAAAAGCTCCCCTGACTGCTCTTACGGAAGAAAAGAAGAATAATTTACTTGGAGAAGCACGTTTGTGTCGTGGATTGATGATGTACTTCCTGTTGCATGTTTACGGTCCCGTACCGGTAATCCTGGATCCCGAAAAAGTAATTGATCCGGAAGCGTTGTCGAATACCGTGCGCCCTTCTTTGGATGAAATGACTCAATGGATTACGGATGATCTGGAATTTGCCGCAAAGAATGCTCCCGAAGTAGCCCCGGATTTGGGACGCTATACGCGTGACTATGCCCGCTTCTGCCTGATGAAACACTGTCTGAACGAGGGTGAACACATGGAAGGTTATTATCAGAGAGCGATTGATATGTATAATGAACTCAATACGGGCAAATATGATTTGTTTAAAACCGGAAGTACTCCGTACGTTGACCTGTTCAAGAATGCCAATAAATTCAATAAAGAAATGATTATGGCTGTCAGTTGTAGCCCTACTGCTGATGGTAACCCGAAGCATGGAAATGCGAATCCTTTCCTGATGTGGGCTTTACCTTCTGATGTGGCAAAAGGGGATCCTTTTCCAATGGGAGGTGGATGGTTCCAGGCTTTCAGTATGGATAAAAAATACTACGATGCTTTCGAAAGCAACGACGGTCGTCTGAAAACCATTGTAACCAGTTATAAGGACAAGAATGGTGTCGTTATCAACAAAGATAATCTGGGGGTGAGATGGAACGGATATATTATAAATAAATTCCCGCAGGAAACGATGACTACTTTCCAGGGTACCGATATTCCTTTGGCAAGATGGGCCGATGTATTATTGATGTATGCAGAGGCAGAAGTGCGTAAAACAGGAACTGTACCTTCCGTAGCTGCTATAAATGCGGTGAATCAGGTGAGGAAAAGAGCCGGGCTGTCGGACTTACCGAGTGTGACAACCAATACAAAAGACGCTTTTTTAAACGCTATTTTGATAGAGCGGGGACATGAATTTTTCTATGAAGGTAATCGAAAGATTGACTTGATCCGTTTTAATAAATACGCGCAAGAAATGTATAAGGCGAAAGGCATAATGCCGACGCATCAGTACATGCCGATTCCTAACTATGCAGTCGAACAGGCCATTTCTTATGGAAAAGAGCTGAAGCAGACTTGGGAACGTCCGGGTTGGGCGGAGGATAAGAGCAAAGCGCAACAAAGTATAAATTAAACCTATTAACTGAATAAAAGATATGAAACGTATGAGTTACTATATAATTGGTCTATTATTGTCTTTAATGAGTTGGTCGTGTTCGGATGATGCAGAAACAGGCAGAGAAGAAATTCCGGTGGAAACTGATGGCGGATATTTGTTCGCCCACATGACTAATGCAAATTATGGAAAGTTATATTATGCTGTTTCCCGGGATGGCATCAACTGGGAAACACTGAATAAAGGCCGGATCATCAATAGCGCTTACATTGGACATCCTGATATTTGTCAGGGACATGACGGAGCTTTCTATATGATTGCAGTCAATCCGCTGGCTTTGTGGCGTTCGGAAAATCTGGTGACATGGACATCTACCCAGTTGAATGAAATGATTTTTAATCGTAGTAATGCACAGGGATTCTATACTACCTATTATTGGGGAGCACCCAAAATGTTTTATGACAAGGATAGCGAACAGTACATTATAAGCTGGCATGCCTGCAACGACCCGGATAAGGACGATTGGGACAGTATGCGCACTCTCTATGTGTTGACAAAGGATTTCGAGACCTATACGGAACCACAGAAATTATTCAATTTTACTGGTACGGATGAGAATATGGCTATTATCGATGCTATTATCCGTAAAGTAAACGGTGTTTATTATGCGATCATGAAAGACGAACGCGATCCGGCTGTTGCTCCGGAAACAGGGAAAACAGTCCGTATTGCCACCTCTTCCAATCTGACTGGTCCCTATACCAATCCGGGAGCACCTGTCACTCCGAATGATATGATGCGTGAAGCACCTATTTTTATCGAACGGCCGAATCATAGCGGTTGGTTTATTTATGCGGAATCTTATGCAGCCAAACCTTATGGGTATCATTTGTTTCAGTCTACCTCTATGGACGGGCCATGGAAAGAACGTACTTTCTCCGGACCTAATGTAAAGGATGGTACGGACAGACCCGGCGCACGACACGGCTGTATTGTGAAGGTGAACGAAACAGTTTATCAAGCTCTGCTGAAAGCATATAAAAAATAAATGTATAATCTTAATATGACTGCATTATGAAATATTATATATATACGGTCCTTCTGTTGCTGTTAACGGCATCTTGCAGTGATGACGTACAGAAATGGGATCAATGGCCGGAATGGAAACTTGCCTCTCCTCTTTCTGTAGGAGGTCAAGTGTTGGATGAAGAGATTTACTCTAATTTTCAGGGAAAAAAGCTTCATCTGGAAAAAGGACAGGAAGTCGAGTTTTCGGGGATTGACGAAATAGAATCCATTCTTTCACCGGATTACTTTGAATATGTGTCCGAAAATAAGGCCCGTTTCAAAGGAGAGACGGCTGATTATAGTGTGCTTTATGATCCTGCTAATGAGCTTTTGTACATAGAAAAAGCCGGGGCGACCTATCCGGACGGATTATGGTTCTGCGGAGCCAACTGGGGACATCCTCAAGCGAGGCTGGTTACCACAAGCGGTTGGAGTATGGACGGACCTAACAATGTGCTTTATTGTTATAAAAGTGCCGACAATGTTTTTCAACTGACTCTCTATCTGGCTAATAACTTCTCATTTAAGTTTTTCAAGCATAGAGGCTGGGGAGAGGGAGACAATGAGATCACTACTCTTCCCGAAGATAATATCACTCTAACTACCCCTTTCTTGGTTGCCGGAAAGACGGGAGGAGATTTTATTCCGGGACCGCTGTTCCAACCCGGAGTTTATCTTATCACGCTCGATTTGAACAATAACACTTGTGCTTTTGAAGCGAAAGATGAGAATATTCAAGAACAATCTTTCCTGGTTAACGGTCAGGAAATGGGTATATTAGAAGAGGCTTCATCTTTTCTGGGCATTGCTTTGGAACTTCATAAAGGTGATGAAGTGACTTTCAGCAATTTTGGTGATGTGAGAAAGATGCTTCAACCGGATTTCTTTGAAAACATAATAAAAGATAAAGCTACATTTATAGGAGTAGACGGAAACTATAAATTGTATTATGATCCGATAAACAAACTGACATATCTGGAAAACCGCTCGGTAAATTATCCGGATGGGTTATGGGTTTGCGGATCCAGTTTCGGACATCCTCAAGCCGGACGGGTGACTGTCGGTGCATGGACTTTCAACTTGCCGAGTGATGCATTCCAGTGTGTGAAGGTAGCAGACAATATTTTTGAAACCACTCTTTATCTGGTTAAAGATTTCCAGTTTAAATTCTACAAACAACGTCCTTGGGGAGGTGAACTGGCTAGTACTATTGTCAATACGCAACCTGTTAATTTATTGGGTAAGGGATGGTATTACAGTGATCCGGCAACAGGTGGCACTGGTGGCGGACATTTTACCGGTGATTTTGTAGCCGGACCGGATTTCACACCGGGAGTATATCGT
Source organism: Bacteroides sp. AF32-8BH (assembly GCF_003435205.1). Classification (NCBI taxonomy): domain Bacteria; kingdom Pseudomonadati; phylum Bacteroidota; class Bacteroidia; order Bacteroidales; family Bacteroidaceae; genus Bacteroides; species Bacteroides sp. AF32-8BH. The sequence continues at coordinate 9,202 of NZ_QVLZ01000009.1, read as the reverse complement.
GTCCGGATAGATTTGAATAAGAATATATGTATGTTTATTGATAAGGTGGATGAAGGACAACTTGGACCGGAATCTTATAAAATAAATGGTACGGAACTGACTCAATCTACTAATCCAAGCTATATCGCTGTAGAGTTAAACCTCACGAAAGGACAAGTGGTCGATTTCGAAGGATTTAGTTATCTGGACTATATGCTTCAACCGGAATACTTTACGAATGAAAATGGACAATATACGTTTAACGCTCCGGACGGTAAGTATCGGATTTCATATAATAAGGATAGAGAACTTATATATGTAGAGAAAACGACCGATACGGAATTCCCGGAAACAGTATGGATAACTGGAGCTGCCTTCGGCCATCCTAGAATCAGCGGACTCCTTCCCGATGACATTGGAAATTGGGGATGGGATAATCCAAAAGACTTTATTTGTTGTGTGAAGACCGGAGATCGTGTATATGAAACTAACCTCCTTCTGAACAACGATTTCATGTTCAGATTTTATAAAAGAAAAGGTTGGAATAATGAAATTACTTCGTTTGATGTGACCATCGTATCTGAAGGTGATTTAATAGCCCGGGGCGGTTATTGGGATGGAGATCAATGGAAGGAAACAGAGAACTTTGGACCGGGAAATAATTTCAGAGCCGGTATATATCATGTCAAACTGGATATGAATACAAATACCTGTACGTTTACAAAGAGATAATAGTCTGACATAGGTATTAGTGTTACATAAGATAAAGAGGCCGGGTTTCACCGAAACACGACCTCTTTATACAAATAGCAATGTGGCTTTTTCTTTCAGAAATGTCTTATCATATAGATTCTAAAAATAATATTCATGAAGAATTTCCTATTTGTCTTAACTTTATTGTTTTCATTATCATCCTTTTCCCAGTCTCCGGTCGATAAGTCTTTTCCTCCGGAAGAGTTGTTTGCTTTGGGCTCTTACTATTATCCCGAGCAATGGGATTCCTCCCAATGGGGGCGTGATTTGAAGAAAATGTCGGAAATGGGCATCAAATTCACCCATTTTGCAGAGTTCGCCTGGTCTATGATGGAACCGGAAGAGGGAGAATATCATTTTGAATGGCTGGATCGTGCAGTCTCTCTGGCGGAGAAGTATGGTCTGAAAGTAATCATGTGTACACCTACCCCCACGCCTCCCGTCTGGCTGTCGAAAAAATATCCCGACATACTGATTCAACGGGATAATGGAGTGACCATTCAACACGGACGACGTCAGCACGCTTCCTGGAGTAGCGATCGCTACCGTCATTATGTAGAAAATATCGTTTCCCGCCTGGCAATACATTATGGCAATAATCCCACTGTTATCGGCTGGCAGATTGACAATGAACCGGGACACTACGGGGTGGTAGATTACAGTGAAAATGCACAAGCCAAATTCCGTATCTGGTTACAGAAGAAATACGGCACTATTGACAAACTGAATGATACCTGGGGTGCCTCTTTCTGGAGTGAAACCTATCAGAACTTCGAGCAGGTTCGCCTTCCCAACCAGCAGGAAGTACCTGATAAGGCCAATCCTCACGCCATGCTCGATTTGAACCGCTTTATGGCGGATGAACTGGCAGGCTTTGTCAATATGCAGGCAGACATCCTTCGGCGGCATATCCACAAAGACCAATGGATCACTACCAACCTGATACCTATTTTCAATCCGGTCGATCCGGTACGGATCGATCATCCGGACTTCCTGACCTACACCCGCTATCTGGTGACCGGACATAATCAGGGAATAGGCAGCCAGGGTTTCCGGATGGGTATTCCGGAAGATCTCGGTTTCTCAAACGACCAGTTCCGTAATCGCGTAGGTAAAGCCTTTGGAGTTATGGAACTCCAACCCGGGCAGGTGAACTGGGGAGTGTATAACCCCCAACCTTTACCCGGTGCCATCCGTATGTGGGTGTATCACGTCTTTGCAGGTGGTGGAAAATTCGTATGCAATTACCGTTTCCGTCAACCTCTGAAAGGCAGTGAGCAATATCATTACGGTATGATAATGACTGATGGAGTAACTCTTTCTCCGGGCGGTGAAGAATATGTACGCATTACGCAGGAGATGAAAAAACTGCGTGCCGCCTACGATAAGAAAAATCGTATGCCCGGTCAACTGGCCTCCCGGCGTATTGGTTTACTTTTCGATATGAGTAATTATTGGGAAATGGAGTTTCAGCGGCAGACGGATCAATGGCGGACGATGGCTCACGTGCATAAATATTACAATCTGCTAAAATCTTTTGCAGCTCCTGTAGACGTGATTTCGGAGAAAGAGGATTTTTCCGGTTATCCTTTCTTGATAGCTCCTGCCTATCAGTTGCTTGACAACAAGCTGGTGGAACGTTGGACTGAATATGTGAAGAAGGGAGGACACCTGATCCTGACTTGCCGTACCGGTCAGAAAGACCGTGACGCCAAACTGTGGGAGGCTCCTTTGGCTGCTCCGATTCATCAACTAGCCGGAATAAATAGCCTGTATTATGACCATCTGCCCCACAATCTGTACGGAAAGATCGATTTCGAGGGTAAGGAATTTGCCTGGAATAATTGGGGAGACGTACTGACACCGGCTGCCGGAACAGATGTGTGGGCTGTCTATACAGACCAGTTCTATAAGGGAGCTGCTTCCGTGATACACCGCAAACTGGGTAAAGGAACGGTCACTTATATCGGAACGGATACCGATGACGGCAAACTAGAAAAAGAGGTAGTGCGTCGTGTATATACGGAAGCAGGAGTATCGACCGAAGATCTGCCGTACGGAGTAGTGAAAGAATGGCGCGACGGTTTTTATATCGCTTTAAATTATACATCGGACGTTCAGGAAATAGCCATTCCCGACAAGGCGGAGATACTGATCGGCAGTGCATGCCTCGAAGCTGCGGGAGTAGTGGTGTGGAAAGAAAAATCAGACAACAGGCATAAATAATCAGCTGACAGGAAAAATGAAGATAAAGAATTTGGTCTTTTATACCCTTTACGGGTTTACTCTCTTTGTTTGATCTTAAGATAAAAAATGAACAAATAGATTTATATATTAATCAATTGAAATAGCATGAAAAATAAATGGTGTGTTAATGTTGTGTTTTTATTCTTTTTGGGGATATGTGTATGCGCCTGTACACAGGATTCTAATTCTTCAAACAACAGCCGTTGGTCGGAAGAGAAGATACAGGAATGGTATGACAATCAGCCTTGGTTGGTAGGTTGCAATTATATTCCGGCAACGGCAATCAATCAGATAGAAATGTGGAGTGCGGTTACTTTCGATTCTGAGCAGATAGACAAAGAACTTTCATGGGCACATGAACTGGGCTTTAATACCTTACGCGTTTTCTTGAGCAGTGTTGTATGGCAAAATGATGCAACAGGAATGAAAAAACGTGTGGATGAATTCTTGAATATTTGTCGGAAGTATTCAATCCGTCCTATGTTTGTGTTCTTTGATGATTGTTGGAATCCAGAGTCGGCTTATGGCAAACAACCGGAGCCGAAGCCGGGAGTTCATAATTCCGGATGGGTACAGGACCCTTCATGCAGCTTGCGCAAGGATACGCTGACTTTGTATCCTTTTCTACAAGAGTATATCAAAGATATTGTACGCACTTACGCTCATGATGATCGGATATTGATGTGGGATTTGTATAATGAACCCGGAAATAGTAAACACGAGGAAACCTCTTTGTCTTTATTGACCAATGTTTTTCGCTGGGTACGCGACTGTAAACCGTCACAACCGATTACTGCCGGTATCTGGGACTATAATTCTTCCCGCAAGAATGTTCTGAATGCATTTATGCTGAATCATTCGGACATTATCTCTTATCATAATTACGATAATGAGGCACGGCATGCCGAGTGCATCAAATTTCTAAAGATGCTTAACCGTCCGTTGATCTGTACCGAATATATGGCCCGCCGCAATGACAGCCGTTTTTGCAATGTTCTTCCTCTGATGAAAAAAGAAAAGACCGGAGCTATTAATTGGGGATTTGTTGCAGGAAAGACAAATACTATTTTTGCCTGGGATGAAGTGATTCCGTCGGGAGAAGAGCCGGAGTTATGGTTCCATGATATTTATCGTTCTAACGGAGTACCTTTTCAACAGGAAGAAGTCGATTGCATAAAATCTCAGACAGGAAAAAGATAGAATCCCGTATTCATTTTTCATTTCTGTTTTTTAGTTTTCATATAGGTTACTACCATATATTATTTTATTTTTGCATCATTCTTCTTATGATTTGATAACTACTATAATTAAAACCATGAAAAAACTGAAGATTTTATTATTTCTATGTGTTGTCGCATGTACGCTTACGGTACAAGCACAAAAACAATTTACCTTGAATTCTCCGGATGGGAAACTCCAAACAACTATTACCGTCGGTGATAAGTTGACTTATGACATCCATTGTGACGGACGTCAGATACTGGCTTCTTCTCCAATTTCAATGACATTGGAGAATGGAGAAGTTTGGGGAGAGAAAGCAAAGTTGGCCGGCACTTCCGGGAAAAAAGTAGATCAGATGATTCCTTCTCCTTTCTATCGCGCCAACGAACTAAGAGATTACTATAATGAACTGACTCTCCGGTTTAAGAAAGATTGGAACGTAGAGTTTCGTGCTTACAATGATGGTATTGCATATCGCTTTGTCAGCCGGTCGAAGAAACCTTTCAATGTAGTGGATGAAACTGTAGATTACCGTTTCCCGTCCGATATGGTAGCCTCTGTTCCGTATGTAAAAGCGGGGAAAGATGGTGATTACGAATCCCAATATTTCAATTCTTTCGAGAACACTTATACTACTGATCGATTATCGAAACTGAATAAAAAACGTTTGATGTTTCTGCCGTTAGTAGTGGATGCTGGTGAAGGTGTCAAGATTTGTATCACAGAATCCGGTTTGGAGAATTATCCCGGTCTCTATTTATCTGCTGCTGAAGGGGAAAAACGGTTGACGGGTCAATTCGCTCCTTATCCCAAGAAGACGGTGCAGGGCGGACACAATCAACTTCAGATGTTGGTGAAAGAGCGTGAAGCTTACATTGCCAAAGTAGATAACCCCCGAAGTTTTCCATGGCGAATGAGCATTGTTACCACTTCCGATAAAGATTTGGCGGCAAGCAACTTGAGCTATTTGTTGGCTGCTCCTTCCCGTCTGACGGATATTTCATGGATCAAGCCCGGTAAAGTGGCATGGGATTGGTGGAATAACTGGAACTTGGATGGCGTTGATTTTATCACCGGAGTAAATAATCCGACTTATAAAGCATATATTGATTTCGCTTCTGCAAACGGAATAGAATATGTAATCCTTGATGAAGGTTGGGCAGTCAACCTGCAGGCGGATTTGATGCAAGTAGTGAAAGATATTAATCTGAAAGAACTGGTAGATTATGCAGCTTCCAAAAATGTAGGTATCATTCTTTGGGCTGGTTATTATGCCTTCGATCGTGATATGGAGAACGTTTGCCGTTATTTTGCCGACATGGGAGTCAAAGGCTTTAAGGTCGATTTTATGGATCGTGACGATCAGTATATGACAGCATTCAATTATCGGGCTGCCGAAATGTGTGCTAAATATAAATTGATTCTCGATTTGCATGGAACGCATAAACCGGCCGGCTTGAATCGTACCTATCCGAATGTGTTGAACTTTGAAGGGGTTAATGGCTTGGAACAGATGAAATGGAGTCCGGCTTCGGTCGATCAGGTGAAGTATGACGTACTGTTGCCTTTCACCCGTCAGGTTTCTGGTCCGATGGATTACACCCAAGGCGCGATGCGTAATGCTTCGAAAGGTAACTATTATCCTTGTAACTCGGAACCTATGAGCCAGGGAACTCGCTGTCGCCAACTTGCTCTGTATGTGGTATTCGAGTCTCCTTTCAATATGCTGTGCGATGCGCCAAGCAACTATATGCGCGAACCGGAATCGACCGAATTTATTGCCAATATTCCGACCGTATGGGATGAAAGTATCGTGCTTGATGGTAAAATGGGAGAGTACATCGTAACGGCACGCCGGGCAGGAAATGTCTGGTATGTAGGTGGAATTACCGATTGGACGGCACGTGACATTGAAGTCGATTGTTCCTTCTTGGGCGACAAGACATACGATGCTACATTATTTAAAGATGGAGTGAATGCCCACCGGGTTGGACGTGATTATAAATGTGAATCTTTCCGGATAAAGAATGACAGTAAGTTGAAGATTCATTTGGCACCCGGAGGCGGTTTTGCACTGAAGATCAAATAATAGCTACTTTAGGTTCTATATTCTATCTAAATATTGAACCGGATTTGATAAGTTTGAAATAGGTTCGATGCTGTTCAGTAAATTTGATACAGCATCGAATTTTTATGAACAGGTTGATTGAAGACCTGCCATGCAATGACAAATTAGAACGTGTCAGGATAATGCCGCAATACCTGTTCCTATCAGATTGGCATTATTCATACTTTTTATGTCGATCTCTACGTCTTCCAAACCAAATAAACTGAAGAGTTCCCGTAATTTCTCCATGACAATCATATTATAGTTTTTATCTTTTCTGTTCTTGCTCCAGAAAAGACTTCCTTCGGCAACCAGGCAAATTCTCCTTATCTCCTTATTGTATGACTTTAGCAACATGATAAGCCCTGTAAGTGAAGCTGCAACCAATTGCGCTGATCTGCCATATATCCACTGTGCTACCTGCACATACACTTCTTTATAAATATCGGGATAGTTCATGATAGAGGTAAGCTTTTGTGCATCGAATTTTTCTTCAAATTCTTCCAGAGGGAAAGTCGCTTTTAGAATGTCTCCCAAGTACATGCCGGATACAGCTTTCTCGAAACGTTGTCTTCCCGGATTGTCGGAGATTACATCTACCGTATTATCTACTGCGGTGAGGAATGGTGGATGGAAGTTCCCTGACTCCAGATTAACGGGAATCAAGCCATCAACCTTATGTGACGGACTTAACTTCTTAATTTTGTCAGCCGGAATAAAAGTAGCCATATTGGTACCTGTTCCCACAATCAGACCTATATATGCATCGTAACTGCTGTCGGTAAGTCCTGCGAATAAACTGGCTACGGTGTCATTAAGTACTTTTATATTCGTAAACTTGATTTTATTTCTTTCGTTTAGATAATCCAATAAAGGCTTCCCTACCACTTCTCCGATCATCTCTTTTATGTCAACTCCTTTTGTCCAGCGTAAGAGTTTTGCATCTCCGCTTGGCACAGACTCTGTCGGATAAGAAAAGCAATATCCGATTGGCATTTCTTTTTCCCGTTTTATTCCGGTAATCATGTCTGCCAATTCTTTGAATAATTCCTCGCGGGTATAGCCGGGAGATTTCATAACCGACATGTCTTTCTTCCAACCATTGTTGGGGTGAATAGTTGGAGGAACTTTACTGAAGTCAACGATTGCCACCCGATAATTGGTTCCTCCCAAATCAAGCACTAACGATTTACCATTAATACTACTTGCTTTCGGAGTGATAAAAGTTGGAATGCATTGTATCTCTGCATTTTCAGTGTTCAATCCCTCTTCTACTTTTGCTTTGAATGAACGGGCAATTTCTTTGAGTTGCTCATTATCTAACTGAAAAATATTCTTCTCCATGATATTGACTTTTATTGTGTATACTATGATATATATGAATAACAACTGAAAAGGAATTTTGCTCGGTCGGTATACGGTATATGGATTCGGCCGGATTCCTGATTTATCTCTTTCTTTTTTGCTCTTTCCTAAAAAATAACCTTTCGTTGAATTCAAGTTCTCCTGCAAATGATTTTTCATTTTCATTTCTCATGTTCTCATAAGTTGTATGGTATTTGTTTGTAAATCAATAATATAATGCTATGAGAAATAAACTGTAAAGTGGTATTTCTCATAGTATTTCCATCATTTATCCTTAAAAAAGCTGCATTTCTCATCGGTTTCAACTCATTTTTCCTCTTATTCTCATACTCCTTTTATCTGTTTTGCTTATTTCTCATGCATGATGGCTGCAGCTTTTCCCGAACTCTCGCCGGACTTACGATTATTCCTTTCCTTATGTTGTTTATTAATCAACTTCCTATTGTTTACTGCTTTCCTGTGTATCATTCACCTTATATCTTACTGTTTTCCCTTACTCATTGCCATTTCTTCCTGCTACTATCTGTATCGTTGCACTCAAGTGAACAGATCGTTCCACTCTAGTGGACGGTTCTTTCTACTCTAGTGCACAGGCCTGTTCACTGGGGTGGAACGATACAGATGCAGGTAGGAAAATATGCGAATATCTGCTCTATATACTTTCAATAAGCATTGATAATATATTGTAAAGCGGTGTGCAGTCTGATATTCATCTTGGTCTTTAGTTTAAAGTCTAGCTTGAGAATTTTATAGGATAAATAGCCAAAATAAGATGAGAAATAGTTTAAACCCTATGAGAAATACTCGATTTTACGGACTAAATCATGGCAATACTATGAGAAATACCCTTTTGTGTTTTATTTCTCATAGTATTATCTATTTGATTCACAGATGATTATTATGTATATTATGAGAACATGAGAAATGAAAAAGAAAAATCCTTTTCAGCAAAGTGAAGTTTCTACGCATCATTCTCATACAAGTATCATATTAATGAATCAAACTAAGGAATGGAATCCACTATAAAACCACTATCTCTTATATCTATCTTTCTTCCCTATTATTTTTATGAACTGATTCTTTAATTGCTCCCTAACGCAAACTGATTCCCGGCGCACCTACGCGCCCGCGTGTGATATAATAATGTGTATCCCTCTCGTCGTTTCCGCGCACAATTTCCCTATACATAAAAAATATGTTCTACAACATCGTTATGCGTCAGCACTTTAGCAAATGTATTCAAAAATAATTAGAAAAAATAGTTTGATATATTTGGAGTATATATCAAAAGGGCGTACTTTTGCACCCGCTTTCCAAGAGAAGAAAGCCTTGACAAATTGACTTAGTGAAAAAGTGGAATCCCACTTAAAGAAAAGAACAAAAAAACTTCCGAAAAAGTTTGGATTATAATAAATAAAGTTCTTATCTTTGCAGTCCGATTTGCAAAGAAAATTGGCAAGAGTTATTCTTTCATACATTCTTTCCCTTTCGCATAGAGAGCCAGAGAAACCAGCGTAAAAAGAAAAACTA
>NZ_QVLZ01000089.1:872-5179 GCF_003435205.1 Bacteroides sp. AF32-8BH | reverse complement strand
GTCCTTGCCGATAAAGGTTTCATCAGCCTTGATGTGGAGTATATCGACGGCACAAAGTTACTACAAAAAAGTGAAATGCGGAAGAATATGGTAATGGATTTGATTTACAGGGGTTTCATTTACGCTGCCAATTATTCCGAGAGCCATTACAATCCACGCCGAAGCCAAATCAAGACGGAGCTACGTTACTTGTTCGTAACCACGCTCAATAGGTGACGAAATGGACACGAATAACGAAACAAGGCTTTAAGGATTAGTGAGTTACTGACAACTCACGCAAAAAATCCGGTAACGAAAAAAGATTGCGCCGTTCTTCCGCAATTTGCGTATCAGAGGAGGGCTCTTCACCAACTAATTTTGAACAAAAAAATTAAGGACGATGAAGAGTACATTTTCAGTTATTTACTACCTCAAACGTCAGGTAGTGAAAAAAGACGGGACGGTTCCCGTCATGGGACGCATCACGGTGGACGGCAGCCAGACGCAATTCAGTTGCAAACTGACCATCGATCCCAAGTTGTGGGACACCAAAGGGGGACGTGTCACGGGCAGAAGCACGGCGGCACTCGAAACGAACCGCATGCTTGACAAGATGCGGGTGCGCATCAACAAGCACTATCAGGAAATCATGGAGCGTGACAACTTCGTCACGGCAGAGAAGGTGAAGAACGCCTTTCTCGGACTGGAACACCGCTATCACACGCTGATGCAGGTGTTCCAGCAACACAACGAGGACTATGCCAAGCAGGTGGAAGCAGGCATGAAAGCCAAAGGCACACTCTTGAAGTACAAGACCGTTTACAAGCACCTGCAAGAGTTTCTCAACATCCGTTACCACGTGAAGGACATCGCGTTGAAAGAGCTTACCCCCGCTTTCATTTCCGACTTCGAGATGTTTCTGCGCACGGACAAACACTGCTGCACCAATACCGTGTGGCTGTATGTATGCCCACTTCGGACGATGGTGTTCATCGCCATCAACAACGAATGGCTCACACGCGACCCGTTCAGGGAGTATGAAATCAAGAAGGAGGAAACGACACGCAGTTTCCTGACCAAAGACGAAATCCGCCTGCTGATGGAAGGTAAACTGAAGAACGCCAAACAGGAACTATACCGCGACCTCTACCTGTTCTGCGCCTTCACGGGCTTGTCATTCGCCGATATGCGCAATTTGACGGAAGAGAACATCCGCACCTACTTCGATGAACACGAGTGGATAAACATCAACCGCCAGAAGACGGGCGTGGTGTCTAACATCCGCCTGCTTGACATTGCGAAACAAATCATCGACAAATACCGCGGGCTGTGCGAAAACGGCAGGATTTTCCCTGTTCCCCACTACAACACGTGCCTCGCCGGAATCCGTGCCGTCGCCAAGCGTTGCGGCATCACCAAGCACATCACGTGGCATCAGAGCCGCCATACGGCAGCCACGACGGTGTTCCTCTCCAACGGTGTACCCATCGAAACAGTCAGTTCCATGCTGGGACACAAGAGTATAAAGACAACGCAGATATACGCGAAGATAACCAAAGAGAAGCTCAACCAAGACATGGAGAACCTTGCCGCAAGATTGAACCAAATCGAGGAATTTGCAGGATGTACCATCTAAAACAGAGACGCCATGAAACGTGACATAATCATTATAGAGGACAAGACGGTCAGCGTAACCGGTAACGAGGTATGGATGACCGCCGGGGAAATCGCCGAAGAGTTCCATGCCACCGTCCCGGCAGTGAACGCCGCCATCAAAGCCGTCCGCAAGTCGGACGTGCTGAACGACTACGAGGTATGCCGCTACATACAGCTTGAAAACGGCCTGTACGCGGATGTTTACTCGCTTGAAATCATCATTCCAGTAGCCTTCCGGCTGAACACATACTATACACACGTGTTCCGCATGTGGCTGGTGGAGAAGGCACTCTCAAAGGAAAAGAGGCAGGCATACGTGATGTTCATACAGAACGGGAAAACCGGATATTGCTGAACACGCATACAGACAACGAAAAAGGAAACGGACAACGCCATCGGGTGCTGTCCGTTTCCTTTTTTTTTTCATGCAACCGCCTTATTCCAGCGGCTTGAGGTAATTCGCCTCCAACAGTTCACGCAGTCCCGATTCGGGATAAAGCACCTTACCTGCCAGAAGGATAAAGGGCAGCATCCTGTTGTTGCGATACTCCTGCAAGGTGCGGCGGCTTACCCGGAGCATTTCCGCCACCTCCTTGTCCGTCAGGTAATGTTCCCCGTCCAGTGGCGGACGGTAACTTTCCAAAAATGCGGAGAGCCATTTGGAGCCTTTGAGCATATTCTGTATCGCGGTGGCAACCTGCTCGTCCTCCATTGAGAAAACCTCGTTGTTCTCGTTCATCATAACATCGGATTAAGTGGTTAATAAAAACAGAGTCATTTTCCATCGGGATAGATCGTGCCGATAAGCGGAATAAGCCGCCTGACCTCCTCCGGCCTGTAATAGAACCTGCGGTTCATCTGCGAGTAGCCGATAAGCCGCCTGTCACGCAATGACTGCAACGTGCGCGGGCTGATTCTCAACTGCCCGCAGACCTCCTCGCCCGTGAGCCACCTTTCCAGCCGCCCGCCGTCGCTTTTGCGCCTTAGGGCGGCGACTTTCTCCGAGAGGGCGTTGAATGACGCCAGCATCATCTCGAAGGTCTTTTTCTCGATAGATACGATTTCCATATACCAAAACATTTAATGATTTACCGCAAAGGTAACGCAGCCGCCTTGAATGCGTGCCGTTTTCCGCTATATGGCAGTTTGTTGCGCCGGTTGTCCGGGTTACGGAGTCACTTTCAAAGAAAATCTTACGTGAGTCACGTAGTGAGTTGTTAAAGCTCCTTTTGTTTATTGCCGAATTTTGCCGCAGAGAAACAAAAGAAAGGACAAAATATGAAAGTGATAACGATTGAAAGTTCCGCCTTCACCGCCCTGACGGAACAGATAGCCGAGATAGCGGTCTATGTGCGTGCCGTTTCCGGTGAGAGGAAGGGAGAGTTTTCCGACATGCTGCTCACCACCCGCGAGGCGGCGCACCTGCTGAACGTGAGTACCCGTACCCTCCAACGTATGCGCAGCGAACAGCGCATCGCCTATGTCGTGCTGCGCGGCAAATGCCGCTACCGCCGGTCGGAAATAGACCGCCTGCTCGCAGACTGCACCGTGGCAGAAGATGCAGCGACACTGACGGAACTGAAACGCAACCACACGCTGCGCACGGGCGGCGGCAAACCCAAAGGAAGGAGGACATAAGATATGGAACTGCTTACACGAAACAATTTTGAGGACTGGATGCAGAAGCTGATGGAACGGCTCGACCGTCAGGACGAGCTGCTGCTCTCCCTGCGACCGTCCGGCAAAGCCCCGAACCCGATGGAAAGTATCAGGATGTTCGACAACCAAGACCTCTGCATGCTGCTCCAGATAAGCAAGCGTACCCTGCAGCGCTACCGCAGCATCGGTGCATTGCCGTACAAGACGCTCGGCAAAAAGACCTATTACAGCGAGGAGGACGTACTGACATTCCTCTCCGAACACGTAAAGAATTTCCGCAAGGAAGATATAGCCTTCTACAAGGCGCGTATCCATAATTTCTTTAATAAATAACCCATTAAAACATTTTTCAAATGGCAAAGAAAACAACAGAAAAAGACGTGCTGATAGTCCGCGACGAGAAGACGGGCGAGATTAGCGTGGTAGCCGGGCTTAACGCCGACGGCTCACCCAAGCGTACCCCCGCAAAGGCGGAGAACGCGCAGAGTTTCCTGCAATTCGACAGGCACGGGGACGTGCTGGACAACTTCTTCAAGAACTTCTTCCGGCAGTGCAAGGAGCCCAGCCGCTTCGGTTTCTACCGTGTCGCGGCGGACCAAGCCGACAAGCTGCTGGAAGTTATCAAGGACTTGCTGAAAGACCCCGAGGGCAACAAGGAGATGCTTGCGCCCCACAAGGTGGACACCTCCGGCTACGAAAAGAAAGTACAGGAGGAGCAGTCCGCCGAAAAGCAGGAACAACCGGAACAGAAACAAGATGACGAACCTAAAAAACAGGAAGAAATGGAACAGAAAAACGAACAGAATCAGGAAAACCCGCAGCAGGCGCAGAGCAACCGGGGCTACCAACCCATCGACGAGAGCAAGATCAACTGGAAGGAGTTGGAGGAGAAATGGGGCGTGAAGCGCGACGACCTTGAAAAGTCGGGCGACCTTGACCGGATGCTCAACTACGGCAAGTCCGACTTGGTGAGGGTGGCGCCCAATTTCGGCGGAGAGGCTTTCGAGCTGGAT
>NZ_QVLZ01000089.1:0-862 GCF_003435205.1 Bacteroides sp. AF32-8BH | reverse complement strand
ACGAAAAGAAAGTACAGGAGGAGCAGTCCGCCGAAAAGCAGGAACAACCGGAACAGAAACAAGATGACGAACCTAAAAAACAGGAAGAAATGGAACAGAAAAACGAACAGAATCAGGAAAACCCGCAGCAGGCGCAGAGCAACCGGGGCTACCAACCCATCGACGAGAGCAAGATCAACTGGAAGGAGTTGGAGGAGAAATGGGGCGTGAAGCGCGACGACCTTGAAAAGTCGGGCGACCTTGACCGGATGCTCAACTACGGCAAGTCCGACTTGGTGAGGGTGGCGCCCAATTTCGGCGGAGAGGCTTTCGAGCTGGATGCCCGCCTCTCCTTCAAGAAGGACGGCGAGGGCAACGTCAGCCTTGTGCCGCACTTCATCCGCAAGGAGCAGAAACTCGACGAGTACAAGGAACACAAGTTCTCCGACGACGACCGGAAGAACCTGCGCGAAACGGGCAACCTCGGCAGGGTTGTGGACCTCGTGGACAGGGAAACGGGCGAGATCATCCCCTCGTTCGTCAGCATCGACCGCAAGACGAACGAAATCACGGATGTCCCGGCAAACAAGGTGCGCATACCGGAGCGCATCGGCAAGACGGAAATCACCAAGCAGGAGCAGGACATGCTGCGTGCCGGGCTGCCTGTGCGCGACAAACTCATCGAGCGCAAGGACGGCAGGAAGTTCGTCACCACCCTGCAAGTGAACGTGGAGCAGCGCGGCGTGGAGTTCGTGCCGGGAACCGGCAGGTCGCCACGTGCCGCACAAGCACAGGAAGCCAAGAACAACCCCACACAGGGACAGGCGCAGGGTACGGAAAACACAGCCAACACGAACAAGGAGCAACGCCGCAACACGTGGAC
>NZ_QVLZ01000088.1:0-6963 GCF_003435205.1 Bacteroides sp. AF32-8BH | reverse complement strand
GCCGATGGTACTGCGTAACAGTGGGAGAGTAGGTAGCCGCCGTTTTTAAGAAGTCTCGCTTGTCTATTGGACGGGCGAGGCTTTCTGTTTTTTTATTACTTTGGTATTTATATCGCCGTTTTTAACAGATACAAACCTCATAATACCTATTAAAAAAGTGAATATTTACTGATAATTTGTATGTTATGAGGATATTTATTTGTATCTTTGTCGCCCGAATTGTAAGCTAACGATTTAAAAAAGAGAGAAGCTTTGGGAAAGTTTGATAAATACAAAATTGACTTGAAAGGAATGCAAACAGACTCTGCTAAGTATGAGTTTGTATTGGATAACCTTTACTTCGCTCACATTGATGGTCCTGAAGTTCAGAAAGGAAAGGTGAATGTTACATTGACCGTGAAAAGAACCTCTCGTGCTTTCGAGCTGAGTTTTCAGACTGAGGGAATGGTATCAGTACCATGTGACCGTTGTCTGGATGATATGGAGCTACCTATCAGTTCTTCTGATAAACTGATGGTAAAGTTTGGACATGAATATGCAGAAGAAGGTGACAACCTGATTGTGATTCCCGAGGAAGAAGGGGAAATCAACGTTGCATGGTTCATGTATGAGTTTGTTGCGCTCTCTGTACCCATGAAGCATGTACATGCTCCCGGTAAGTGCAATAAAGCGATGACTGGTAAATTGAACAAGCATTTGAAAACAAATGCGAATGAGGATAGCGATGATACTTTCGACACAGGTGGAGATGACATCGTAATTGAGGAAGAAGTGGAGGAACAAATTGATCCCCGCTGGAATGAATTAAAAAAAATATTAGATAATAATTAAAGTTTTAAGAAAATGGCACATCCTAAGAGAAGACAATCAAGTACGAGACAAGCGAAGAGAAGAACTCATGATAAGGCAGTAGCTCCTACATTGGCTATTTGTCCGAATTGCGGTGAATGGCACGTTTACCACACTGTATGTGGTGCTTGTGGCTATTACAGAGGCAAGCTCGCTATTGAGAAAGAAGCAGCTGTATAATTAGTACAGTTATACTGAAAACAGCCTGGGGGTGAAACTCTCCGGCTGCTTTAAGTATTATAGTATTGCTAATTTAAAATAGGTTTGATGGAAAAAATAAATGCAGTAATCACAGGAGTCGGCGGGTACGTACCCGATTATATCTTGACTAACGACGAGATATCAAAAATGGTGGATACCAACGACGAATGGATTATGACTCGTATCGGAGTAAAGGAAAGACATATTCTGAATGAGGAAGGATTAGGTAGTTCATACATGGCACGCAAAGCTGCCAAACAGTTGATGAAGAAGACTGGTGCTAATCCTGATGATATCGATTTGGTTGTTGTTGCTACCACTACTCCTGACTATCACTTCCCTTCTACAGCTTCTATTCTTTGTGATAAACTCGGACTAAAGAATGCTTTTGCCTTCGACTTGCAGGCTGCTTGTAGCGGATTCCTGTATTTGATGGAGACAGCTGCTAATTTCATCCGTTCGGGAAGATATAAGAAAATTATCATTGTCGGTGCCGATAAGATGTCGTCAATGGTTAACTATACAGATCGTGCTACATGCCCTATTTTCGGTGACGGTGCTGCTGCCTTTATGGTGGAGCCCACTACGGAAGATTACGGAATCATGGATTCGATACTGAGAACAGATGGCAAAGGTTTGCCTTTCCTCCACATGAAAGCTGGTGGTTCGGTTTGTCCTCCGTCTTATTTCACAGTAGACAATAAAATGCACTATCTGTTTCAGGAAGGAAGAACAGTATTTAAATATGCTGTATCCAACATGTCGGATGTCTCTGCTGCAATCGCAGAAAAGAATGGTCTGACGAAAGATAGTATCAACTGGATTGTTCCGCATCAGGCGAATGTCCGTATTATCGAGGCTGTGGCTCACCGTATGGATGTGCCAATGGATAAAGTGTTGGTAAATATTGAGCATTACGGTAACACGAGTGCCGCTACACTTCCTCTGTGTATCTGGGATTATGAAGATAAACTCAAGAAAGGCGATAACATCATTTTCACTGCATTTGGTGCCGGATTTACTTGGGGCGCAGTGTACGTGAAATGGGGTTATGATGGAAAGAAGGAATCGTAACGTAAGTTACTGAATTATAACACTCAAAAACGCATCCTATTTCGATTCGATGCGTTTTTTTGTCTCAACCAATAAAATAAAGAGAAATGCATAAAGCAGGTTTTGTAAACATCGTAGGAAATCCGAATGTCGGAAAGTCGACATTGATGAATGTCTTGGTGGGCGAACGTATTTCGATCGCTACCTTCAAAGCGCAGACTACTCGTCACCGGATTATGGGAATCTATAATACGGATGAGATGCAGATTGTTTTTTCTGATACTCCGGGTGTGTTGAAGCCCAATTATAAGCTACAGGAGTCTATGCTGAATTTTTCTACTTCGGCATTGACGGATGCGGATATCTTGCTTTATGTAACGGACGTGGTGGAGACGCCGGATAAGAATAATGAGTTTATGGAAAAGGTGCGTCAGATGACGGTGCCTGTTCTCTTGCTCATCAATAAGATAGATCTTACAGATCAGGAAAAACTGGTAAAGCTGGTGGAAGAATGGAAAGAGTTGCTTCCCCAAGCCGAAATTATTCCGATTTCTGCTACATCAAAGTTCAATGTAGACTATGTGATGAAGCGGATCAAAGAACTGCTGCCCGATTCTCCTCCTTATTTTGGAAAGGATCAGTGGACGGATAAGCCTGCCCGTTTCTTCGTGAATGAGATTATCCGGGAAAAGATTCTGCTCTACTACGATAAAGAGATTCCCTATTCGGTGGAGGTTGTCGTGGAAGAGTTTAAGGAAGAACCGAAGAAGATTCATATTCGGGCGGTGATTAACGTGGAACGTGATTCGCAGAAAGGAATCATTATCGGTAAACAGGGAAAGGCGTTGAAGAAGGTGGCTACCGAGGCTCGCCGTGAACTGGAACGTTTCTTTGGAAAGACTATTTTCCTCGAAACGTATGTGAAAGTGGATAAGGATTGGCGTAGTTCGGATAAGGAACTCCGCAATTTTGGTTATCAGTTAGATTAAGAGTATTCATGCGACTGTGATAGTCGTGAAAAAACAAGGTATTGAACTATGGGTAATTTAGTTGCAATTGTAGGACGCCCGAATGTGGGCAAGTCTACCTTATTTAACCGTCTGACGAAGACTCGTCAGGCTATTGTGAATGAAGAAGCGGGTACAACCCGCGACAGACAATATGGCAAGTCTGAGTGGCTGGGCCGTGAATTCTCTGTGGTTGACACCGGTGGATGGGTGGTCAACTCGGATGATGTCTTTGAAGAGGAAATCCGTAAGCAGGTATTATTGGCTGTGGAAGAAGCGGATGTCATTCTGTTTGTAGTGGATGTGATGAATGGAGTGACTGACTTGGATATGCAGGTAGCTGCTATTCTGCGTCGCGCTAATAGTCCGGTGATTATGGTTGCCAATAAAACGGATAATCACGATTTGCAATATAACGCTCCCGAATTCTATAAACTGGGATTGGGCGATCCGTATTGCGTTTCTGCCATGACAGGAAGTGGTACGGGTGATTTGATGGACTTGATTGTCAGCAATTTCAAGAAAGAATCATCAGAAATCCTGGATGATGATATTCCCCGTTTTGCTGTGGTAGGACGTCCGAACGCCGGAAAGTCTTCCATTGTAAATGCATTTATTGGGGAAGAACGTAATATCGTAACAGAGATTGCCGGAACTACCCGCGACTCTATCTATACTCGTTACAATAAATTCGGATTTGATTTTTACCTGGTGGATACAGCGGGTATCCGTAAGAAAAACAAGGTAAATGAAGACTTGGAATATTATTCAGTCGTTCGTTCGATTCGTTCTATCGAAGGTTCGGATGTTTGTATTCTGATGTTGGATGCTACAAGAGGTGTTGAGGGGCAGGACTTGAATATCTTCTCTCTGATTCAGAAGAATCAGAAAGGTCTGGTAGTTGTTATAAATAAGTGGGATTTGGTGGAAGATAAATCTGTGAAAGTACAGAAAGCGTTTGAGGAAGCTGTTCGCTCGCGTTTTGCTCCGTTTGTCGATTTCCCGATCATCTTTGCTTCTGCACTGACTAAGCAACGTATTCTGAAAGTGCTTGAAGAAGCACGTAGTGTGTATGAGAACCGGACGACAAAAATCCCGACCGCACGTTTGAATGAAGAAATGCTTCCGTTGATCGAGGCTTATCCGCCTCCTTCAAATAAAGGTAAGTATATCAAAATTAAATATATCACACAGTTGCCGAATACACAGGTGCCTTCATTTGTATATTTCGCCAACTTACCGCAGTATGTGAAAGAGCCATACAAACGTTTCCTCGAAAATAAGATGCGTGAGAAATGGAATCTGACAGGTACTCCGGTTAATATTTATATTCGACAGAAATAAATAAAAAGGACACGGATTGTCTCAATTATATAGAATATATATAGAGACAATCCGTGTCTTTTTATAAATATATCTCTGTGAGATCTTGTATTACTTTGTAGTAGACTTATTTTTCCAACTGGAAATCTTTTCGGCGTAACACGAAGCTGTTACTCAAGTATTTTTCACGTACAATCTGATTTTCCGATAATTCTTCCGGTGTTCCCTGGAAAAGGATCTTTCCTTCGAACAGCAGATAGGCGCGGTCTGTGATACTAAGCGTTTCTTGTACGTTGTGGTCGGTAATCAGGATTCCGATATTCTTGTCTTTCAGTTTCCATACAATTTGCTGGATATCTTCTACGGCAATCGGGTCGACACCGGCAAAAGGTTCGTCAAGCATGATGAATTTGGGGTCGATGGCAAGACAACGGGCAATCTCTGTACGGCGGCGCTCACCTCCCGACAACTGGTTACCTTTATTTTTGCGTACCTTTTGCAGACGGAACTCTGCAATCAGGCTTTCGAGTTTCTCTTTTTGATATTCTTTGGGCTTGTTGGTCATTTCCAGTACAGAGGCGATATTATCTTCCACGCTCATCTGGCGGAAAACGGAAGCTTCCTGTGCAAGGTAGCCGATTCCCGTTTGTGCGCGTTTGTAAACCGGATATTTGGTAATCTCCAGGTCATCGAGGAAAATACGTCCTTCATTAGGAGTAATCAGCCCTACAGTCATATAGAATGAAGTCGTCTTACCGGCACCGTTCGGTCCCAGCAAACCTACAATCTCACCTTGCTTCACATTGATGGAAACGTGGCTTACAACGGTTCGTTTACCGTACTTCTTAACCAGGTCTTCCGTGCGGAGCACCATCTTGCTTTCTTCCATATTCTAGTTATTTTGCGGCAAATGTAGTAAAAATAAGCTGAAATAATGTACATTTGCAGACAAATAGTGTGAGTTATGATAAAAGCATTGAGAACCGTCGGGAGATATTTCATGCTGATGGGTCGGACTTTTTCCCGCCCCGAACGTATGCGTATGTTCTTCCGGCAATACCTTAACGAGTTGGAGCAGCTAGGTGTGAACTCCATCGGTATTGTGCTGTTGATTTCGTTTTTCATCGGCGCAGTGATTACCATTCAGATTAAGTTGAATATCGAAAGTCCATGGATGCCCCGCTGGACAGTGGGATATGTGACACGTGAAATTATGTTGCTGGAATTTTCTTCTTCCATCATGTGTTTGATTCTTGCCGGAAAAGTCGGGTCGAATATCGCTTCGGAATTAGGAACGATGCGGGTGACGCAACAGATTGATGCGCTCGAAATTATGGGTATCAATTCGGCGAACTACTTGATTTTGCCTAAGATTACGGCGATGGTGACTGTTATTCCTATTCTAGTGACGTTTAGTATCTTTGCCGGAATCATCGGTGCCTTTTGCACGTGTTGGTTTGCCGGGGTTATGAATGCTGTCGATCTCGAATATGGTTTGCAGTATATGTTTAACGAATGGTTTATCTGGGCGGGTATCATCAAATCCCTCTTTTTTGCGTTTATAATTGCAAGTGTGTCCGCTTTCTTCGGATACACGGTAGAGGGAGGTTCGATTGCTGTAGGAAAGGCTTCTACGGATGCCGTAGTATCCAGCAGTGTATTGATTCTGTTTTCAGACTTGATATTAACTAAACTTTTGATGGGATGATTGAGATTAAAGGACTTTATAAATCATTTGATGACAAGACAGTATTGAGTGATATCAATGCTGACTTTGCAAATGGAAAGACAAACTTGATTATCGGTCAGAGTGGTTCCGGTAAGACGGTGTTGATGAAATGTATTGTAGGATTGCTAACTCCGGAGAAAGGGGAAGTCTTGTATGACGGACGTAACCTTGTCCTGATGGGGAAGAAGGAGAAGAAGATGCTTCGCAAGGAAATGGGAATGATTTTCCAGAGTGCGGCTCTTTTTGACTCTATGACCGTATTTGATAATGTGATGTTTCCACTGAATATGTTTAGCAACGATATCTTGCGTGACCGGATCAAACGGGCGATGTTCTGTCTGGATCGTGTGAATCTGGGGGAAGCGAAAGATAAGTTTCCGGGAGAAATCAGTGGTGGTATGCAGAAGCGTGTGGCTATTGCGCGTGCGATTGCCTTGAATCCGCAATATCTGTTTTGCGATGAGCCGAACTCGGGGCTGGACCCGAAAACGTCATTGGTGATTGATGATCTGATCCACGATATTACGCAGGAATATAACATGACGACCATTATCAATACGCATGATATGAACTCTGTATTGGGAATTGGTGAGAAGGTGATTTATATTTATGAGGGACATAAAGAGTGGGAAGGTACGAAAGATGATATCTTTACTTCTACCAATGAGCGACTGAATAACTTTATCTTTGCTTCAGACTTGCTCCGTAAGGTGAAGGACGTCGAAATGCAAGGAATGGAAGGGTAATAAAAAAGAGGTTGTGTCAAAACGTTGGCACAACCTCTTTTATATTTTACAGTTC
>NZ_QVLZ01000087.1:0-7476 GCF_003435205.1 Bacteroides sp. AF32-8BH | reverse complement strand
TTAAGGGCGAGCGTCAAGGACTTTGCCGAGAAACACGAACTTGACAAGTTCTTTTATTACGGCTTCGGCTCACATCATTTCTACCTGCACCAACGCTATACGAGTAACCCCGAAATAGTGATGCAGAACAGAGTGTTGTCAGTACATTTCTAACCATCTAAAAATAACGATTATGAGTACACGGATGACCATCAACGGAGTAAGCACCTGCACGCAAGCAGGGACAGAGAAATACGAGAAGTCCCAAACGGGTATCGGCAGACGTAAGCGGACACTTATGCAATACGACTACCGCCACACGGACGGGGAATTGTTCTCTTGTGTGAAACCCACGTTAGACGAGTGCCGAGCCGCACGGGACAAGTGGCTGACGGCAAAGGAAAGAAAGGAGGACAAGCGATGAACGAAGTTGCCTACCAAACGCTGATAGTCAAGTTCAGCGAGCCAATCAAGGCATTGGACGGAATGTTTGATGATGCCGAAGCATGGGGAGTTGATACCCTGAAGGGGTGGATAGACAACTATGAAAGTAGCAGGTTTACTGCCATTGACAGCCATACGGCAGTCATAACGAGCGAGTATAACATGGAGTGGCTGAAAGAGTGGCTGGAAAGATGCACACCCATAGCCGAGAAAACTGAATTTTGAACGTTGTGGCGGTGTCCGCACCGCCACAACATAACGCCTAAAATACAACGAATATGATAGCGAAGACAATTTTGGAGCAGATAGGTGGCAGACGCTTTGCCACCATGACGGGAAGCAAAGACTTCATAGACATGGGCAACGGCTTACGCATGAGCCTTGCGAGGAACAAGACGAGTGCCAACCGCCTTGACATCATCTATGATGCAGGGGCAGACCTCTACAATATGCGCTTCTACCGCAGGACGTTCAGCAAAAAGACATTCGAGTGCAAGACGAAAGACATAGAAACGCACGAGGGGATATATTGCGATATGCTGGAGGAAATGTTCACGATGGTGACGGGGCTTTACACCCGTTTTTGAGAGGTGGGCGGCGAAAGCCGCCTACTTTCTTTCAGTGAGCATGATGGCGGACAAAGAAAGTAGCAAAGAAACCTTTGTTCCAATCTTCGATAAAATTCTTATTTGAATATGTAAAATTAGCCATAAAAGGCTAATTTTGCATTGTTATTTTTTTGTATATTAATATGAATATAGAAGATTTACAACTAATTGTAGAAACAATATATCAGCACAATCCATCTGCATATAAACGAGGAGGAGATGTTGAGTTGTTGAATTCTCATATAAAAGCGATGCAACATCTGAAAGAGGTCAATAAAATACATTATAAAGAATATAATTTGACTGATTTAGAAGCATTAAGTATCGTCATCCTTGAAGGCTTTGGTAGTTCTCGGTTCATACAAGAACCTCTGTATAATAGGCGTAAATTGAATGCCTTAACAGAAGTTTTAATCCAAAACTTAGATAGTGCATTAAGAAAAGCTCCTAAAAATACTCACCCTGTGTTATATGCCAATGATGGTTTTATGCGTGGTAATAATAGGATTGGAGATATTTTTACCGTAAATGGCTTTTTTACGACATCAATAGATGATTTTGATAATGCTCATTCTATAAAATGGATAATTGAGCCTTTACCGGAAGGTCAAACAAAAGCTCATGAAATATATAAAATATATAATCATGGAGAGGATTGTCCGTATCCTGAATATCAAGTGGAATTTGAAAGAGGAACAAAATTTGAGATAACTGACATAAAGAAAGGCAAAGAATATAATGTAGTTCATATAAAAGAACTGCCATCTCAAACTATCTGATAGCAGCAATATATTAGAAAATCCGATGAAGTTGCGGCTTCATCGGATTTTCTTTTGTCAGGTACTTATTATTTATGGTACATACAACAGTGCAAACTCCGCCTTTCTCCGTTTGAGCAGCATGGCGTGCCGTTTCCCCTTGTAGTTGCAGAAAGCGATATACTCCCGATAGATGTTCCTGTCGCCCGCCTCCAACTTTCGGATCAGCGTGCTTTTGGGAATCTTTCCGCTACCCAAAAGTCGATATGGACCGACATTGTAGGCGAGCGTGGCAAGCAGAAGCGAATCCTTCCCGAACTGCTGGAACATCGCGCAGAACTTCCGCAGGTCTTTTCGCAGAAGCGCGTCCGCCTGCCGCTTCGTCATGGTGCGTGCCGAATACCTTTCCCCCGGCTGCAACCGATGTCCATATCCTACATACGGGTGATGTTTTTCCGAATGCCAGCCCTCAAAATACTTCGTGCATCGCACCGCCCTCTCGAAAAGCGGCAGCCGGTAGATAGCCGCCTGCCCGTCCGTTCCCTCATGGCGTCTGTTCCGTGCGGACACGGAACAGACCGCCAGAAGCGAACAGAGGATAGCCATGAATACACGCATCATCGTGTAAGGGGCTTGAAGTTCCCGATGGGGACAACAGTGATAACCCCGTCATCCTTCACGTTTCGGTTGTTGAAGTCAAATTCCAACTCGTAGGAGTTGCTGAAATTGTCCTCCACTACCACGATGAAGTTGTGCGCTTCCTCACCCGCCGCCGTGTAGTACAGCCGGAACTTCTCGTTTTCGAGCAGGTAGCGGTCATTGGGCAGGAACGTGATTCCGTTGTCCATTTTCAGCGTGCCTTCCCCCTCGAACTGGAAATACCGGATGGTGTAGAGGGTGTTGGCGAAGTCGCCCGTCTTTTTCAGCTCACAGCGGATTTCAACCGTCTGCCCCTTCGTCACCTTGTTCGGCACGGGCATGGTTTCCACCGTGAAGGGATAGGATTGCTGTATGTCCATGTCGTCGTCACACGATACGAGCGTGAGCGACACGGCAGCGAACAGGCAGAGTGCCAACGTCTTGAAGATTGATATTCTCTTGTTTTTGTTGTTCAGTATGTTCATTGTCATTTGATTTTTAAGTTATTGTTCTTTTTTGGTTGTCAGTTGCAGATACTCGTTCAAGTCCTTGCAACCGTCATAGAGAGCGGAACGGTCATAGACACGTTCTCCATAATGTCCTTTCAGCGTTTTCAACGTGCGCCGTCCGGCTGCGTCATGGTCGAGATAACAGTCTATGCACCCGTAGCCGTCCAGATACCTCATTGCCTTTTCCACGTTGGCAACAGAGTTCAATACGAGGCACTCACCCTTTTCCAATCCGAACGTGGCAGCAGAAAGAAAGTCCATGAAGCCTTCAAAAACGCTGCACACGTCAGCTGGAGAGCCTTCCGCCTTGACCAGCGACACATCTTTCGGAGGCACGCATCCTTTGAAGAAGCGGCTGCGGATCTCATATCCACCCGCCACGTTCGGGAAACCGACGGCAAAATATCGTTTGCCACGCACACAGTAATTCAGTCGGCAGCAGTAGCGTGATGCGACAACGTAAGGAATGCTCCGTTCCGCCAGATAGTCTGTCAGTGGAGAACGAAGCAGAGGGACGGCTTCCACTCCCTCAAAGGCAGGTTCTGTCTGCTTCGGAATGTAGGTCGGTTTGTCAAACTCTGCAATCTGCATATTAGAGGTTCCCGCTATAAACTTCACTTGTTCCATGAAGTCGCCACTTCCGATAAACTCCCCGGCAAGCGTGAAGATGTCACCACCTTTGCCCAGACCGAAGTCGTACCAGAGCTGTTTCGCCACGTTCACACGGAAAGAGGGCGTGCGCTCGCCCCTATACGGGGCGATATACCACAGCTCGTTACCGCTCCTTCTGACAGGCTCATGCCCCAGCCGTGCGAGAAAAACCGCAATGGGCATTTGTCTGATGATGTCTATTTCCGTCCGTTCCATGTCCGTGTCAGTTGATGATGAACTTGATTCCGACCCCGAACTGCGTATGAAACTTCCTCGTGTCGCCACCCCACAGGCAACGCTCCCGGAGGTTGGCGAGCAGGGCGATACGGTCTGCCACGTAAAACTCCACATCGAGCGTCAGCGCACCGCCGTAGATGAAGCCGTCCCGGTCATGGAGCGTGGAGCCGTCATGCAGTACCTTTTCGCCCCAGTTCACCGATTCATATCCGGCAAGAGCCGAAGCACCTGCATAGACGAACACGATTTTACGGGCATCGGAAAGTATCTTGAAGTCGTATCCGCCCTCCGCCGTGAACTGCGCCACGGGTATCTTTCCGTCCTTGTAAGGGTTGTTCTTCAACAGATATTCGCCGCCGAACACCCATTTGTTCCCCTTTTTCGTGTAGGTGGAGAGAGCCGCCCCGAAACTGTACCCGCCGTCGTTGCCGCCGGGATTGAAGCGGTCCGCCATGTTCGCCCTGACCTCGATGCCCTGCATCTTCGGCAGGCATCGCTGGGCGTGCGCCTGCCCCGTACACAGGGCAAGCGACGCGATGATTATTGCGATGTACTTTCTCATGGTCAGCGCACTTGAAGTTCGTTGATGGTATTGGCACGTACCAAGTCCTCGTTCTCAATCACGAAAGACTGGTGACGCCCCCCGTTCTTCTCGTTGAGTTCCACCACGAGGCATTTATCGTCGGGGATAGTGAACTTCGCCATCGTGAACACCGTGCGCTCGCTCTTCTTGCCCGGCACGAGTGTGGCGTAATTCTGCGCACGGAGCGGCAGGATGATCTGCTCCTGCACGGCGGTACGCTTCGCCACCTTCTTGTCCACGATTTTCCATGTGATGTAGTCCACATCGAAAGGCACATTGCTCTGGTTCTTTATCTCCGTGTGGAAATAGAGCAAACCATTATGCGTGTAGATACCTTTCAGCAGATACTGGATACCGAATCGCTTGCAGCCGATGTGCTTCACCTCGCGCTTGTTCTGCTTGTGGATGGACTTCATGATAAGGCGTACCAGCATCGGGCTTTCGCTGCCCAGTTCCTTCAGATAGATTTCCTGCGCATTGTTCGGGCGGTTCACCTTCTCGCCGTCATGGATGAAGTCGCACATCTCCACATTGAGCAGCAACGGTTCGGAGGCATATTTCACGTTGAAGGTATAGAAACTCCCGTCCTCCGTTATCACGGACATATTGGTTTCGTTCGGGAAGTTCCTCACGGTAGCCTTCACGCGGATGACGTTCTCCGCTCCGTCGGCTTTGCCCGCAATCAGGTCGGGCGAACCTAAATCGACGTAACGAACCTCCGAGGGGAAAATGACGTGGACGGTCTTGTCGTAGGTCACTTCCAAGCCGTGCGGAGGGACCATGCGGTCAAAGGTCAGCTTCTTTGTCAGCCCGTGATACAGGTCGCCGTCCGCCTCCTTCTGCGGATAGACCTCCTTTGTCAAGGTCGGTTGTTCACTTCCGTTGTCCTTTCCAACGGTTACGTTCTCCTGCGCGTTGGCAGTTACGATGCCCATAGCGAGGGCAAACATGATGATTACTTTTCTCATTACTTTGGATTTTAGTGGTAAATAAAAATTGGATTGTTGTTACTTTTTCTGTTTTCAATTCCTGTCCTGATAGAGCATTACCTTATACCCGGCTTTCAGATGCACCTTGACGGTACGCATCTTCTTGGCGATATACTGGCTTGTGCCTTGTATCAGCCCCTTGCCCAAATCGGAGGCAAGCTGCGCCCCTGCGTTGGTGGAGATATTGATGCTGCTGCCCAGCGAGCCGCCCATGTTGGCGGCAACCTCCCTGACGGCATTCATTTCCATCGAGTTGGGAATAAAGATACCGGGTTGCCCGTCCGTGTCATACACCGCCAGCTCCACCGGAATGATAGTGCCGTCATATTCCAACGACGTGATTCCTATGTCAAGCCGTTCGCCCTGAATCTTTGCTGTGCCTACCACCACCGCATTGCGGGGGATGATTTTGTCCGCTACCGCCATCGGCTCCAACAGACGGAGCTTGACAGCCTGCCCGTCCGTCACACTCTGCGCCCCATAAACGCACGCCGATATGGTGTTTTTGTCCGATACGGTCGTGACGCCCACCGCCGTATTGAAACTGCGGTTACGCTCTTGCGAGAAGGAGGCGACAAACTCGGCGTTGCTCATCGGCTGTGAGAGCGAGGATACAACCTGATGCGCCACCAGCCTGACAGGTGCAGCCGTGTTCTTTCCGGTTTTC
This sequence comes from Bacteroides sp. AF32-8BH, assembly GCF_003435205.1. NCBI lineage: Bacteria > Pseudomonadati > Bacteroidota > Bacteroidia > Bacteroidales > Bacteroidaceae > Bacteroides > Bacteroides sp. AF32-8BH. The sequence goes on along the minus strand of NZ_QVLZ01000087.1, from coordinate 1,412 downwards.
TGCACGGGGCAAGGCTCTGCCGCCTGTCCGACAGGTGGCTGTGTGCCGTTCTGTCCGCCCATGTACTTTGCCGCCAGTTCATAGGACTTCTCCATGAGTGCCACTTGGTCATCCATAGCGGACGCCTTGCCTTTCTCGCTCTCCAGTTCCGATTCCAGCGAGGCGATACGCTCCAACAATTCGTCCATTTCCGCGTTGTCGTTCTTCGGTTGCTCATAGAAGTTGCCGAGCGTGGCATTGAGGTCGCGGTAGGCGGCTGCGGAGGATTGGATGGTTTTCGGAGCGGATGATTTTGCTGTTGCATCTTCCGCATTTCCGGGATTGGCAAGGTCGAAGTCCCTACCACCGTCCGTTTCCACCACCTCGCGGTCGAACATATCGCCCAGTTCCTGCATGGCGCGGCTGCGGTTCTCCTGCCGTTCCTCCATCGCCCCCTGTTCGTAGGCTTTCGCCTTGTCGCCGATGATCTGACGGTTCGCCTTGTCCGCGTCGGGCATTTCGATGTTGTAACCTCCCGTCCCCGGTTGCTGCTCCTTGTCGGAAGACGGGGCGAATATCAGCCACATAGCCCCGATAAATACCAGTACCATAGTGGGCAGCACTATCATTTTCTGACGTTTCAGCCTTTGGGCTTCGGTCAGCGGCTTGCGCTCCTTGGCTTTGCCTTCCTCCTTCGCGCCTTGGCCATTCAAGCAGGCTTGATGGCTCTCGGCTTGGCGTTGGTTCTTCGGTTTCCCGTTGTCGGGAGCCGCCTTGTTCTCGTTTTTAGGTTCATTCTTCGTCTGTTCCATATAAATAAGGTATTACATTATGATTGTTGTCCGGCTTTACGGACAGTTCCACTTGTCCGGCATGGTCTGTCACCATACGGCTGCCGTCATTCCTGCCGATGTCATAAACGGCTTTGCCGAAGGTGTAAATGGCAAGCACCGCGAAGGCGGCGAGCATCGCCAGCACGATGCGCCTGCGAGTCTTCGGGGGCAAACCGTCCAGATAGCCTTTGAGCCTTGCCACCAGCATTTTCTTTTTGTCGTGGAGCTTCCAGTACGCACGCCAAAATGATTTCCTGATTTTCTTCATGTCCGTTACCTTTTGATGGTTTGTAAATCCTTGTTCTCGATAATGGTGAATCCCTCTATGGTGAAACCGTTGGGATTGTCGTCCGAACGGGACGAGTTCAAGAGGCGGCACGTCGTCACGAGGCTGCGCTCGGTGACGTTGCTTTGTCTGATGATCTTCTGCGTGGCGTAGGTCACGGCACGGTAGGGATAGCCGTTGAAATCGCATACCACGCTGTCCACCTTCAGCACTTGGTTGATATTCCCGGCGATGATACGGTTGTAGTACCCCTTCTCGGCGAAGTCCGAATAGTAGTTGTACACGCTTTTGTCCGCTAATAGCAGGGCGCGTTT
>NZ_QVLZ01000086.1:2079-7969 GCF_003435205.1 Bacteroides sp. AF32-8BH | reverse complement strand
TTAAGGGCGAGCGTCAAGGACTTTGCCGAGAAACACGAACTTGACAAGTTCTTCCTTTACGGCTTCGGCTCTCATCATTTCTACCTGCACCAACGCTACACGAGCGACCCCGAAATGGTGATGCAACGCAGAGTGCTGTCTGTACATTTCTAATCATCTAAATAACAACGACTATGGCAACAAAAATGACAATTAACGGAGTAAGCACCTGCCAATCGGCAGGAACGGAGAACTACGAGAAATTCCAAACGGGTATCGGCAGACGCAAACGCACCCTTGTGCAATACGACTACCGCCACATGGACGGGGAACTTTTCTCTTGTGTCAAACCCACATTAGACGAATGTCGAGCCGCACGGGACAAGTGGCTAACGGCAAAGGAAAGGAAGGAGAACAAGCGATGAACGAAGCAGGCTACCAAACGCTGATAGTCAAATTCAGCGAACCCATTACGGCATTGGACGGCATCTTTGACGATGCCGAAGCGTGGGGAGTTGATACCCTAAAGGGGTGGATAGACAGCTATGAAAGCAGCCGTTTCACTGCCATTGACAGCCATACGGCAGTCATCACGAGCGAGTATAACATGGAATGTCTGAAAGAGTGGCTGGAAAAATGCACACCCATAACCGAGAAAACAGAATTTTGAACATTGGGGCGGTGTCCGCACCGCCCGAACCATAAACCTAAAAGACAACGGATATGATAGCAAAGACAATTTTAGAGCAGATTGGCGGCAGACGCTTTGCCGCCATGACGGGAAGCAAAGACTTCACAGACATGGGCAACGGCTTGCGCATGAGCCTTGCGAGGAACAAAACGAGTGCCAACCGTCTTGACATCATTTACGACGGAGGTGCAGACCTCTACAATATGCGTTTCTACCGCAGGACGTTCAGCAAAAAGACATTCGAGAGCAGGACGAAGGACATTGAAACGCACGAGGGGATATATTGCGATATGCTGGAGGAAATGTTCACGATGGTGACGGGGCTTTACACCCGTTTTTGAGAGGTGGGCGGCGAAAGCCGCCTACTTTCTTTCAGTGAGCATGATGGCGGACAAAGAAAGTAGCAAAGAAACCTTTGTTTTAATCTGCGATAAATGGAAGCATAATATCTCTTATATGAATGATTTTCCGTACCTTTGCAAAAAATGAATTATGAGTAAAATAAATACTACATATCAGGAATTAGCTGATTACATATTTTCCTTTTTTAGTTCATGTACAGCCCCTGGACAAGGATTATTTTTGTTTCGTACATTAAATGCTACTACTCGAAAATATGGTAAAACACAAGCGGAAATTAACTTGTGCCATATTGTAATATTCAATTTGTTGGAAAATGGTTATTTGGAAGCCGCTAATGAACCATCTCCATTTGTAAGACTTACTGAAAAAGGATTTGATTATTTGCAGGGTGATGATTTAATTAAAAATCAAATAAACCTTAAAGAATACATTGATTTATCAAAAGAAGATAGTAATGTAACATTCAATGGATTGTGGACTATCATAGGTATAAAAGATGTTGCTCCTTTTTATGTAGACGGACCTACATTTTTTAATACAATCAATCCTTTTGTAAATGTAGCTACAAATTATTCTGCATATATTCAGATGTTATCAGACCAAAAAGAATCAACCTCTCGACATACTTGGTTTAAGACTCTGTTTCTACGACTGAAAAAATCGGATATACCTTCTTTTTTGGATGATTTATCGTTGAGTATTTATAAGTATTATGATGAAAAGGACACCACAAATCAAACTAACAGTTATGATATAGGTGCGATTGTAAACCCTATCGTAGATGAGAATAAGGCAATTGTAGCAAAAAAGGTTTTTATTACTTATTGTTGGGAGAATGATGAACATAACGCATGGGTTCACAATTTAGCCAATGATTTAGATAAGGCGGGGTTTGATATTTTTATAGATATTAAACAGCCGTTGGGTATTGAATTGAACCGTTTTATGGAACAAACAATTGCAAATGTTGATAAAGTTTTGATAATAGCCACTCCTGAATATAAAAAACGTGCTGATAATAGAGAACGTGGTGTAGGATACGAAACTTCATTAATCACAGATGATTTAATTAAAGACCAAAACAGAATAAAATTTATTCCCATTATAAGAATTGGTAGCAAGGATAGCTCATATCCCATTTATTTAGGCAATAGAAAAGGATTATATATGAGAGAAGACAATGATTATACTCAAGCATTGAATGAATTGATAGACAATATTAGAAATTATTAAAATTAAAAGTCCGAAGATGCTGAAATTTCTTCGGACTTTTAATTTGTTATTGTATATACAGTAGTGCAAACTCCGCCTTTCTCCGTTTGAGCAGCATGGCGTGGCGTTTCCCCTTATAGTTACAGAAAGCGATATACTCCCGATAGATATTCCTGTCGCCAGCCTCCAGCTTTCGGATCAGCTTGCTTTTGGGTATCTTCCCGTACCCCAACAGACGGTATGGACCGACATTGTAGGCAAGCGTGGCAAGAAGCAAGCTATCCTTCCGGAACTTCCGGAACATTGCGCAGAACTTCCGCAGGTCTTTCCGCAGGAGCGCGTCCGCCTGCCGCTTCGTCATGGTACGTGCCGAATACCTTTCGCCCGGCAAAAGTTTGTGCCCATATCCCACGTATGGGTAATGTTTTTCCGAGTGCCAGCCCTCAAAGAATTTCGTGCAGCACACCGCCCTCTCAAATGGTGGCAGACGGTAGATTGCCGCCTGCCCGTCCGTTCCCTCTCGGCGGCTGATCTGTGCGGACACAGAACAGACCGCAAGAAGCGAACAGACGACTACCATGAATATACGCATCATCGTGTAAGGGGCTTGAAGTTTCTGATGGGGACAACAGAAATAACCCCATCGTCCTTTACGTTTCGGTTGTTGAAGTCAAACTCCAGCTCGTAAGAGTTGTTGAAGTTGTCCTCCACCACCACGATGAAGTTGTGCGCTTCGTCGCCCTCCGCCGTGTAATACAGCCGGAACTTCTCGTTTTCAAGCAGGTAGCGGTCGTTGGGCAGGAACGTGATTCCGCCCGCCATTTTCAGCGTGCCTTCCCCCTCGAACTGGAAATAACGAATGGTATAGAGGGTGTTGGCGAAGTCGCCCGTTTTTTTCAGCTCACAGCGGATTTCCACCGTCTGCCCCCTCGTCACCTTGTTGGGTACTGGCATGGTTTCCACCGTGAAGGGATAGGATTGCTGGATGTCCATGTCATCGTCACACGACACGAGTGTGAGCGATATGGCGGCGAACAGGCAGAGTGCCAACGCCTTGAAAATTGATATTCTCTTGTTCTTGTTGTTCAGTATGTTCATTGTCCTTTGATTTTTAAGTTATTGTTATTTTTTCGTTGTCAGTTGTAGATACTCGTTCAAGTCCTTGCAACCGTCATAGAGGGCGGAACGGTCGCAGACACGTTCCCCATAGTGTCCTTTCAGCGTTTCCAACGTCCGCCGTCCGGCTTCATCACGGTCAAGATAACAGTCTATGCGCCCGTAACCGCCCAAATACCTCATCGCCTTTTCCACGTTGGAAACCGAGTTCAGCACAAGACAGTCACCCGTTTCCAATCCGAGCGTGGCGGCGGAAAGGAAATCTATGAAGCCCTCAAATACGCTGCACAAGTCAGCCGGAGAGCCTTCCGCCTTGATCGGCGACACATCCTTCGGAGGCACGCATCCTTTGAAGAAACGGCTGCGGATTTCATATCCACCAGCCACATTCGGGAAGCCGACGGCGAAATACCGCTTGCCACGCACTCCGTAATTCAGTTGGCAGCAATACCGGAATGCAATGCCGTAAGGAATGCCCCGTTCCGCCAGATAGTCCGTCAGTGGAGAATGAAACAGTGGGGCAGCTTCCACTCCTTCAAAGGCAGGTTCTGACGGTTTAGGCTGGAAAGTTGGTCTGCTCACTTCGGGAACAGGCATAGGCATATTGGCGGTTTCCGCTATGAATTTCACTTGTTCCATGAAGTCACCGCTTCGGATAAACTCCCCGGCAAGAGTGAAGATGTCGCCGCCCTTGCCCGTACCGAAGTCGTACCAGAGCTGTTTCGCCACGTTCACACGGAAAGATGGCGTGCGCTCATTGCGGTATGGCGCACGATACCACAACTCGTTGCCGCTTCTTCTGACAGGCTCATGCCCCAGCCGTGCGAGGAAGTCCGCAAGGGCTATATGCCTCATGGCGTCGATTTCCGTCCGTTCCATGCGGTGCGTCAGTTTATGATGAACTTCACGCCCACGCCCCACTGCGTATGAAACTTCCTCGTGTCACCACCCCACAGGCAACGCTCCCGGAGGTTGGCGAGCAGGGCGATACGGTCTGCCACGTAAAACTCCACATCGAGCGTCAGCGCACCGCCGTAGATGAAGCCGTCCCGGTCATGGAGCGTGGAGCCGTCATGCAGTACCTTTTCGCCCCAGTTCACCGATTCATATCCGGCAAGAGCCGAAGCTCCTGCATAGACGAACACGATTTTACGGGCATCGGAGAGTATCTTGAAGTAGTAGCCGCCCTCCGCCGTGAACTGCGCCACGGGTATCTTCCCGTCCTTGTAAGGGTTGTTCTTCAACAGGTATTCGCCGCCGAACACCCATTTGTTTCCGCCTTTGGTATAAGTGGAAAGAGCCGCCCCGAAACTGTACCCACCGTCGTTGCCGCCGGGATTGAAACCGTCCGCCATGTTCGCCCTGACCTCGATGCCCTGCATCTTCGGCAGGCATCGCTGGGCGTGCGCCTGCCCCGTACACAGGGCAAGCGACGCGATGATTATTGCGATGTACTTTCTCATGGTCAGCGCACTTGAAGTTCGTTGATAGTATTGGCACGTACCAAGTCCTCGTTCTCAATCATGAAAGACTGGTGGCGACCTCCGTTCTTCTCGTTGAGTTCCACCACGAGGCACTTGTCATCGGGAATGGTGAACTTCGCCATCGTGAACACCGTGCGCTCGCTCTTCTTGCCCGGCACGAGCGTAGCGTAATTCTGCGCACGGAGCGGCAGGATAATCTGCTCCTGCACGGCGGTACGCTTCGCCACCTTCTTGTCCACGATTTTCCATGTGATGTAGTCCACGTCGAAAGGCACGTTGCTCTGGTTTTTTATCTCCGTGTGGAAATAGAGCAAACCGTTATGCGTGTAGATGCCTTTCAGCAGGTACTGGATGCCGAATCGCTTGCAGCCGATGTGCTTCACCTCGCGCTTATTCTGCTTGTGGATGGACTTCATGATAAGGCGCACCAGCATCGGGCTTTCGCTGCCCAGCTCCTTCAGGTATATTTCCTGCGCATTGTTCGGGCGGTTCACTGCCTCGCCGTCATGGATGAAGTCGTACATCTCCACGTTGAGCAGCAGCGGTTCGGTGGCGTACTTCACGTTGAAGGCATAGAAACTCCCGTCCTCCGTTATCACGGACATATTGGTTTCGTTCGGGAAGTCCCTCACGGTAGCCTTCACGCGGATGACGTTCTCCGCTCCGTCGGCTTTGCCCGCAATCAGGTCGGGCGAGCCTAAATCCACGTAGCGCACCTCCGAGGGGAAAATGACGTGGACGGTCTTGTCATAAGTCACTTCCAAGCCGTGCGGGGGAACCATGCGGTCAAAGGTTAGCTTCTTTGTCAGCCCGTGATACAGGTCGCCGTCCGCCTCCTTCTGCGGATAGACCTCCTTTGTCAATGTCGGTTGTTCACTTCCGTTGTCCGTTCCAACGGTTACGTTCTCCTGCGCGTTGGCAGTTGCGATGCCCATAGCGAGGGCAAACATGATGATTACTTTTCTCATTACTTTGGATTTTAGTGGTAAATAAAAATTGGATTGTTGTTACTTTTTCTTTTTTCAATTCCTGTCCTGATAGAGCA
>NZ_QVLZ01000086.1:0-2006 GCF_003435205.1 Bacteroides sp. AF32-8BH | reverse complement strand
GTCGGTTGTTCACTTCCGTTGTCCGTTCCAACGGTTACGTTCTCCTGCGCGTTGGCAGTTGCGATGCCCATAGCGAGGGCAAACATGATGATTACTTTTCTCATTACTTTGGATTTTAGTGGTAAATAAAAATTGGATTGTTGTTACTTTTTCTTTTTTCAATTCCTGTCCTGATAGAGCAAGACCTTGTACCCGGCTTTCAGATGCACCTTGACGGTACGCATCTTCTTAGCGATATACTGGCTGGTTCCTTGTATCAGCCCTTTACCCAAATCGGAGGCGAGCTGCGCCCCTGCGTTGGTGGAGATATTGATGCTGCTGCCCAGCGAGCCGCCCATGTTGGCGGCAACCTCCCTGACGGCGTTCATCTCCATAGAGTTGGGAATGAAGATACCGGGCTGCCCGTCCGTGTCATACACCACCAGCTCTACCGGGATAATCGTACCCGCGTACTCCAGCGACGTGATTTCAATATCAAGCCGTTCGCCCTGAATCTTTGCCGTGCCGATCACCACCGCATTACGGGGGATGATTTTGTCCGCTACCGCCATCGGCTCCAGCAGCCGGAGTTTGACAGCCTGCCCATCCGTCACACTCTGCGCCCCATAGACGCACGCCGACAGGGTGTTCTTGTCCGACACGGTCGTGACACCCACCGCCGTATTAAAACTGCGGTTGCGCTCCTGCGAGAAGGAGGCGACAAATTCGGCGATGCTCATCGGCTGTGAGAGCGAGGACACCACCTGATGCGCCACCTGCCTGACAGGTGCTGCCGTGTCCTTTCCGGCTTTCTGCACTGGATAAGGCTCTGCCGCCTGTCCGACAGGTGGCTGTGTGCCGTTCTGTCCACCCATGTACTTCGCCGCCAGTTCGTAGGACTTCTCCATAAGTGCCACTTGGTCATCCACAGCGGACGCCTTGCCTTTCTCGCTTTCCAGTTCCGATTCCAGCGAAGCGATGCGCTCCAACAGTTCGTCCATATCCGCGTTGTCGTTCTTCGGCTGTTCATAGAAGTTGCCGAGCGTGGCATTGAGGTCGCGATAGGCGGCTGCGGAAGACTGGATGGTCTTCGGGGCGGATTTCACGTTCTCTTCCGTTCCTCCGGGATTGGCAAGGTCGAAGTCCCTGCCACCGTCCGTTTCCGCCACCTCTCGGTCGAACATATCGCCCAGTTCCTGCATGGTGCGGCTGCGGTTCTCCTGCCGTTCCTCCATCGCCCCCTGCTCGTATGCTTTCGCCTTGTCGCCGATGATCTGGCGGTTCGCCTTGTCAGCGTCGGGCATTTCGATGTTGTAACCACTCGTTCCCGGTTGCTGTTCCTTGTCGGAAGACGGGGCGAATATCAGCCACATAGCCCCGATGAATACCAGCACCATAGCGGGCAGCACTATCATTTTCTGACGTTTCAGCCTTTGGGCTTCGGTCAGCGGCTTGCGCTCCTTCTTCGGTTTCCCATTGTCGGGAGCCGCCTTGTTTTCGTTTTTAGGTTCATTCTTCGTCTGTTCCATATAAATAAGGTATTACGTTGTGATTGTTTTACGGCTTTACGGACAGTCCCACCTGTCCGGCATGGTCTGTTACTATCCGGTTGCCGCCATTCCTGCCGATGTCATAGACGGCTTTGCCGAAGGTGTAGATGGCAAGCACCGCGAAGGCGGCGAGCATCGCCAGCACGATGCGCCTGCGTGTCTTCGGGGGTAAACCGTCCAGATAGCCTTTGAGCCTTGCCACCAGCATTTTCTTTTTGTCGTGGAGCTTCCAGTACGCACGCCAAAATGATTTCCTGATTTTCTTCATGTCCGTTACCTTTTGATGGTTTGTAAATCCTTGTTCTCGATAATGGTGAATCCCTCTATGGTGAAACCGTTGGGATTGTCGTCCGAACGGGACGAGTTCAAGAGGCGGCACGTGGTCACGAGGCTGCGTTCGGTGACGTTGCTTTGCCGGATGATTTTCTGCGTGGCATAGGTCACGGCACGGTAGGGATAGCCGTTGAAGTCGCACAC
>NZ_QVLZ01000085.1:0-8143 GCF_003435205.1 Bacteroides sp. AF32-8BH | reverse complement strand
GCTTTGCGCATAAAAAAGGCTGTGTCAGCGTTTTGACACAACCTCATTTTTTTTGTTTTAATTCTTCCACAACAAACCCCTTCAGATGCCTTCTGAAGTTATATTACACTTTTATCGCTCTATAAAATTCTATGAATGAATGAAAATTTACGTGTTTTTTTGTTTGTGTTATATTAAATATCTATATTTGCACTAATTTTAGAAGAAAGGATGACGTTTATTGTCTCTTAGTCAGGTGTGGAACATTTGGGTTGTGTATCTAGCCTGTAAGACAATTGAAATATATTATTTACTAAAATAAATTGAGATGAAAAAGGGTTTATTGTTTATTTTATTGGCAGCAGTCTCAGTATGTCTGCCTGCACAAGAAAAAGAAAATGCAGCAAAGAGTTATAGAGTGGAAACAAATCGCTTTGGTGCTAACTGGTTTATTAGTGGTGGCGTTGGCGCACAAATGTATTTTGGCGACAATGATGGTAAAGCTGACTTCGGAAAACGTCTTGCTCCGGCACTTGACATTGCTGTAGGTAAGTGGTTTACTCCGGGTATCGGATTACGTGTAGCTTACAACGGGCTTCAGGCTAAAGGTGCTACTCCTAATGCTAATGGTCCGCTTGTAGACGGAGGACAGTATTCTAATGGCTACTACAAAGAAAAGTGGAATGTGATGAACTTCCATGGAGATGTAATGCTGAATCTTTCCAATATGATTTGTGGTTATAGAGAAGATCGTCTGTATTCATTCATTCCTTATGCAGGAGCTGGATTTGTACATTCAGGAAAAGGTGCAGGTTATGACGAACTGGGTATCAATGCCGGTTTGATCAACCGTTTCCGTTTGTCTTCTGCTTTGGATCTTAACGTTGAATTGCGTGGACTTTTGATGAAAGGCGCATTCGGCAATTCAGGTCCTGAAGGATTGGCTGGTCTGACTATAGGTGTTACTTACAAGTTTAAGAAACGTGGTTGGGATGCTGTTCCTACTGTACCAATGGTTCCGGAAAGCCAGTTGAACGACATGAGAGACAGAGTGAACGCTTTGAAGGGTGAAAACGAATCTTTGAAACGTGACTTGGTTGAAGCTCGTAACAAGAAACCTGAAGTGATCGTTAAGAAAGAAGCTGGATTCGTTCCACGTCTGGTTGTTGTATTCAATATCGGAAAGAGCAACATCAGCAAGAGAGAATACATGAATATTGAAGCTATGGCTAAGGGTATCAAAGCAACTGATAAAGTGTTTACTATAACAGGATATGCTGATAAGGGTACTGGTTCTGCTGAATACAACATGAAGTTGAGTAAGAAGAGAGCTGAAGCTGTTCGTGACCTGATGGTTAATGAATTTGGTGTTCCTGCTTCTCAATTGAAGGTTGATTACAAGGGTGGTGTAGGCAACATGTTCTATGATGATGCTAAGTTAAGCCGTGTAGCTATTGTTGAAGAATAATATACATTTGAAATAATAGAATAAAAGAGACGTTTCCTTTCACGGGAAGCGTCTTTTTTGTATTTTTGTACCCCATGAGCAGAATAGTAGCAATAGATTATGGAAGAAAGCGTACCGGAATAGCTGTGAGCGATACAATGCAGCTGATCGCAAACGGATTGACGACGGTGCCCACGCATGAACTTCTGAACTTTATCGGTGAATATATAGCTAAAGAACCGGTGGAGCGGATTATTATTGGATTGCCCAAGCAAATGAATAATGAGGTTTCGGAGAATATGAAGAATATAGAGCCTTTTGTTCGTTCGCTGAAAAAGCGTTATCCGGACCTTCCGGTCGAATATGTGGACGAACGTTTCACTTCTGTTCTTGCACACCGTACCATGCTGGAGGCAGGTTTGAAGAAAAAAGACCGCCAAAACAAGGCATTGGTGGACGAAATAAGTGCTACTATTATTTTGCAAACATATTTGGAGAGTAAACGTTTTTAGTATAGGACATAAGAATAACTTAATTTTTTAGTAGAGTATAAAAATATGATTTTACCTATTTATGTATATGGCCAACCTGTATTGAGAAAGGTTGCAGAGGACATAACACCGGATTATCCGAATCTGAAAGAGTTGATTGAGAACATGTTCGAAACAATGGTACATGCAGACGGTGTAGGATTGGCTGCTCCACAGATTGGTTTGCCTATTCGCGTGGTTACGATTACATTGGATCCGCTTTCGGAGGAATATCCTGAATTTAAAGACTTTAATAAGGCGTATATCAATCCCCACATTCTGGAAGTAGGGGGTGAAGAAGTGAGTATGGAAGAGGGATGCTTAAGCCTTCCCGGTATTCACGAAACAGTGAAAAGGGGTGATAAAATTCGCGTGAAATATATGGACGAGAATTTTGTGGAGCATGAAGAAGAGGTGGAAGGTTATCTGGCTCGGGTGATGCAACATGAGTTCGATCATTTGGATGGTAAGATGTTCATTGACCATATCTCACCGCTTCGTAAGCAGATGATTAAAGGAAAGCTGAATACGATGTTGAAGGGAAAAGCGCGCAGTTCATATAAGATGAAACAGGTGAAATAAAGATAAAAAACGTTTATATCCCTGTTAAGTAAGCGAAAAGCATTATTTTTGCTTCGTTTACAAGCATAAAATATCAATGGTAAAAAGAATCTTAACAGTTTTATTACTGTTCCCAACGCTGGTGTGTGCTCAAATAAATACGGATCGGGTGATGACTATTGCCCGAAACGCTCTTTATTTTGAGGACTATGTACTTTCTATTCAGTATTTTAACCAGGTTATTAACGCTAAGCCTTATCTGTATGAACCTTATTTCTTCAGGGCATTGGCTAAACTGAATCTGGAGGATTTTCAGGGTGCTGAAGCAGACTGTGATGCAGCTATCCAACGCAATCCATTTGTGGTGGGTGCTTATCAGATTCGTGGTTTGGCAAGGATTCGTCAGAGTAAATTTGATGGAGCGATTGAGGATTATAAGAAAGCATTGCATTATGATCCGGAGAATATTACTTTATGGCATAACCTGACATTATCTCATATCCAGAAGAAGGATTATAATGCTGCGAAAGAGGATTTGGAAAGCTTGTTGAAGGTGTCTCCACGCTATACCCGTGCTTATTTGATGAGGGGGGAAGTGTCTTTACAACAGAAAGATACGATTGCTGCCTTGAATGACTTCAATAAGGCGCTTGAACTGGATAAATATGATCCGGATGCTTGGGCTGCAAGAGCGATTGTTAAATTACAACAGGCTAAGTATGCGGAAGCGGAAGCGGATTTCAACCGTGCTATTCCGTTGAGTGCTAAGAATGCTGGAAATTATATAAACCGTGCATTGGCTCGTTTTCATCAGAATAATTTAAGAGGTGCCATGAGCGATTATGATCTGGCATTGGATATTGATCCGAATAACTTTATCGGTCATTATAACCGCGGTTTGTTACGTGCACAGGTAGGAGATGATAACCGGGCTATCGAAGACTTCGACTTTGTTATCAAGATGGAGCCGGATAATATGATGGCTGTCTTTAACCGTGGTTTGCTGCGTGCGCAAACGGGTGATTATCGCGGGGCTATACAAGATTACACAACTGTTATCAATCAGTATCCGAACTTCCTGGCCGGATACTATCAGCGTTCGGAAGCTCGCAGAAAGATTGGAGATAAGAAGGGTGCGGAGCAGGATGAATTTAAAGTCATGAAGGCGCAGATCGACAAGCAGAACGGTGTGACGAACAAAGATGTAGCACAGAACAAGGATAAGGAAAATGATGAGGAAGGCGGAGAGAAGACCCGTAAGAAATCGGATAAGAATATGAATAACTATCGTAAGATAGTGATTGCCGATGATTCTGAAGCTGAACAACGCTATACAAGTGATTATCGTGGACGTGTACAGGATAAGAACGTAAATATAACGATGGAACCGATGTTCGCTTTGACTTATTATGAGAAGATGAGTGACGTGAAACGTTCGGTGAACTTCCACAAATATATTGAGGATTTAAACCGTACAGGTATACTTCCGAAACGTCTTCGCATCACGAATATGGAAGCTCCGTTGACGGAAGAACAGGTGAAAGTGCATTTTGCCTTGATTGATACACATACATCGGCTATTGTGGAAGATGAAAAGAATGCCTCAAAACGTTTTGCCCGTGCAATTGATTTTTATTTGGTGCAGGACTTCTCGAGTGCAGTCTCTGATTTGACTCAGACAATCTTGCTGGATGGTGATTTCTTCCCGGCATATTTTATGCGTGCATTGATTCGTTGTAAACAGTTGGAATATCAGAAGGCTGAACAAGCTGTCGAAACAGATGTTGTTCCTGGCGATAATAAGCGTAAAGAGATTACCGCAGTAGATTATGAGGTGGTGAGAAAAGATTTGGATAAGGTGATAAATCTGGCTCCGGACTTTGTATATGCATATTATAATCGTGCTAATGTTTCTGCCATGTTGAAAGATTACCGGGCTGCAATTGTCGACTATGATAAGGCGATCGAGCTGAATCCTGATTTTGCAGACGCTTACTTCAATCGTGGACTGACTCATATTTTCTTAGGAAATAATAAGCTGGGTATTTCTGATTTGAGTAAAGCCGGTGAGTTGGGGATTGTTTCTGCTTATAATGTTATCAAACGTTTTACAGATCAATCGGAATAACATTTTTTTGATAAAAAATAGAAAACTCAAAAGATTTAGTTACTTTTGCGTTCAAATTATGAAAATATAACATCATCATATTATGATAAAGATAACATTTCCCGATGGCTCCGTTCGTGAGTATAACGAAGGAGTGAACGGTTTACAGATTGCTGAAAGTATCAGCTCGCGTCTGGCACAGGAAGTGCTGGCATGTGGCGTGAACGGCGAGACTTATGATTTAGGACGTCCTATTAATGAAGATGCTAATTTCGTTCTTTATAAATGGGATGATGAAGAAGGTAAGCATGCATTCTGGCATACAAGTGCACACTTGTTGGCGGAAGCTTTGCAGGAACTTTATCCGGGTATCCAGTTTGGTATCGGACCGGCTATTGAAAACGGATTCTACTATGATGTGGATCCGGGTGAAGCGGTAATTAAAGAAAGCGACCTTCCTGCCATTGAAGCTAAAATGTTGGAACTGGCTGCAAAGAAAGAAGACGTAGTCAGAAAAAGCATCGCAAAAACGGATGCTCTGAAAATGTTTGGTGATCGTGGCGAAACATATAAATGTGAATTGATTTCTGAACTGGAAGACGGACACATTACGACTTATACCCAGGGTGCATTTACTGACCTTTGTCGTGGTCCTCACTTGATGACGACTGCTCCGATCAAGGCTATTAAGTTGACTTCAGTGGCTGGTGCTTATTGGCGTGGTCATGAAGATCGTAAGATGCTGACTCGTATTTATGGTATCACGTTCCCGAAGAAGAAAATGCTGGATGAATATCTGGTGTTATTGGAAGAAGCGAAGAAGCGTGACCATCGTAAGATTGGTAAGGAGATGCAGTTGTTTATGTTCTCCGAAACTGTAGGTAAGGGACTTCCTATGTGGTTGCCGAAAGGTACTGCATTGCGTCTGCGTCTGCAGGAGTTCTTACGTCGTATCCAGACACGTTACGATTATCAGGAGGTGATTACTCCGCCAATCGGTAATAAGTTGCTGTATGTGACTTCGGGTCACTATGCAAAATATGGCAAGGATGCTTTCCAACCTATCCATACTCCGGAAGAGGGGGAAGAGTATTTCTTGAAACCAATGAACTGTCCTCACCACTGTGAGATTTACAAAAACTTCCCACGTTCTTATAAAGACCTTCCGTTGCGTATAGCTGAATTTGGTACGGTTTGTCGTTATGAACAAAGTGGAGAGTTACATGGTTTAACTCGTGTTCGTAGCTTTACGCAGGATGATGCGCATATCTTCTGTCGTCCGGAGCAGGTGAAAGATGAGTTCCTTCGTGTGATGGATATTATATCTATTGTGTTCCGTTCTATGGATTTCCAGAATTTTGAAGCACAGATATCTTTGCGTGATAAAGTGAACCGTGAAAAGTATATTGGTAGCGATGATAACTGGGAAAAAGCGGAACAGGCTATTATCGAGGCTTGTGCGGAGAAGGGCTTGCCTGCTAAGATTGAGTATGGAGAAGCTGCTTTTTATGGTCCTAAGCTTGACTTTATGGTGAAAGACGCTATCGGTCGTCGTTGGCAGCTGGGCACTATCCAGGTTGACTACAACTTGCCGGAACGCTTTGAACTTGAATATATGGGCTCTGATAATCAGAAGCATCGTCCGGTGATGATTCACCGTGCTCCGTTCGGATCAATGGAACGTTTTGTTGCTGTATTGATTGAGCACACTGCCGGTAAGTTCCCATTGTGGCTGACACCGGAACAGGTAGTTATTCTGCCGATCAGTGAGAAGTTCAATGAATATGCAGAACAGGTGAAGATGTATCTGAAAATACACGAAATCCGTGCGATTGTAGATGATCGTAACGAGAAGATCGGCCGCAAGATTCGTGATAATGAAATGAAGCGCATTCCTTATATGCTGATTGTCGGTGAAAAAGAGGCTGAAAATGGTGAAGTTTCTGTTCGTAGACAAGGCGAAGGTGACAAAGGAACCATGAAATTTGAAGAATTTGCTAAAATTTTGAACGAAGAAGTTCAGAATATGATAAATAAATGGTAACTTTGCAGCCGTTTCAAAATAAAATATTTAGTATAACAATAAAAAGATCAAACTAGGAAGTAAACGTTTTTAATGAAGAATGACACTCTAAAAGGGCAATACAGAATCAATGAACAGATTCGTGCCAAGGAAGTTCGCATAGTAAGCGATGATATTGAACCGAAAGTATATCCAATCTTTCAGGCTCTGAAAATGGCTGAAGAAAAAGAATTGGATTTAGTGGAAATTTCTCCTAATGCTCAACCCCCTGTTTGTCGTATTATTGATTATTCTAAATTTCTTTATCAATTAAAGAAACGTCAGAAGGAACAGAAAGCGAAGCAGGTGAAGGTTAATGTGAAGGAGATTCGTTTTGGTCCCCAGACAGATGACCATGATTACAACTTTAAGTTGAAACATGCTAAAGGATTCTTGGAAGACGGTGATAAGGTGAAGGCTTATGTATTCTTTAAAGGTCGTTCTATCCTTTTTAAGGAACAAGGTGAAGTATTGTTGCTTCGTTTTGCGAATGATTTGGAAGACTATGCAAAAGTGGATCAGATGCCGATATTGGAAGGTAAGCGTATGACTATCCAGCTTTCTCCGAAGAAGAAAGAAGCTCCTAAAAAGCCTGCAACGGCCGGAGCACCGAAACCTGCTGCTCCTGCACAAAAAGCAGAGAAGCCGGAAACGAGCGAAGAATAAGAAAAGGATGCGTAACGCGCAGGTATAGTGCGTTGCCATTATATATTTAATAATTTAAAAACAAGTAAGATGCCAAAGATGAAGACTAACTCCGGTTCTAAAAAAAGGTTTACCCTTACCGGAACAGGTAAAATCAAAAGAAAGCACGCTTTTCACAGTCACATTTTGACTAAGAAATCCAAGAAGAGAAAAAGAAATCTGTGCTACTCTACAACTGTTGATACAACAAATGTAAGCCAGGTTAAGGAACTCTTAGCAATGAAGTAATCAAAAGCGTAAAAGTATTATTAAAGTATTAACCGAATGCATTAGCCTGAAGTTCGCTGCGTGAAGTAGCGGCGCTAACATTCAAAAAAAGTAAAACTATGCCAAGATCAGTAAATCATGTTGCTTCAAAAGCAAGAAGAAAGAAAATTTTGAAATTGACCAGAGGTTACTTTGGTGCAAGAAAGAATGTATGGACCGTAGCTAAAAACACTTGGGAAAAGGGTTTGACTTACGCGTTCCGTGACCGTAGAAATAAGAAAAGAAACTTCCGCGCTCTTTGGATACAACGTATCAACGCTGCTGCACGTCTTGAAGGAATGTCTTATTCTAAATTGATGGGCGGTCTGCACAAAGCCGGTATTGAAATAAACCGTAAGGTTTTGGCTGATTTAGCTATGAATCACCCGGAAGCTTTCAAAGCTGTAGTTGCTAAAGCTAAAGCTGCTTAAGCATCAATAGTTTACGAGTTACAAATGAGGTTGTGTCAAAACGTTGGCACAACCTCTTTTATATTTTACAGTTCT
>NZ_QVLZ01000084.1:0-9003 GCF_003435205.1 Bacteroides sp. AF32-8BH | reverse complement strand
GTTACGGAAGTTTTTCCTGCATCAATGTGAGCAAGAATTCCTAAATTTATAATATTCATTTGGATTAAGCAATAATATACTACAGTAGATGCATTGTCGAAACGCACCTTTTAATACCTCCTCGTAGCATATGAGAACTACAGGATTACTAACTCGTATTAATATGTATATTATTACTGCCGCATAACGATTACAAAATTACACAAAAAAATATATCTAACAAAAGTGGGAGGATTTTTTAACTTTTTACCATAGACATTTTATTAGGGAAGCGTAGGTTCAACTGGCAAGTACAAATAAGTAGAAATGTTTGAACAACACCGTTTTAGGAAGTTGAAAAATCAAGTTTCTCTCTCGGTATAGCGTTTATTTTGGCCAATATCTTCTTTAGTTTAGCATTTGTGTATTTCCCATTCGTGTTCTATTTAGCTCCTTATTATGAGTATGTAGCAAGTTACTTATCAAATTCAGCCTCTTTGAGGGTCAAATATGGTTTTGCAAATGGTGACTGACAAGACATAAACAAGGTCAGCAGGAATTTTTTACATAAATGGACATGAATGTATATAACCTAAAATAAGAATAAATTTTAATAAGGGCTGCCCAAAAAGAAAAAAATGCAGTTGCCATCCTATAGATACTTGCAGAAAGGATAAAATTTACTTTTAGACCTTTTGGGATAGCCCTTATTAATACTTCAGATAAAATTCCTTAGGTTATATTTTCAATCCTTTGGACCGGGTTTCCTCCTTGGCATACAGTCCCGGACGCCCGATTATGACATGGTTGGCAACGATACTATCCGCCGGACTGCGTATCTGCGGCGGTGCATTTTCGGGATATTGCGCCTGCCTGTTCCTCACATCTTCCGCTTCCGGCTTGAGCTGTTGCCCTTCATTCTCCTTTTCTGCGACTTCGGGCGTGGGTGGCTCCACCTGGAGATAAGGTTATACCGTCTTCATATTGTTCAGAAGAACCAATACCTACAGTTCCTTGCATATAGATTTTATGTCTGTTAATATGTAACAGATCTCCACCTATACCGAATCCTATCATATAGTCCCTTACACTATTTGACAGGTCGAAATTATAATCAATCTCGTCCCTTGTATAGCTTACGTTTTTTGTTCCGTCATTAACCCCTGCATGGAAGTTTGCCAGTGCATAGACACGGTTATTAAGGTAATGTTTGAACTCAACACCTACATTGTAACCGTTACGGCATTTTAATTCAGGAAAATGTTCAAATCCTCCGAATAAAGAGAACTGGCTGCTTCCTTTTTGTGCATAGATGTTAGTAGAAATAGCAATAGCTATAATTAATAAGATTTTCTTCATAAATGTCATTTTATTTTAGTTCTGTATTTACTTTTATTTTCCCTATTGTTTTTTGTTCATCACGTACCCGGCAAAGTTCCCGGTATGCTTTTTCCTTATACTCCTGAAGAACTTTGATTTCGTTACGTAATCGGTCGTTTTCTTCCTGAAGGACCTTGAGTTCTTTAGCCTGTTCTTCAGACTTCATTTCAGCACGTACCTTTTCTTCAGCTGTCTTTGCGATAAGTTCTGGAGCCGGAAGCTGTATCTGCTTCTGTGCCGTTATAAATTCACTCATGAGCATACACAAGGCTTCTACCTGGTTCCTTTCCTTCTCGATGTCTGGAGGAACAGGAAGAAATGGTGTTGTTTCCTTGTCATAGATGTCAAAGTCATTCTTCTCTATGAATTTCCAGGCTGTTTCAACCCATTCACCGACAGGCTTTCCGGCTTTTCGGCAATATATTTTTATTTCTTCGAGTATGTTTTTAGGTACTCTTAGAGTTGATGTCTGTATATTTGCTTTTTCTTGCATATCAATGATTTATGTGCAAAAATATAAAGAATATATTTATCAATATACACTTTCTACAAAAAATATATTATTGCTTTGTTATGTGTGTATCTACAAAACAACCACCGAAGCCGGATAAGGCGTCTGGTTGCGTGTAAGTGACTGTTACAAGGGTTTGTCCCATGAATGTTTCAATCTTGTCTATAACGGCCTCCATTGGCTTCCCTAAGCCTACAGCTTCGGCTGAAACCATTACCAAATCTCCTTCCTTCATATCTTTGTTTTTTTTTGATTGTGTGACAGAATCAAATTATTTTATACCGAACTCTTCTCTTAACATTTTAAGCAATGCATTTTCAGCGTGCTTTCTTACCATGTCCCCAGCACATACCTTGTCATCGTAGTAACAGCATCTTTCGTACACGTTTTTCAGTCTGCCGAGTTCCGCTATCTTATCCACAGCCTTGACTGCCCTGTCGTTGGTCGGGTGATCCATTGCGCTACTTACCCACCTGTAAACAAACGAATATTGTTCGTATTGTTCCCCACCTTCTTCACGTGGGTGCAGTGTGTTGATAGTGAAAAGAACCGTGTCCGCTTTTGGTTTTCTGCCCTTTACAGGGTATTTGCAAATCATTTCATAATCAAACCATACATCAGAACCGCTTTCCTTGATACGTTCTTTTGCTGGTTTAAGTATTCTCCTGTCTATATCGTTGTTTGAGTGCTTTTCTGGTATTTCCAAATCTTTCCTTAACTGCTGTATGGGGTAGTAATACTGCTTTCTGTCCCTTTGGCTGCAAATTATCTTATACAGCCTTTTGGTATAATTTCCACGAAGCCCAAGGGCAAGCCCTTTGGAATACCTTGTGCCACCGACACCAACACCGTAATAGACCAGGAACGGAATAGCCCAAGGATTGATATTGATTATTATTTGGTTTGTCCCTTTGATGTTGTGTATCGTTGTGATGATTACACCTGTAGTTTCTATTGTCTTATGTATTTTTGGGTGAACCCAGCGAAAGGAAAATATCTTCTTTGCCAAGTCTAATGCTTCTCTTAACACCATTGATTTATGATTTTTGCCCCCAGCATCATCACATTTAACTGTAACATAGGGCATGTTAAATAAATCACGTGGCAGTTCTTCTTTTCTTGTCATGTGCTTTTGCAGCTTGTCGCTGATAAGGGTAAGCAAGTTTTCTTGCCATTCTGAAATGTTATACTGCCCGAATGTTACGTTATTGGGCTGTATAAGCATGATTTCTTCTTCTGTTGGTGGTATAAACTGCATTATGTCTTTTTCGTTTGCCATACGATTGATTTTTAGGTGTTACTCCGCAAATATAGAAACATAAAACGACAAAAAAAAGCTATCGTCAGTTTTTATTGTTGATTTTAGCAATTTTGTCGGTTTTGGTAGGGGGTAATTTTAGCAATTTTGTCGGTTTTGGTGTGCTTGTTTTAGCAATTTGGTCGGTTTTGGTGTGTTTGTTTTATTTACAATATATTGAAAACCAATCTTTTGCAATTAAAAAAACATGTTCGTACAAGATATTCTGCAAAGACATTCTAACAAAAAAGCGGATTTTAGACGAAAAATGACCTTGCTTTTGCCCAAAAATGGAACAATAGGGAGAAAGAGAGAGAACTCTCCCTTTAGGGAGTGAGGTGGGCTTTTTTTTAGGGCAGCTTCCCCGCGCGTTAAAAAATGTATATATTGGTAATTTTGTGTTTATTTTCTTTGCTTTTGATATACATTGTTATACATTTGTAATAAAAAGTATAACAGTATGGAAGTAGCAATAAAGAAATTAACTGCATTCAGACTTGACAGCAACCTCCTGGACATGCTGAAGAGTGCTGCCAAACGTGAACATCGGAGCTTAAACAACTTTGTGGAATGTCTTCTTATGGATGCCATGTACACAGAACCAAACGAAGAAACCAAAGCGGCCATAGAAGAAGCTCGTGCTGGGAAAAACCTGAAGAAAGTTGACACAAGCAGCTTCGAGAACTTTATAAAATCCTGTAGTGAATGAGAGAGGTTAAGACTGGTAGCCAGTTCCGGAAAGACCTGAAACGGTACAGGAATGATAATACCAAACTTGAAAAGCTTTATGATATTGTAGGATACTTGGAACGTTGTGAGGACGTTCCAAAAGAGTTTAAACCTCATATGCTTTCAGGTGATTATGCAGGTCACATGGAATGTCACGTAGAAAATGATTTTCTTTTGATATGGATCGATGATGAAGTCGTAAAGCTGGTTAGGCTTGGCAGTCATTCGGAATTGTTTGGAAAGAAGAAGAAATAACATAACTATTTTAGAAAGTCAGCAGAACTTGTTTTGTTTTTGAAGTTCTGCTGACTTTTGTTTTATGCTTTTGTTCAGAACAAGGACAGCTGCCGTTTGTCCTCTTCTTCCTGTTTGTGTACTTTCTGGCTCTGCTTCTCATACTCGAGTATCTCCTGTATTGACCGGATAGCTCTTTTTCTCTGTTCCGGAGTGGTGCGCCTTGCCATACCCTTTTCCATTTTCCCGGACTTCAGCCAGTTCGAATACATATCGATCAGGCAGAGTACTTCTTCTTCCATTACTGTAGGCACTCTCATGGTCTTGGTGTACATGCCGGACACAGCCTTTCTTCCGGAACCTTCTCTGGCTCCACCTTTCCCGGTCTTTTTTCCTGGTTCCTTTTCCATAGGTCTGTTTTGTTTGATTTCGTTACGGAATCAAAGTTAGGTATTTTATATCGGATATCCAAGTAAAACCGCACACTGATTTGCACTGCAAACGGCTGCACTCGTCGGGAGTGTTGGTACACCCCCTTGCCGTGCGGCGCTCCCCGACCGATGAGTTTTTGTGTGGTGTTCCGGACGCAATCTGTTGTGCGGTTTTGTTGGGTAATTCTGTTGTGTACTGGGTGTGCGGTTTTCGTGGGTGTTCACGTGTGTGGGATAGGTTCTATCTCTCCCCGTCCCCTTTGCGATTTCGCGCTGGGGAGGGTGTTCGATAGAACAGCAAGAGGAAACCGGGCAAGCCCTGTTTTTTCCTCTTGCCCTACGGGGTTATGCTTTGATAATCAAAGCATTAGAAAAATTAACCGTTATATGTTGGTTATAACGAATAAATATACTATCTTGTAAACCAATTAGTTAGTATATTAATTCGTTATAATAATCCTTATAATTATATGGAAAAAGACAGTAAAACAACGGTAGCGGTAGAACGTACCACTTTTGCTAAACTTGACCGTCTGGCCAAGGCAAACAGTGTGTCAAAAATGGAGTATATTACTCATGCCATAAACTACTTTGAGAAGTACGGTATAAACCCGGTCGAGCATGAAAGTCCGGCACAGGAAATGCAGAAGCTTATCAAGCGCATGGACCAGGTGTTCGCATTCCTGAAGAAACAGGAAACGGATCTTGTGCGTCCGGCTTGTGAAGCTCTGGCCGGAGCCAGCACACAGATAACCATAAGCCTTTCATCCTTACTTTCGGAAGAAAAGTTCAGGCGGTTCCTGAAGGATAACAAGGAGCTGCTTGCCGGGATAATCAACAGTTCCGACAACAACGGCAAGGCCATAGGCAGGGCAGAAAAAGCGGTGCGGGATGCAGATTCAACTATAAGGAAGAACCAGGATATTATCTTCAAGCGGATAGAAGCCAGCGAAACGGCACAACTCAAGGCCATGCAACATATCGTTTCCTTCCTCGATGCAAAAGGAAAGACCGGGCTGCTCGATGACATAAACAAGGTCTATAAGAAGGAAAAGGAAAGGAGGGGGCTATGAATATAAAAATTCAGGGTGGCGGTTCCGGAACTTATGCCAATACAGGGAGCTGCACAGGAGTAACGACCTATCTCCAGCATGAGGATCTGGAGCGCATGAAGAACGGCCGGGAAGTGCAGCCGTTTTTCAATAACTCTCGTGACTACATAAGCGCACAGGAAGTAACCTTCAAGATAGACAACAACAAGGCAAAATTAAGCCGGAACGATGCGAAGTTCTATGTGATCACGGTAAGCCCTTCCAGCCGGGAGCTGGAGAAAATGGGCAAGACAGAGAAGGAACAGGCTGAAGCCATGAGAAGGTATGTCCGTGATGATGTGATGCAGCACTATGCGGAAGGGTTCGGAAAAGGCCTGAACAAAGAGGATATCGAGTATTACGGAAAGATCCATTTTGAGAGGAAGGGAGCTGACCGGTACGACATGCACGCACATATCATTGTCAGCCGGAAGGACAGGAGCAACACCAGGAAGCTAAGTCCAAAGACCAACCACACCGGGAAGAAGAACTGCGGAAACGTGAAGGGCGGTTTTGACAGGACAGATTTTTTCCGAAAGTGTGAAACCTCATTTGACAAGTGCACAGGGTATGACCGGGCCCCGGAACAGACCTTCGACTATCTCAATACCATGAAGAACGGAAGCCCGAAAGAAATCTTCCAGAAAAAGGAGTGGGCGGAACGTGTAAACCATGAACGGCTTGAGAAGATGAAAGCCGAATGGAGCCGGGATCTTCAGGAACCGCACCAGGAACAAGGCAGAGAAGAGATCCAACAACAGGGAAACAGTATTTCCCAAGTTCCGGAAATCAACCAGGCACCGCAGCGGAAGAAGCAACAGGAGGAAGAACTCGACCAGCCCAGGAAAAGAAGCCGGGGGTTTGGAATGGGTATGTAAATTACAGATAAATGCTTGCGTGAGGGGTGTTTATCCCTGTATTTCTGATACAGGGGTATTAGGCTTCCCGTGGGCTTATAATAAAAAAGCCCCGGCGGATAATTCAGCCGAGGCACTATTATTTAGAATATAACTCCTAATTTGACATTGGCAGAATTTTTATATTCATAACCTATTTGCCAACCTGTATAGTTTACGCCTATACTTAACCAGTCTGTCAGTTGATAGTCATAACCTGCTGATGCGGAAATTGCGAAGCGTGTGGATTTTTCTTCATATGTTTTTACGATGTCATAAGCCATACGCCGTGCATGGTAATGCTCGATATCTTTATCGTTCCATTCCAGTATTGTTTCACCCAATAGAGAAAATTTTATCATTTGAATATTGATATTGTTTATTTCTTTTCGGAGCTCGTCTATTTTTTTATTGCCAAGTTCTAATGCTTCTATCTCCTGCCATTCATAGAGGCTATTATATGCCATACATCCGATAAGAATGGAGATAAGTATATATCCCAACCGTATTGCCTTATAGAAATTTCCTGACCGCTCCATTATTTTAATGACATTGATTTTTGGAACATGAATAAAAGTTTATCTTTTTCGTTCATGCGGATATTATCAGAATAACCGTCTTTTGTTATTTGATACCCACATGGCTTAACCATAAAAATGCCTAAGCCCTTAGTGTACGAACTTACTTCTGAGGCATAGTCTTTACTTGTATTTAATGGAACTTTCCCTTTAATATGACACCACTCATTATTACAACTGATGTCTTCAATCTCAGACATCAGTTTTTGCAAATCTGTAATAGCTTTGGAACTCGCTACTTGGGGTATCTGCAACTCAAAACAGAGCATCGGTTCGAGAATGTCCACACCTGACTGTTGCAAAGCCAGCCTGAAGACATAAGGGGTCAGCTGTCTGAAATCAGCAGGTGTACTTACCGGGCTATAATACTCGGCTTGAGTAAAAGTTACTTTCAGATCTGTCACTTCCCATCCATGTAAACCAGATTGGCAAGACATACGAATCCCTTCAAAAACGGCATTTTGAAAAGAATGGTTCAGATAACCATAGGAGATGTCACTTTCGATTTGCAACCCTGCCCCTAACGGTAAGGGTTCAAGAGTCAGCCCTATTGTGGCCCAGTAAGGGTTGGGTGGTACTTCGATCTGAATAATCTTATTGACCTTTTTTATAGGTCGTTCTTTGTAGATAGTCTTGATCTCATCAAAATGGACCTTTACGGAAAATCGTTCTTCCAGCAATGTCTGTATGATTTCCTTTTGGGTCAAACCATATAACGAGATTTCCAATTCATCACTATATGAGTTTATGGAAAAGGACAAAGACGGGTCTTCAATCCACAATGTATTCAGAGCGGATATCACCTTGCTTCTCTCTTCGGGCTTATTTGGCCGGACGGAGGATTTGAGAGCGGGATGCTGATGAGATAATCCTTGAATCAAACAAGGTTTAGCACCTAAATAATCTCCGATTCGAAAATCTTCTATATCTTCTACAATCGCGATATCATTGGCACCCACTTCATCAACATTTATCTCTCTGCCCTGATAAATAGTCTTTAGATTTTTAATCTTGATGAATTTTTCCGAATCGTTGATTCTTACAACGTCTCGAAGTCTCAGACTTCCGTCAATTATTTTAAGAAAACTTCTTTTATGCCCTTTGGGGTCATGCTCTATCTTATAGAGATAAGCTGAAAGTCTGTTTGAGACTGATGCCGGAGGAAGTATAAAAGAAGAAATGGCGTCCAACAACTCATTGATACCGATATTGAACATTGCTGATCCATGTAGCACCGGATAGACTTTGGCTTTTGCCACAAGAGCGATTATCGTATTCCAATAATCAGCCGGTGAAATTTCGCTATCCGCCAAATATCGTTCTAATATATCGTCGTCATGGTTGCATACAAATTCTTTGTATTCTTCCTTTATATATGTTTGGGAGCAAACCGGATAAACCGATCCATCGACAACAGTTTGCATAAACAGGACATCTTGCGACAGATTTGTTTTTATATCCATATACAAACGCTCCAAATTCACACCGGCACGGTCAATCTTATTGATAAATATAATTGTCGGGATTTGCAGCTTTTGTAAAGTACTGAACAGCAACTTTGTCTGCGCTTGTATGCCTTCCTTTGCGGATAAGATGAGGACTGCTCCATCAAGCATTTTGAATGTCCGCTCCACTTCCGCAATAAAATCCATGTGTCCCGGAGTGTCAATGATATTGCATTTCACTCCATTCCAGATAATAGATGTCGTAGAAGCCCGGACAGTAATTCCTCTACGTTTCTCTATATCCATAGAGTCCGTTATGGTGTCACCATTATCCACACGGCCGCACTTTTCCGTTGCTCCACTGGCAAACAGCAGATTCTCGGTTACGGAAGTTTTTCCTGCATCAATGTGAGCAAGAATTCCTAAATTTAT
>NZ_QVLZ01000083.1:8524-9110 GCF_003435205.1 Bacteroides sp. AF32-8BH | reverse complement strand
AACTTCTCTTTTCTGGTTTGCCCATAATCAGCCGCATAGCGGATGACTACGGGCAAACCGGGAATGAGAACAGTCATTCCGATGAAGGGGAGGGTGGGGAAGAATACTGCGTGAACGCAAAAACACTCTCGGATATGTAGCAAAAAAAAGCGGCACTAGGCCGCTTCAATCATTTGCTTGCTTTTTTCTTTTTAGAGACAGCCTTCTGTTTAGGCTGATCCGGTTTTTCTTCTTCTTTTTCCGGAGCCGGATAAAACTTGGTGGCTACCATCACAATGCGGTTACGCTTCTCCCCACTTTTAGAATCCGTCCATTCTTCCGGCTTAAAGTAGCCTTCAACGGTTATCAGCTCACCTTTTTTCAATACATCGAAGGAATCCAGTGCTTCATTCTTTCTCCAGGCTTCAATCCCCATGAAAGCGGAAACATAAGAGGTTTCTTCACCTGTCTTGTCTGCACGGCTGACCGCGATAGAAAAGCGTGCTACGCTTGCTGTTTCAAAACTACGGATTTCTGCATCCTTACCGATAAAACCTGTTACTGCGAATGAATTTTCAATCTTTTTCATATCTCTGATTTTTTAGAA
>NZ_QVLZ01000083.1:0-8514 GCF_003435205.1 Bacteroides sp. AF32-8BH | reverse complement strand
TTTTCATATCTCTGATTTTTTAGAAGTTAATTAATCAATTTTACAGTGCAATAACTGATTGTTGGCTTTGGGGGACACCATGAAAAAAGATATAAATACTCTTTTTATGCTGGCCGGAAAAAGGAAGATTTGTAACTTTTTTATTGGTGAAGATGGCAGCAAATAATTCGGGTTAAATACGCTTTTTATGCAAGGCAAAAAAAGGAAGATTTCAGACGAATAACAACGTGGTGTTTGTGAATCGTCCCCTTATCCCCGTAAAAGGGGTTAGCAACAATCTATATTTGCAACGGAAAATGATTTGACTTCCCTAAAAAATGATATGAAAAAGACAAAACTTGAAAATCAGCAACAGGTTTGGAAAGGATGCAAAAAACAACCGGTCAGACAGCAAGCATGGCACATTCCGAAAATATGGTCAGCCGCCTATCGACACACCGGAAGAAACCTCTGCAATTCCTTTTAAAAAAATGAAGCCGAAGAATGAAGCATACAATATTCCACGTATCGAAAAAAGTGACTGCACGATAAAATGAAAGGCTGCAACGGAAGAACAGACTTGCGGATTCTGCGGGGAGAACATAACCATACAGGCATACAGCCACTACAACTGTTTCCGGAAAAAGAAGATTATACAACCGGAAAAACAGAAAGGCATCCACTCGGAGAAAAGCAAGCAAACGATTGAAGCGGACTGCCGATTTAGCGGCGAAATATCCGACTACCTATATACAGCCCTAAAAGGCTGGGGCATATGGGTAAGCAACAGACTGCCGGGCAAATAAAAGGAGAGTGGCATAGCCGCCGGAAAGAGGTTGTCTCGATGTGGCCGAAGCTCCGAAAGCAGACCGGATATGCCTCTCTCCTTTGCCTTCCCCATTCCTGGATTTCACACAATCACGGAGCCTGCGAGTGACTATGAGAAATCCTGAAACGGGGACAGTCACTCCGCTGAAAGGGTGGGTGGGAAACATGTGACTTTCTCCAAAATAACAAATAGGGGTATAAAGATCTCAAAAGAAAAGAAAGCCGTTCCAGAAAAGACTGGAGCAACTATCACCATCTACTGTTCTTTAAGTTAATTGCAGCAAATCCAAATCATCAGTGACCAATCCATCCAATACATGTTGGATTTTATCAAATATAGCCTTATCTATGCCATACGTGGCGCATAACGATTGAAATTTGCTTACAGCATCGAACACCTGTAATATCTTCTTTTCGGGCTCCTCTACAAAATCCTCGGCAAAGTTGACGAAATCACTTGTAGTCAAGGCAGACCTTTTGCCCATCACGCCCATCGAATGAATGTGTGCTGAAGAATTTTCCCATGTATTTGCCGTGAACATTACATCATATGCAGGTGATAAACGCCATACCCCTGCCTTATCCATGATAAACGATATGTTCTTATTATGATCATCGGATATACCTGCGACATAATTAAATACCATTCTGATAAATATCTGATCTTTGTCTTCCTGGGGAAGTTTCAGAGTCTCTGCTATCCAACACAGCTTCATATAATCATCTGCACCCGGCATAATGGCCGCAAGGGTCTGACTAAAGAGCTTTTCTCCATTCTTACGATCAAATCTTTCCGTTACGAAATGATTTCTTCCATCAATTTCTTTCAGGAAGCATGGCATCATGTTGATTCCCGCCGCCTTTGCCATTTCGCTATATACCATTTCTATCTCTGTGGTAGGAGAGTCATCTGCTTCTTTAAATTTGATGATATACTGCTTAAAATTTTCAGGCAAATCCACCTGGCCGGAACGAAACTCTTCCGTTTCGAGATTATAGGCAATCACTGCCTTCGGGCGCATGCCACCGGCAGAAGTTCCAAGATATATCAACTTTTTCATCGTGAGGCTATCCTCCGGTGATATGACAGCAGCATCTCGATCATTATATATTTTAGAAGCCAAAGTTGCCAATGATGACATATTTACTGACTCATGGATGGCATCATCATTAAATTCCGGTTCAAATTCCAATGCTCCCATAGCCCTCTTGCCAATATAAGAGAGCTTCAATAGAGGCAATGATTCCGTAACCTTTATATTATTATCCGTGAGCCATTGGTCAAATAGGGAAGCCCCCCATTTGTCAGGAAGCGCATCTGCAAGAAATTCCGGAAGCCCTTGATATAATTTATCTTTATTCCCATAGAAAGACGCAAACAAAGGGGTTCTCTTAGGGTGTGTGGAAGGGCATATATCATAATCTTGTTTCCTATATTCATCCGTAAATTGGAATACAGAACAATGCTTTTCAAAGTCCCAATTCAATTTGCCAATGCAAGTCCCCCACAGATATACATTCACTATAATCGGCTCTTTCTTCATACCATCTTACGTTTACCGTTAATTCTTTGTATTCTTTTACCTGTTTTTTCATTGATTAGGAAAGGGGAGTCTGGAAGTTCCGGAACCAAACCGACAACGCCTTCAAGAGTTCCACTTATACGCAAAATCTTAAGCAATGTACTTAGGGCAATATCACTTACTTTACAAGATTCTATTCTCTTAATAGTAACGATAGATACTCCTGCCTTATCCGCAAATTCTTGCTGGGAAAAACAGCAGCTAAGTCTTATAGACTTAACTCTCTTGCAGATTTCCTTTACAATACATTCATCTGAAAATTCGTATATTGTATATGTATCATATAATCTTTTCATAGAAAAACATATTTAGGTATCATTTTTGATACAAAAATACCGATAAATCTGAAAATCACCAAATTAAGAAACACTTTTTTTATAATCTTCTGCCGCATTAGCAAACGATTGAAGCGACCTTGTGCCGCTTCAATCGTTTGATTGCTTTTTCTTTTTAGTCCGGGGGTTCTTATTTTTCCGGAGTCGGGTAGAACTTAGTAGCTACCATCACAATGCGGTTACGTTTCTCCCCACTTTTAGAATCCGTCCATTCTTCCGGCTTAAAGTAGCCTTCAACGGTAATCAGTACATCTTTTTGCAGTATCCAAAAAGCATAGCGGTCTTCCATCTTACTCCAGGCTTCAACTTTCATAACAGAGGAAACAAATGTTTTTTCTTCATTTATCTTGCCTATGCGACTGACCACAATAGAGAAGTGTGCAACCTTTACTATTTCGAATAAATGGATTTCTGCATCCC
Source organism: Bacteroides sp. AF32-8BH (assembly GCF_003435205.1). Classification (NCBI taxonomy): domain Bacteria; kingdom Pseudomonadati; phylum Bacteroidota; class Bacteroidia; order Bacteroidales; family Bacteroidaceae; genus Bacteroides; species Bacteroides sp. AF32-8BH. The sequence goes on along the minus strand of NZ_QVLZ01000083.1, from coordinate 5,369 downwards.
TACAAATCCTGCCTGTTACTGCGAATGAATTTTCAATCTTTTTCATATCTCTGATTTTTTAGAAGTTAATTAATCAATTTTACAGTGCAATAACTGATTGTTGGCTTTGGGGGACACCATGAAAAAAGATATAAATACTCTTTTTATGCTGGCCGGAAAAAGGAAGATTTGTAACTTTTTTATTGGTGAAGATGGCAGCAAATAATTCGGGTTAAATACGCTTTTTATGCAAGGCAAAAAAAGGAAGATTTCAGACGAATAACAACGTGGTGTTTGTGAATCGTCCCCTTATCCCCGTAAAAGGGGTTAGCAACAATCTATATTTGCAACGGAAAATGATTTGACTTCCCTAAAAAATGATATGAAAAAGACAAAACTTGAAAATCAGTAACAGGTTTGGAAAGGATGCAAAAAACAACCGGTTAGACAGCAAGCATGGCACATCCCGAAAAGATGGTCAGCCGCCTATCGACACACCGGAAGAAACATCTGCAATTCCTTTTAAAAAAATGAAGCCGAAGAATGAAGCATATCATATTCCACGTATCGAAAAAAGTGACTGCACGATAAAATGAAAAGCTGCAACGGAAGAACTGACTTGCGGATTCTGCGGGAGAACATAACCACACAGGCATACAGCCACTACACCTGTTTCCAATAAAAGAAGATTACACCACCGGAAAAGCAGAAAGGCTCCACTCGGAGAAAAGCAAGCAAACGATTGAAGCGGACTGCCGATTTGGCAGCGAAATATCCAACTACCTATCTACAGCCCTAAAAGGCTAGGACATATGGGTAAGCAACAGACTGCCGGGCAGTCACTCCGCTGAAAGGGTGGGTGGGAAAAAACTAAGTGGACGCAAAAAACAACCTTACCATTGGGGGATAAACTTCCCCCTATTTTCACTTCACATATTCTTTACCCCACTTCAATTGATTCAACAAACTTCAACAACAAAGCGACTGTTACCGTATGAAATGAAAGCTGATTGAACAACTTATGCGCTTTCAGCATCTCAATAGCGGCTTCAGCCGTAACAACTCTCTGTTCATAAAGCCGAATTGTCGCATATAACTGGTCATTTGCGACAGGCCCCATTATTAGGTCATAGTCACCGTTTTCTCTTCCTCTGCGGTTGTTGACAACAAACTCCAGCCATTCTTTTGTCGCACCCATAAACCGAAGAACCGGATATTCCCTATCAAGAATATCATCGGGAACTTCATAAACAGAGACGATTGCTTTTTCGCTCTGTTCCCTGTTCTTCTTCAACAAAGCCCATTTTTTTGCTTGTTCAAAGTTGGTTGTCGTATAAAATCCCTTCCCAAAGTCCGTAGCCTTCCGTCCTTTCTGTATATTAGGGCGTTTCACGGTAACTGTAGATCCATGAAATAGTCTCATTTTCTTTTATTGATATAAGTCGTTATAGTATCTAATATATATTCGGGGTCTTGGGTATGAAGCATTTCAAAAGTCTCATCCAAAAAATCAAAAACCCCATAGTCCGAAAACAACAACAAGGTTTCTTCCGCACTTTGTTTCTTTTCCTCCCTATAATTCTCAATGCAGAACATCTTGAAAAGCAGGATCTTCGTGTCACCGTTATACCGTCGTTTTTCTTCTGTTTTTTCCTTCTCCAATGTTTCATAAAGCGACAATGTACTTGAATACCATAACTTGGTACTCTTATCCAGCAAAGATTTATACAACTTGGAAGAATATATATAATACAGTGCATCGCCTAAAGGCAATGCCTTTTTCTTCATGACCAGTTCTACCAGCTCTCTCATCACGAATGGGAGCATGGTTGAGTCAAGTTCTCCTTGATTTTTATGAGTAATTTCCATATTCTTGTTGTTATTACTTTAGCATATTTTCGAAAACACCTTCTTCACAGTTCTTTATACACACCTGACACTCGGCCACCACTTCTCTTAATATTCGGGCACATTCTTCATTCGAATGCCCTTGCAGTAATTCATAGGCATATCGCATCAGTTCATTAGCTTCCATTGTTTCCATCCTTATCAATAATATTCAAGTTCATCATTATTTTCTGCAACGACTCCATATTTGGAGTTCCTAACCAACACACACCTATGCAAAAGGTCATATTGTTCTCTGTATCTGAAAAACGCATATTGTTTTACCTTTTACAAACATTGTTGTCCCATTAAAATCTAAAAGAGTTCTTTGAAATATTTGAAATTTAGTTAGTTACAGCGATTTTCCGAGCGAACGGACTTGAATTTGTAGCTTTGCATCAGATTAATCCGATGGCATATGTTCCAAGACAAATACGTTTTCGCTCAATTGGCTTCATTTCTGAATCGAAGTAAGTTTAACCGCATAGTCACCAAGTATGATGGTGATAAATATGTGAAGCACTTCACCTGCTGGAATCAACTACTTGCTTTGATGTTTGGTCAACTTTCTAATCGTGAAAGTCTGCGAGATTTGATAGTTGCTCTTGAAGCTCATCATTCCAAATGTTATCATTTAGGAATGGGTAAAAATGTATCAAAGTCATCGCTGGCAAGAGCAAATCAAGATAGAGACTATCACATCTTTGAAGAATATGCTTACTACCTGGTTAGCGAAGCACGACAAAAGTGTGCTAATCATATTTTCAAACTTGGCGGTAACGTTTATGCTTTCGATTCGACTACTATTGACCTGTGCCTTTCAGTCTTTTGGTGGGCAAAATTCCGCAAAAAGAAAGGTGGTATCAAAGTGCATACATTATATGATGTGGAAACACAGATTCCTGCATTCTTTCATATCACGGAAGCATCCGTACACGATTCTAAAGTTATGATTGAAATTCCTTATGAACCAAGCTCTTATTACATCTTTGACCGCGGTTATAACAACTTCAAAATACTGTATAAAATTCATCAAATTGAAGCCTACTTTGTTGTCAGAGCAAAAAAGAATCTCGGGTACAAATCCATCCAATGGAAACGTAGGCTGCCTAAGAATGTGCTTTCAGACGCAAGTGTATTTCTGACAGGATTCTATCCTAAACAATATTATCCAGAGCCACTTAGATTGGTTAAATATTGGGATGAAGAACAAGAACGAGAATTTACATTCATAACCAATGCGATGCATATATCTGCGCTTCAAGTTGCTGAACTTTATAAAAATCGCTGGCAGGTAGAGCTGTTTTTCAAATGGCTCAAGCAGCACCTTAAAATCAAAAGATTTTGGGGAACTACAGAGAATGCTGTTCGAATACAGATATATGCTGCTATATGCGCTTACTGTTTGGTGGCAATCATTCAACACGATATGCAACTGAACAGAAGTACATATGAAGTGTTACAAATACTGAGCATCTCATTGACTGATAAGACTCATCTGAGAGACCTCTTTGATAAAACTAAATTTCAAAATGACAAAGAACGATTCGGACCAAATGGGCCAAGTTTATTTAATTTTTAATTCGTCCCAATTTTAATGGGACACTAATGTTTTACAAAGGTAAAACAATTAAGTAAAATTCATCTATCATTGCTTTTCATATTTATTGTGTCTTTCTCTTTTGCATCGGAAGTATTAGCACTTACAGCAACCAGACAGTATGACATCGCCACGTTTGATCATACCGCTGGAAAACAACGATATACAATCTGAATCAAAACAGATTGTATATCACCAATTTCTTTTTTTGTGCCTTGTTAAACGTATAAGAAGTTCCTCCGGCAGATTTTCCATCCCAATAGGCAATCAGCCTACAGGCGTGTGAAATCATGTAATCATTACGGTGGGCATAGCATTGGGCATAATAATATTCGGATAGAACTACCACCTTGTCGGCTTGGCGCAAAATATCAGCATACCTCTGTTTGTCCTCTTTGTTGAAATACACATCTTGCCCGACATAAGGAACAACCGCCACCAAAACCATATCGGGATATTGTTTCCTTTGTTCAAGTACGGTATGAGCAGCCATCATGTCAAATCCAACCGCACAACCAATATAGAAAAAACGGATTCCATTCTCATAGCAGAAACGTACCTCTTCATTCAACGATACGGACAAAGCATATTTATTTGTTCGTATCGTTCTATGACCGGTAAAAGCAACGGACATCATTTTCATCCATTTATCACGTGCCTTTCTACATATATCCAACGAACCTGCCGAAGTTTCATACACCATTCCATTCACCTCATAACGATAAGTGAACCAAGTAGTATCTCCAAAGATATCCTTCTGCTTCTCTATATAACTCTCTTTTTCTTTCATCTTATAACATACGGACAACTGTTTTACCTAAAAAGAAACCTCCCAAAACCTCACCTCCTATTTTTTCCAACTGACATGCGAAACGAGCATACGAAAACCCTTTTGTTAAAATATCGTCAAATACCAAGATTTTCTTACCCCGAAAAAAGTCCTTGTCAAATTCTATCACTTGTACTTTTTGAAGCGACTTGCTGTCAAATTTCTCGTGAATAGCCAAACGATCTCCACTGACACGTATATGTTCATACGCATTGATAGCACCTGAAAACTTACACACAGCCGAAGCAAACCCCTTATAACGAAGTTCATTCTTATCAGCGGAAGAAGCCGGAACACAAGCAAAAACAATATTCTTAACATCATCACCAAAAACTTGATGTAACTTATTCGCTATCATCCAAGCTATATTCAAATAAGCTTTTCCATCCTTAAAACTCCATATCATCTTACGAATTTGCCATTCTCTTTCCGTTGCCTGCCGATATTGCATAGGAAGATACTCAAAGAAAGAAAACATCATCTTATGCCATTGTCTGTCTAAACTAGGATATTTACTCTGATGTGCCATAGTCTTTTATCTATTAAAATTAAACTTATGCTTCAGCTAGATTTAAAGACCTTTTTTTAAACCCCTTTCCGGGATGGCCTTTTCTTTCTGCCGACTTTTTTTTTGAGCTTTCATGCCCCATCTGAGTTTATGAGCCTTTTTTTTACGGCACACAACAATAAGGAAGGAGGGATTAAGAAAAGTTTTGGACGACAAAAAATGTTGGGGACAGCGAAGCCGTCCGGCGTTATTTTTTTCGGGACAAAGGGCGAAGACCGGAACCCTTTCGTATCCATCCACCGAAATAAATTTGCCGTTCAAAAACAAAGGAACTCAGATGGAGCTATGAAAAAAGCACATTAGGGGAGGCAGAAAACAAGGAAAAGGGCAGTACGGAAAGTAAAACAAGCCATACGGTTTTGCAAGCAAAACCATACTCCTATCTCCCTGCCACAAGTGACAGGGGGGAACGGGTTAGCAACGGACTGCCGGGACAAACGGTAAAAGGAAGGGACTGCAATACGGAAGAAGGAGGTTGTTTCGGCAATGCCGAAGCTCCGGATGAT
>NZ_QVLZ01000082.1:0-9645 GCF_003435205.1 Bacteroides sp. AF32-8BH | reverse complement strand
GGCTTTGCGCATAAAAAAGGCTGTGTCAGCGTTTTGACACAACCTCTTTTTATATATATTGAATTAACTAATTACTTCTCACCACGTTTCGTAGCCGAATAGTTAATCTTCAAAGCATAAGATTTTCTAAGAGCATTTTTTACATCAGTAACAATACCCATCTTTGTCTTCTGATCTACTTTCAGAGACACAGTCATCTTAGCAGCATCGCCTTCATTCATACTCGCACGTTCCTGAAAAATGAAGTCTTGTACTTCACCCACTTCAGCATAACTGTCATTCAACTGAATACGACTTTCAGTACCCATTTTCGCGCGATATTCTTGTGTAGGTTCCCCTACATAAATGAATGTTACCAGTGATTTCTTCTCCAGTTTTTCGAGTTCAGTACCTTGCGGAAGTGTAAACTGCACCTTTAATGTTACCTCACGCATCGTTGTTACAATCATAAAGAAGAACAACAAGGTAAAGATAAGGTCAGGCAACGAAGAAGTATTCAATGCCGGCATTTCACGTTTACCAGTCTTATTAAATTTTCCCATTACTTACTTCTTTTTTTCTCCGTATTTTTTAGGTTCTGCTTCAGAAATTCGTTGCGGATAAACTTCACGAACAGCTTTCTGCTGTGCATCATTCAGTTCAGCGTAAGTAACCCCAAACTTTTCTTGAGCTAACTCATCTCTCAATTCATTGTATGCAGCTACCAATTCGTTCTGCACACTTATATATGCCTGATAAGAAGACCCGCGGTCATTCTGCAAAGAAATTACATGCTTATCATTAACAAGAGTAGTACCAAAGAAATCGACATTTTTTTGTGTCTTTTCCGGCATATTCTCAGCGTTATTGATGTTAGCAATAAACTCTTTGGCTTTCTGCCTCAACTGATCAACACCAATATAATCATTCCCGCACATCAAAGCATCATCTTTATTCAGATAAACCTGCAGGATGTTACGTTCTTTAATTTTATCGGTATTCTCATTCTTTTCATCTTCGGGTGGTGGAGGCAAAAGTCTTGCCAAACCACGGTCCGTATCCATTGATGTTGTAATCAAGAAGAAGATCAGCAACAAGAAAGCAATATCCGCCGTAGAACTTGAGTTTATATCAGGAACTTTTCTTTTTCCTTTTGCCATTTTAATAACTTATTTAATCGAGTATCCTCAATTGATTACGACAATTTTTTCTTTATACCACTCGCAATGATTGCAACAACTGTCACAAACAACAATATGTAAATAGAATAAAGGAACATATCAGTTACTTTCAGCCAAAAAGGAACATTGTCTGTACCACTATAGCCAGGAATCTGCATTGGTGTACCATCACCCATTGCCCAAGCTACAATAAGAACAACAGCTAAAAGAACCAAACCAAGTAAAGACTTGATGGCATTTGCCGGGTTATCCTTCAAAGCTGCACCAAATTGGAATACAGCAGCAATAACAGTGGCTGCAATGGCTAAGCCAAACAAAACGTACATCAGATAGAGTAAGGCGTCTGTTTGAGCCGGTTGCCACATTTCGGGATCTACTCCCGGAATTAAGGCATCGCCCGAGGCATCTCCTCCTAAGAAGAACAAGCCAATAACGATCAGAATAATAGCAAACATCGCATACAGTGCGTAATACGATATTCTATATGTTAACTTACTCATTTTAGATTATTTTTTGTATTTCAAGTTATATTTGATTACCATATCAAGCAAAGAGATAGAAGAATCTTCCATTTCACTTGTAAGAGCCTCAATTTTAGAAAGTACGTAGTTGTAGAATACCTGAAGGATCAATGCTACGATCAAACCGAAGATAGTTGTAATCAAGGCAACTTTCATACCACCTGCAACAACCGTCGGAGAGATATCACCTACCTGCTGGATTTTATCAAATGCCTGCACCATACCAATTACAGTACCCAAGAATCCGAGTGACGGAGCCATTGCGATAAACAGTGTGATCCAAGAACATCCTTTTTCAAGGTAACCTGCCTGTACACCACCATAAGATACAACTGACTTCTCAACTACGTCAATACCTTGATCGATTCTCATCAAACCTTGGTAGTAGATAGAAGCAACCGGACCTCTGGTGTTACGAGCAATGTCTTTAGCAGCTTCAACATCACCTTTTTCCAAAGCAGCTTCGATAGATGCCATGAATTTTTTTGTGTTGATTTCAGCCAAACTCAAATAAATGATACGTTCAATACAGAAAGCCAAACCGATCACCAAAGCGATAGCTACCAAACTCATGAAAGATGCAGTACCTTCGATGAATTTAACTTTGATTTCCTTGTGAATACCACCCTCTTCTGCAGCAGGAGCAGCAGCTGTAGTAGCTTCAGCGGCAGGAGCAGCTTGTTGTTCAGTTTGTTCTGCTGCAGGAGCGTCTTGAGCCTGAGCAAGTTGAATTGAGCCAAAAGTGAAGGCCCCAATCACAGCAACAATTGCAAATAACTTTTTCATTGTGTGTCTAATTTTTAAGATTAATTAATTGATTATTATTATTGTATTTACTTCTCATCTCTCTTTCATTTCTGCGGAGAGACGGGGATTCGAACCCCGGATACGCTTTTGGCGTATACACGCTTTCCAGGCGTGCCTCTTCAACCACTCGAGCATCTCTCCCTCTGAGTTTTCAGCATTTTCAGCTACAAATGTATTCTTTTTTTTCTTTTCAAGAAGCATTCTCCCTCTTTTATCTCGAATAAATACGGCAAATTAATATAATTTAAAACCTTTCGAACCTTATTTGCGGATTCCGAACACTTTTAGCGCATTCACAGAAGTGACCTGTGCCACGTACTCCGGATCCCTCTGATAAATATCAGCCACCTTCATGAGTGTGTCTCTCACATTGGCACTTTCATTTCTCTTTCCCCGGTTCGGCACGGGAGCCAAATAGGGAGAATCGGTTTCGAGCACAATGCGCTCTAAAGGAACAGTCGTCAATGCCTCCGGCAAAGTCGATTTCTTGAAAGTTACAACTCCATTGATACCTAACATAAATCCTTCAAATTCCAACAATTTCGCCGCTTCTTCCGATGTCCCGGTAAAACTATGAAAAATGCCGGTCAAAGAGGTATTTTTATAGGGTTCCATTACCTTATATATATATTCAAACGCTTCTCTTGAATGGATTACAATGGGAAGACCATATTCCAGCGCCCACTCTATTTGCTTTTCAAAAACCAAGATTTGCTCTTTCAGAAAAGTCTTGTCCCAATAAAGATCAAGACCTATTTCTCCGATAGCCACAAACTCACGGGAAGTCGACAAGTATTTGTGAACAATCGCTAATTCCTGTTCATACGATTCATTGACAGAAGTAGGGTGCAGTCCGATCATCGGATAGCAAAATCCCGGATAATCCCTACAAACCGACAACATAGCATCAATGGTCGTACTGTCTATATTGGGCATAAAAATATAGGAAACTCCCGCTTTCTGCGCACGTTCCATCACCAATGGCAGGTCTTCGGTAAATTCTTCAACAAAAAGATGAGAATGAGTATCGATCAACATGATATTTCTTTTTCTTCTTTTATTTTTTCGCTGGAGCGATAATAATATATCAGTCCATAGTCGCGGCATTTTTCTAATCGGGTATCATTGGGAGTGACATCCTGGTATTTGGCTTCTACCTGATTCCAGATATCCAAAATCAATTCATCGGCACGGTCACGCATAGACGCCAGTTCATCAAGACTACGATTGGTTAATGCCTGATAGTTCTTCTGCCGTTCATAGCTTTCCAGAAAAATATCATAATGCACTTTTACGCGTGCAATAGTCGGATTATAAATAGGTATGCCACCTTGAGTGGTCCTTAATTGTTCGCCTTCGATTATTTTCTTCCCCCACTCTACCAGAGAGGCTTCACTCAACAGGTCCGGTACGGTATTGGAAGCAGGCAAGCCATATAACTCTTTATGTGCCACCTTGATTTCATCACGAAGCACTGCCAAATTGAGCACCTGAATAAAATGAGAGATATACAGCCGGGCAGTCTTCACATTCATCTGGTGTTTACGGCTGGCACGCGACTGATTATCGTAGCACTGGGTATAATAAATTTGCGCTGCCTCAAACCGATGCAAAAAGTTACGCGCTTCAAATAATGTCTTCAATGTAATAGCCAAGTCACGCACATTATACATCTCTCCCTTTTCGACAGCCGCTTTCAGCGCCCGAACTCTTGCTTGATCAGTATTTGGTAGTCGTCTATAAGGCATATCTCCGATACTTAACTACATTTCACGATACATTAATAATTTCACCAGATTCTTCAGTTCTTTTTTTCTGTCTTCCGCAACAGCTACCGCCGCCAGACTTTCCATAGCGAACGTATAATATTCACGCATTTTGCTTTCACAAATATTGCGGATATTCAACTGATTATAGATTTCAGTTACCGCTTCGATTTTTTCAGAAGGTTGAAAAGCCTCCGCATTCAACCAACGATTCAATTCAGCATGCTGCTTTTCATCCGCACGGTTCAGTGCTTTGATAAGCATATATGTTTTTTTATTGCAGAGGATGTCTCCACCTATCTTCTTCCCGAACACTTCCGGATCACCATATACATCCAACAAATCATCCTGTAACTGGAATGCTACTCCAATATGCATTCCAAAATTATATAGATTTTCTGCATCTTCAGCAGTCGCTCCTGCCAGAATTGCACCTATTTTAAGACTACCCGCAAGCAACACGGCTGTTTTCAAACGAATCATTTCAATGTATTCGTCTTCTGTAACGTCACAGCGAGATTCAAATTCCATATCCAGTTGCTGTCCTTCACAGATTTCGAGTGTAGTCAAACTGAATAAATCCATCACTTCTTTCAGGTGTTCCGGTGGACAACCCGTCATATACCGAAATGCCAGAATCAACATAGCATCTCCCGAAAGTACAGCAGTATTATCATTCCAGACCTTGTGCACGGTAGGTTTCCCTCTGCGCACATCCGAACGATCCATCAAATCATCATGCAACAAGGTGTGATTGTGGTAAACTTCAATCGCAGTGGCAGGATCGTATATAGACGCAACATCCTCCCGATACAAGTTATATCCCATCAACATTAATACAGGACGTATCCGCTTCCCACCCAGAGAAAGGATATATTCAATCGGTTCATAAAGTCCTTTCGGCGTCCGGGTAAACTGGATTTCAGAAATATGATTATTTATCTTATCGAGTAATTGAGAAGCTGTAAACATGATGAATAAAAAAATTAATGAATAAAAAGAGGCTGCCGAAAGCAGCCTCTCCATTTATAGTGTTACAAATTACTGCAATCTAAACATCACAGGAACTGTAAATTTAACACGTACCGGTTTTCCGCGCTGCATACCTGGTTTCCACTTCGGCATGGTATTAATCACACGGAGGGCTTCTTTATCCAGATACGGGTCGACGCTACGTACAACCTTCGCATCTACGATACTACCGTCTCTGTTAACAACGAACTGTACGATAACACGTCCTTGAGTTCCGTTTTCCTGTGCGATAGTCGGATATTTAATATTTCTTGCCAGATACTGCATCAAAGCTGCTTGTCCGCCCGGGAAGTCCGGCATATTTTCTACAACCTCGAAAATAGTCTGTTCTTCCGGTTCTTCTTCAACCACTTGTACAGGCACATATTTTACTTCTACACGAGCTTGATTATCTTCATTGATAATAGTTGTTGTTTCCTCAATATCAGCTTTATCATCCACAATCTCCAGCAATTCTGCTACCTTTGGAGCTTCAGGTGGTGGTGGAGCTGCTTGTTCAGGGGTTTCGGTAATAGGAATAATTTCCTCTTCAAACACGACATCGGCTACTGCCTGGCTTGTATCTATCTTCACGTCACGCTGGGTCCATTCGAACGCCACGAACATGAAAGCTAGAACTACCACGTAACCAACGAGCAACCATGTAGACTTCTTGCCTTCCAGGTCTGCCTTGGGTGATTTTTTAACTTCCATAAATTTATTAATATAATGATTAAAAAAAAGTGTCCTTTCATGTGTCTCCGGGCAAATATAGTACATTTTCATGTATTCGTTTCCCTCTTTGCCTCTTTTTATCCGGCTTTTTAACTTTTTTAATTCTTTCGTACTTGTCTTGCTCCTTTTAACGGCAAACTTATGGTTGATTTTCAAATTTACCGTATCTTTGGCGAACAAATCAGATGAACTGAATATGAAAAAGATAACAATTGCAATCGATGGCTTTTCCTCTTGTGGAAAAAGTACAATGGCCAAAGATCTTGCCCGCGAAGTGGGTTACATTTACATTGACAGTGGAGCCATGTATCGTGCGGTCACTTTATATAGTATAGAGAACGGGATTTTCAACGGAGACGTGATCGATACGGAGAAACTGAAAAAAGAAATCAAGAACATTCGTATATCTTTCCAGCTGAATAAAGAAACCGGACGTCCCGACACGTATCTGAACGGCGTGAATGTGGAGAATAAAATCCGTTCAATGGAGGTTTCTTCCAAAGTGAGCCCTATCAGTACGCTTGACTTCGTACGTGAAGAAATGGTGGCGCAGCAACAAGCAATGGGAAAGGAAAAGGGCATCGTCATGGATGGCCGGGATATAGGAACTACCGTTTTCCCGGATGCGGAACTGAAAATATTTGTAACCGCCACTCCCGAAATCCGTGCTCAACGCCGTTATGACGAGCTGAAAGCAAAAGGACAGGAAGCCAGCTTCGACGAAATTCTGGAAAACGTGAAACAACGGGATTATATCGACCAGAACCGGGAAGTAAGTCCACTTCGCAAAGCTGAAGATGCTCTGCTTCTGGATAACACCCACTTATCGATTGAAGAGCAAAAGGAATGGCTTTTCGGACAATTTAATAAGGTAAGTAAATAATTTGCTTTATGATCAAGGTAGAGATAGACGAAGATTCCGGCTTCTGCTTTGGTGTGGTGACAGCCATTCATAAGGCAGAAGAGGAGTTGGCAAAGGGAGAGACTCTCTATTGTCTCGGAGATATTGTACACAATAGCCGGGAAGTGGAAAGGCTTAAAACGATGGGATTAATCACGATCAACCGGGAAGAATTCAAACAACTGAAGAATGCCAAAGTATTGCTTCGCGCACACGGAGAGCCACCGGAAACTTACATGATTGCCCGTGAAAATAATATAGAAATTATCGATGCGACCTGTCCGGTAGTATTACGTTTGCAAAAACGTATCAGACAAGGGTATCTGGCAGACAGTGACAAAGAAAAACAAATTGTCATATACGGCAAAAGCGGTCATGCTGAAGTGCTGGGATTGGTGGGTCAAACAGATGGAAAAGCAATTGTCATCGAAAAGGCAGAAGAAGCCAAAAAGTTGGATTTAAACAAAAGCATCCGTCTTTTCTCACAGACTACCAAGTCACTGGACGAGTTTCAGGAAATTGTGGAATACTTCAAGCAACATATTTCACCGGAGGCGACTTTCGAATATTATGATACTATTTGTCGTCAGGTTGCCAACCGGATGCCTAAGCTTCGGGAATTTGCGGCTACACACGATTTGATATTTTTCGTCAGCGGCAAAAAGAGTTCAAACGGAAAAATGCTGTTCGAGGAGTGTTTGAAGGTGAACACCAATTCACATTTGATAGATAACGAGAAAGAAATAGATCCTTCTCTCCTTCAAAACGTAAATTCAATTGGCGTATGTGGTGCGACTTCTACTCCTAAATGGTTGATGGAGAAGATTTACAATCACATTCGGACGCTCATCAAAGAATAATAGCAAAGCAACATAAGGAAACGGCAAAGTAACATGAACGAATAAAAGGAAAGCGAAAAAAGGTCATTTGAACATTTTTAATGTTTTCTTCTTACGAAAAAAAACTTCATAACCACTGCTTTCAACTTTTTGTTGTACATTTGCCGCGTCAAACTAATTAATGAGAGATTGTTATATGGGAACAGTTAAGTGTATCGGAATTTTGACCTCCGGAGGTGATGCTCCGGGAATGAACGCTGCTATACGTGCAGTGACACGTGCAGCCATCTACAATGGATTGCAAGTTAAAGGTATATACAGAGGATATAAAGGTCTGGTTACAGGTGAAATCAAAGAATTCAAGAGTCAGAATGTGAGTAACATCATCCAGTTGGGTGGTACTATCCTGAAAACGGCACGTTGTAAAGAGTTCACGACTCCGGAAGGTCGTCAGTTGGCTTATGACAACATGAAAAAAGAAGGCATCGATGCTTTGGTTATCATTGGTGGAGACGGCTCACTGACAGGTGCGCGTATCTTTGCACAGGAATTTGATGTTCCATGTATCGGACTGCCGGGAACTATTGACAACGACCTTTATGGTACAGATACGACCATCGGATATGATACTGCATTGAATACCATATTGGATGCCGTAGATAAGATTCGCGACACAGCCACTTCACATGAACGTTTGTTCTTCGTTGAAGTTATGGGACGTGATGCCGGTTTCCTTGCGTTGAACGGAGCTATCGCTTCGGGTGCGGAAGCTGCCATTATTCCGGAATTCAGTACGGAAGTCGACCAACTGGAAGAGTTTATCAAAAACGGATTCCGCAAATCAAAAAACAGTAGCATTGTATTGGTAGCCGAAAGCGAACTGACAGGAGGAGCCATGCATTATGCCGAACGTGTGAAAAACGAATATCCGCAATATGATGTACGTGTGACGATTTTAGGTCACCTGCAACGTGGTGGTAGCCCAACTGCCCACGACCGTATCCTGGCAAGCCGCCTCGGTGCTGCTGCTATCGATGCTATTATGGAAGATCAACGTAACGTAATGATCGGAATCGAACATGATGAGATCGTTTACGTACCGTTCAGCAAGGCTATTAAGAATGACAAACCAATCAAGAGAGATCTTGTCACTGTATTGAAAGAGCTTTCAATCTAATCTTTTTATTTTTAGGAGTTCAGCTTATATCAGTATATAAGATAAAGAGCGGTGGATGAACGGGAGATTTCCTTATCATTCACCGCTCTTCTTTCATTTATTCAATGCTTCTTTTCACCACAGAGGACACGGAGGACACAGAGGTGAATTTGTTTTATGACTTACGGTTGCGACCCTAATTTTGATGCGTAATCCTCCTACTATAAAGTTGAAAAAACATGAAAACATCTGCCACCTGCAACCAAACGCGTGTAATACACTAGTTAATAGATAGTTGTAACGTTGCAGATACTGTTGCAGATAGGTTGCAGATCAAAGTATCTGCCACACAGTATAAGCCTTGCAAAGCCAATTCTCCATGGGTGCAAAAGTTTATTGTATACATTAACTTCCCGTTTCCAGGCGGGGAACTGTCGTTTCCGGCATTAGAAATTACAGTTTCCACGGCAGGAAACGAGAGTTTCTAAGGCGGGACACTACAGTTTCTCCATAGGGTCCCCCAATTATCCCATAGCTTTGCACAAAGGGATCAAGGCTTTTTCTTTGATTATATAACGTGTTGCAGATACTTTATCTGCAACCTATCTGCCACAGGTATCTGCAACGTTACAACTATCTATTAACTAGTGTATTACACGCTTTTCGTTGCAGGTGGCAGATGTTTTTATGTTTTTCAAGGTTCTTCGTCAAATTTGGTGGTAATCTCTTTTTTATTTCAACTGTCTTCT